>CAJQIK010000001.1 GCA_905478365.1 uncultured Burkholderiales Genera incertae sedis bacterium
TTATTAAAAAATGTTTCGCGATTAAATTGCCCATCCGTTGCCGCGTACTTTTGAAATTCACCATCAACAGTTTCATGCAGTCTTTTAATAATCACGTTCTCTTGGTCAATCGCAAACAGTGGGTCCCAATCAGATCCCCACATTACCTTAATGACATTCCATCCAGCGCCACCGAAAAGACCTTCAAGTTCCTGGACGATCGAGCTATTACCGCGCACGGGACCATCCAAGCGCTGTAAATTACAGTTCACAACGAAAATGAGATTATCAAGCCCCTCGCGTGAGGCTAATGAGAGTCCGGCGATAGACTCTGGCTCATCCATTTCGCCATCGCCCACAAAACACCAAACTTTGCGGTCACTCGTATTATGAAGTTCTCTATTCTCAAGGTAGCGGATGAAACGTGCTTGATAGATAGCGGTGATAGCACCTAGGCCCATCGACCCAGTGGGAAACTGCCAAAAATCCGGCATCAGCCATGGGTGACAATAGGAGGATAGACCGACACCACCTGTTTCTTGTCGATAGTTAGCAACGTTTTCTTCGCTTAATCGCCCCTCGAGAAAGGCTCTTGAATAAACGCCAGGAGCTGAGTGCGGCTGAAAATATACGCAGTCACCATCGAGGCCAGCTCTAAAAAAATGGTTGAACCCTACCTCGAAGAGATCGGCTGATGAAGTGTAGGTTGCAATGTGTCCACCTAAATCTGAGTTTACGCGGTTTGCCCTTACAACCATGGCTAGAGCGTTCCATCGAATAATGGCAGATAATTTAGCCTCTGCGTCAAGATTTCCTGGGAACGGAGGCTGGTCTGCCAACGATATCGTGTTTGAGTACGGTGTATTGAGTACGGGAGGCATAGGAACCCTAAGTCGCCTCGCTTGTTCTAGCAATTTCATCAATAAAAAAGTTGCACGCTCTTCACCTTCGATTGCGACGAGTTGGTTAAAAGCGTCTACCCATTCTTGAGTCTCGATAGGATCTAAATCTTGAGGCAGTACTCGCCAAAATGCTGATACATTCATTTGCTTTTGGTCGGACATATCGGTCATGTGTGTTGCTCCAGCTTGTTTGCCATTTAAATTTGTATTTACCGTCCATCATATCGAAAGTTATGGAGCACGTGATTCTGTTTATGCTTTAAAAATTGCTATATAACAAAATTATTATGCTAATATTTGTTTATATACAGCATATTATTTTGATTATTATGATTGATTCAATTGATTGGGAAATATTAAGGTTATTGCAGAATAACGCGAGAATCACCAATATCGAACTGTCTAAAGCTATTGGACTCTCGCCTTCTCCAACGTTGGCACGCGTAAAAGCGCTTGAGAAATCTGGCCACATCAGTCGGTATGTAACCTTGATTGATTCCTTAAGAGTTGGATTAAAAGTGAGTGTCTTTATTAATGTGGCATTAGAGCGTCAGGTGGAGTCGGCGCTGGAGCGTTTTGAGGAATCAATCAAAGCACGCCCTGAGGTAATGGAGTGTTATCTCATGACGGGAGAAGCCGATTACTTGATTCGAGTAGTCGTAGCAGATATCCAAGTACTAGAAGCGTTTATTTTAAATTTTTTATCAAAAATTCCGGGTGTAGGTAATATCAAATCGAGCTTTGCACTCAAGCAGGTTAAGTATAAAACAGCGTTACCATTACCCGGAGGTAATTAACAAATGATCAAACGAATTGCTGTTTTTTGTGGCTCGAGAAAAGGGACTAAAGATGCGTATGAGTTAGCGGCCAAACGACTCGCAAAGATTCTTGTTGAAGGTGAAATAGAGCTCGTCTTCGGCGGAGGTAGAGTCGGATTGATGGGTATATTGGCGGATAGCATTATTACCCAAGGGGGAAAGGTGACCGGAGTGATACCGACTGGGTTAAGTACCAGGGAAGTAGTGCACCAAAATCTAACAGAATTAGTGACTGTTTCGGATATGCATGAACGTAAGGCAAAGATGCTCGATTTGGCAGATGCATTTATCGCAATGCCCGGGGGAATCGGTACTATGGACGAGTTCTTTGAGGCTTGGACTTGGTATCAATTAGGAATTCACGAAAAACCAGTAGGGCTATTAAATGTAGAGGGTTATTTTGATAGCTTGACCAATTATCTGCACACAATGGTAGATCAGGATTTTTTAGCTGAAGAGCATTTTAAAAGTTTATGTACTTCCGATTGTCCTAAAGCCTTAATTCATAAATTGAAATTAAGTAAGCGAGCATCAAAATCCGTCTGGGTGACGGATTCAAATTAAACCTATCGAGAGAACGTTTTATAGAGTAGTGGAATTACAAAAAGCGTCATCATTGTGGAGACTGCTAATCCCCACATAATTGCTGAGGCAACTGGGCCCCACAGTAGCGAGTTTCCACCGAGACCTAATGCCAAGGAGAGCAGCCCTGCGATCGTTGTGAACGATGTAATTAAAATCGGTACAACTCGACGCCGTGCTGCAAAGACAATAGCATGCACGCCATTCATGCCCGATTTTCGGCGTGTATTGGCCGCGTCAATCAACACAATTGCGCTATTTACCGAAATACCAGTAAGCGCAACAATGCCATACATCGTATATAAACTCAGGGGATTTTGGGTGATAATTAAGCCGATTACAACGCCAATAAAAGCTAAAGGGACGGTGGCTAGAATCATTAGCGGTTGGAAGTAGCTTTTAAATTGCGTCCCAATTAATAGATAAATTAGGCTAATTCCAAGTAAGAATAGCAAGAGCATGGCGTCTAAACTTTCTTGAATATCATCGAGTGCGCCCGAGAAATCTAGCGAGACGTTAGGATGGTCGAACTTAATTCTTGCCCACTCCTCTTTGATTAGTTCGTTAACTTGGATTTCGTTAATACGCTCTCGGTCAATATCTGCTTCTAAGGTGATCGTTCGTCTGAAGTTATAGTGTCGAATACTCTCTCGAGACTTGCCGGTATCAAAGTGGACCAATTGCCTTAGAGGAATATTTTCTCCGGTTAGTGTTGTAATAGACTGAGAAAGTAACGCATCAATATCCTCTAAATTAGTCAAATTTGATTTGACGCGTACGTCTATTTTCTCGCCTTCTGATTGAAGGAATGTGACGACTTCACCATCGACGAATAAGCGGATTGATCGAGTTACTATTAATGGATCGATACCAAGTCTATTGATTGATTCATAATTTAATTTTAAATTTAGTTGATTTCGCCCTGGACTGTCGTCATTACTGATATCAGAAACTGCGTCAAGCGTCCCCAGAAATTTTTCCAGGTGCGTAGTAACGGTCCTTAATTCATCAAAATTATCTCCTCTGATTTTGACGCTGATGGGTTTAGTGATCGGAGGCCCGCCAGAGATTCGGGTAAAAGTGACGTTTGCGGGTCCATTGCTGCCTCCAATATCGAGTCGCATGTCATCGATGACGGCGTCTACTTCTCTAAGAGTTCCTTCATGTGGCTCAAGGCTCACGATTACTTGTCCGTATCGGCTCTCAAATAACGCTGCTTGGTCGGTATATTTAATACCAGCCACTGATGTAATTGCTCGTTCTTCGTCAGGTGATACATAGTCTCTTACTTGCCCTTCGATTTTTTTCGTCCATTTCATCGTTTCCTGAAGGGGGGTGCCAGAGGGCATATCTACGTTGACGTAAAAGAGTCTTATAGGGTCAAACGCAAAAAATTGAATATTTACCAAACCTGCGCCAACCGCAGATACAGCGATGCAAAAGCTGAGCACAGCGAGTGATAAAAAAGATTTAGGTCGCCTGAGGACAAACACAAGGGCCTTGCTGTATTTGTGCCGTATCACGCGAGTTTTGGTTTCTCGAATCAGTTGCACACGAGACTTTTTGTTGAAGTTGAGTTTAAGCCCCATGATGTGTGCGGGTAACATCCAAAATGCTTCGAACAAGCTGAACGCGAGCGCTAAGGTCACCATGGCGGGGACGACAAGCATAAATTTTCCAACAATTCCGGGTAACAGCATCAGTGGCAAAAATGCGGCGACAGTGGTCAGCACCGAGGTCAGAACAGGGGCAAAGACCTCTCGAAGTCCTTCGATACAGGCGTTTACCGTATCGATTCCTCTTGAAATTCTGTAGTAAATAGCTTCGACGACGACGACCGTGTCATCAACCAACATCCCTAAAGCAATTACGACTCCGAGAAGTATTGATACGTTTAGTGTCCAGCCAATCGCATAGACGATGGCAAATGCACCTGCAATGGAAAATGGGATTCCAAGACTCAGTAATATGGCCATACGCCCGCCTAAAAAAGCCCATGTTGTTATGAGAACTAATAACAACCCTAAGCCCGCGTTAATTTGCATGACACTGATCGCTTCTTTGGTAGGGATGGTTTGATCGTCGACTAAGCTAATCTCAATACCGACTTGTTCGAGTGTAGTATTTTTTTCGTTGAGGTATGTCTGTATGCGATCGACTAACTCTATTGTGTTGGTGTAGCTTTTTTTTGTGATTGATAAGAGTACGCCATGACGACCGTCTTGCGCTGCAAGCTGGATTGCTTTTTCTCTTGAGTTCGAAACGTTGGCTACTGCTGATAAGGGTACGTAATCGGCATTTTTGATTAACTTAACCGGAATTGAGTTTAGATTGTCGGGGTTTTTATCTTTACCTAATAATCGAACAGACCAATCTTGTGAGCCAACGGTAATCCCTCCGGCAGATACATCACGAAACCATGATGCGACTGAGTCCGCAACATGGGTAGGGGTTACTTGATGGGCTTCTAGTTCAGTGGGGCTAAATTCGATAAGTAATTCGGGGTCATGCAAACCCACTGCGAATACGTCATCAACACCTTGCAATCGTTCAAGATCGATGCGCACTTGCCGTGCAGAGTTACGCAGTAGTTCGTTATCATCTTGACCTACCACTAGCACCATCGCCGTCGGAAAGCCGTTGGAAGTGGTGACTTCCATGATATACGGATCATTGGCTTCGACTGGTAATTCTTGGCTTGCTTTATTTTGTATTTCTCGGCGCAAGTCATTAATACGTTTATCAAAATCGATACTCGAGAGATCTTCAAATCGGATTAGTAAGGATGAAATACCTTCTTGGCTTCGTGAGGAAACGTAGCGAATATCAGAGACTTGCCGAATTGCATCCTCTAGCGGTTGAGTGACTAGTTTTTCAACATCCTCTGTTGAGGCGCCCCGCAGAACAGTGGTGACATTTATCCAATTAAAATTGATTTCCGGATCTTGCTCCCTTGGCATCGTAAGATACCCACCAACGCCCATAAAAATGACAATCGCAAAGGTCAGATTTGCGATGACATGGTTCGATAAGAATTGTCTAAGTAGCGACATGAGTTTTGAAGCCTCTTTCCTCGTTTTTAGTCACTAACGATCGAAACAGCCTGGCCGTCTTGTAGTCTATGTTGACCTTGATAAATCATTAAGGTGTCTAGTGGCAGATTAATTATTGCAGGACTACCCTCAGATGCACCGGGAACTACAAAGAATTTGGCTTGGTTATCATTGAGTATGAATACGCCTAGCTGACTATTTCTTTGGACTAATAAATCTGTGGGTGCATGCGGCTTATCTGCGGCCCACTTAATGGTACCTGCTGATCCAATAGCTGCATGATTTTTTATGAACTCTAAGCGAACGGTTTGATTCCGGTTTTCCTCGTTTACTACGGGTACGATTCTTTTGATACGGACCGGGAATTCTGTCCCATCACTGGTGAATACAATCGAGCGGCTCAGGGTTAGTGAGTCAATATGTCTGGGTTGAACTTTAGCATCAATTTCTACAGTACTTAAGTCACTCAGATGAAGAAGAGGTGCGCCGGGCGCTGTAATCTCACCGACTTGAGCTATGCGCTCTCGTATTACTGATTTAAAAGGTGCCGTTATCGAGCATTTAGCCACATTTCTTTTCGCGGCGTTATATTGCGCGCGTCGTAAAGCGACATTAGATTTTGCATTGGTGAACTCGCTCTCTCTTAGATTTAATCTCTCGGGCGATATAAACCCATCGGATACTAATTTTTCCGCCCGCTCTAACTGTTTTTGACTTAACTCGAGATTTGATTGCGCAGCGATTAAATTAGCACCTGCTTGTTGCAGCGCAAGACTATAATCAGTCGCATCAAGTTGAATTAGAACATCTCCCTTATTAACAATTTGCCCCACCTCTGCTGATATTGACTTGATCTTTGCTGAGACTTCGGCAGATAGTTTACTGTTATTCAAGGTGATGACCGATGCGAATGCGCTCTTGACAGGATAGAC
>CAJQIK010000002.1 GCA_905478365.1 uncultured Burkholderiales Genera incertae sedis bacterium
TCATCAATATTCTGAATGGTTACAGTCGTGTGTAAGTTAAGATTAGGAAACGCTTGTTTAGCCTTTTTTTCTCGTTTATTCATCATCACGCCATCAAACCGAGACTGATTCCCCTCCACATAAACCTTAAGTTCACCTGTTTTCAATATCGCATCGGCTAGAGACGGTGTAATCGGAGCATTCCACCGGTGTACTTTAGGAGTTCTATGCTCGATAAATGTTTGCTCGCCAGATTTAATCGCAACTGTGTTGTACCACTCCCATAACGTTACAGAATACTTATTTGATCGCTCTTGGTTTAAATCGAGCCACTTATGCCCATCGGTATAAAGTAGTAACTCATTATAGTTAGATCGCTTATTACAAACAGCGGTTACCTCAGAGAATTTCTTATCTGCCGGAAAAAAATGCAGTGATTTTGTGAAATTCTCAAAAGTAATATCGGCCCGATCAGGTTTGTGCCAATGTGTATGACGATTTAAATATCCCTCGTCAATATTGAGCCAACGATCCCACACCTCTTGGATGATCTCCTGAGATGAATTATCAAATGCAACCTTATCTACCGATAACGCTAAATGCTTTGGGCCGTTAGTGGAGTATTTGACCTCGATCATTGGAGCGCTTTTAGTCGATCCGACAACCTGCCCACCGATATTTTGATCAAGCATCGCCAACTGATTATGAAGTGGATCCACATAGTTTTGATCGACACCTACCTCATCTGCGCTAAGCTGCACCGAGGAATCAAATTTTTCAGTTGGTATCGACCTGATTTCTTTAGTACCGGTGCTGGCCATAACATAGACGGTCACAAACAATCCTAGCAAACCAGCTGCAGTCACCCAGGGAATAATTCTACTCATTTTATTTTCTCCTAATTAATCATTGATATCGAGTTGCATCATTTCTGATAGCACTCAAAGATTAATCAGCAGAAGTGAAAATCTAATGGCCACTTTATGGCAATTATAAATTCATCAAAGACGAATAAAACGCCATAACATGGCCACTTGTTCGTTCCATTATTTTCATTTCGATTACTGACCTGGACACGCCCCCTTCCTAGAGGACCTCAGGCAGTCCCGTAGGCGCTTCGTAACAATCGACTGCACCGCCAAAGGTACGGACTGTTCTGAGGTTCTCACCTTTTTTCTATACCGAAGAAACGGAAGCGACTTACAAAAAAAGGCGACATTATTTCCTAGATTCAATCCACGAGATTTAATCAAACTTGATGCGGAATCGTTACTTCAAACGTCACGCCATCTTGATCCGGTCGATTACGTACGGATACTTTTCCACCATGAAATTGAGCGACAAGTCGCACAATGTAGAGTCCTAATCCAAGATGGCCCTGTTCAGAGGATTGTGTTGTATGTCGACGATCTGAGACCATTGAATCAAAAATTTGCGCTTGCTGCTCAACTGGAATTAATGGGCCTTGATTTGTGACTTGAAGCATCACTTCAGAACCTATCAAAGACAACGCAATATCAATCGACGATCCTGGCTCCGAGAACTCATTAGCATTCTCAATAAGCTTATCCAACATTTGTCGAAACGCCTCAGGAGACACCTTAACCCGCAATGGAGACTCTGCGAAGACAACCTTGAATTGATGGCCTCCATAGGCAGCTTGATACTCCTCCACACTCACCGTAACCAGCGCACACAGGTCAATGACCTCAAGCTCCTCGGATGTCAACGAGGCCTCCAATGCAGACGCCTCGCTCATACGCTTAACTAAGTTATCTAGTCTGCGAATACCTCCTGCAGCTCGCTCCATGTAGACCTGACTTTGCTCCTTACTAGCCGTTTTGCTCAGAAGCTCTAACGATGAACGAACAACAGCAATCGGAGTATTCAATTCATGAGACAGACGTCTCGACAAATTTTCAAGATACTGAGTGTAGTCTTTTAATCGAATGCTAATACTCGATAAACTTCGAGAAAGCACACCGATTTCATCCCGAGACTCATGTGGGATTATGCGCCCAACGATTTTTCCGTCTTTGTCAAACGCATTTTTAGTTTGATCTGAAAGGTCATCAAGCCGCTTGGATACGCTTCTAACCAGGGCCCCTTGAATTAAAGCGTAACTTAATAAGACCACCAACATGAAAGCAATCAACAGCTCTAAGGTTTGGTAACGCATCGCAAGTATCTTATTTGTCGTTTCTTGCACAAATACGGCGCCCACTACTGAGTCTCCAACCTCCACTGGATAAGCCGCGCTGATCACTCCACCACCTTCCTCATTGGGTTCTCTGACAAGTTGAGCCACCGCTTTCCCGTTTAATGCGACATCAATCTCCGGATTTTTCTTCTGCCATGTTCCACTCGGAAGCTCAGGAAATTGGTAAGTTCCAGGGTCAATCCAGAGGTTTAATAATGGCCTCACGATCGGTGCTACAAACAACACAAAACCTTCAATTAAATTGCCACTCGAACGATTGACATTTATTAGATCTTGATCCTCTGCATTTAAGTCTACTGACTTGAGGTTCTCAGCATGCGCAATAATGCGACGCTCGGTATCTACAACCCATATGCGAGACTCCTCAGAGCGGGCAAGTTGTTTAATTACATTTTGAACTTCCCGGGAGGAGGGCTCAAAAACAGCTTGAAGCCTCAGTGGATCCGCCAAACTCTCGCAACTACGAATCACCTCGACTTTCGGCTGACCAAGCATCCAAGCTACATTCATCACGCCGAGGCCTAAAGCTGGCCCTACTGCGGACCGATACATTTTGATCTCTAAGTCATATCCACCTGTCCTAGCACGGACCTCGCCACGAATATCCCACTCACGTACAACGTTTCCTGCTTCGTCTCGAAGAAGTAGTCCGTTTCTGTCCAAAACATAAGCTGATAATTGCCCTGAATTGTGGGGTTTTATATGAAATTGACGAAACTGACCATCCACGTCTACTGTTGACAACAGAATCTGATCAACCGCATCGTCATTAAGATTTTGCTCAAACTCACTAATTGCTTGTTCAGGAAAGCGCTTGTAAGAGGACCGAGCCTCCACTTCAATCGCAAGGTAAATGGCTTTCCCATAACTACCGACGCGATAACGAGCAGAAACAGACCGATCAGACGGACTTCCAAATCCATACTCTAGGGGCACGGATTGGACCATGTAGCTTTCCCAGTCATCAATTTTCCCATCAATTTCGGGTTGACCGGAAAGCGGCGTAATTTCAATACGGCTAGTCACGTCGGGAGCAAACGGTGTCACAGCATCACTCGTAAAAATCTCTGGCCGATCAGCATAAGCAAGACTCAAAGCACGCGCTGTAGTTAGGACACTCTCCTTTTGCGTCTCGAGCATCCGTTCCATCAAGGCCTGCGCAAAGAAAATAGACAGTAAAGGCACCAAAGCCAACACCAACAATGCCAAATTAAATTTAATTTTAAGACGCATTGTTCCGATCAGCGCAAGCGATTAGCCATCATTTTTCCAACGATATCCGCGACCGAAGTCTGTTTCGATCGCACAAAAATTGCTGTCCATAGTCTTAAACTTCTTTCGTATTCTCTTTATGTTCGAGGTTACAGTGTTTCTGCTGACCTCAACATCATTAATCATCAACTGGTGATGTGCTTTAATCGCGCCAGGTAGCTCCACAAGGCGCTCAATAATCCAGTACTCACCAGGCGTTATGTCCACAAGCTGCCCTCTCCAGGAGGCTCGCGCTTCATCAGGATAAATTTCCAGCGAGCCGATGATTTTCTTACTCCGGTCTACGCTAAGGGGTTGACGATCCATTTCAATGCGTCGAATTAAACTATTGATCACGGCAATCAGGTAATCGGTCGAGTGGTCTTTTGTACAGTATTCGTCTGCACCTAAATTTAAGCCATAAATTTTGTCATCCTGCTCGCCCCTAGCGGTCATTAGAATAATAGGTAATCGCTCGGTTGTAGGATTCGATCTTAATTGACGACACAACTGGAATCCGCCTTCATCCTCGGCGCCCAGACCAACATCAATAATCGCCAAATCTGGCGAAGACTCCTCTATCCCCTCCAAGGCCGATAGCCGATCAAGATAATGCGATACACCCCAATTGGCCTTTTTAAAAAGGTCACTGTAGTTTTGAGCGAGGCTCACATCATCTTCAACCAGTGCAATACGCATTAATGTTCCCCCTGTAACGATCAAAATTTGTTTAATAAAACTATAACGCCAAGTGGAGTCCATTTCATTGATTGGCTCTCAAAGCCACAAAATTGCCACGATTGGCATCAAATCGCCTTATTCCCTACCCCCTCGCATTCATACCTACTCGTTTAAATAGCTCGGGTGTCATTAATTTTGTTTATTTAAACCAAATGAGGAGCTTTGATATGCATTCACCCCTGACCGGTGGTCGGATTAAAACCCAATCACCGAACGACCAAATTGTGAAAGATGGCTTGAGGGGCTTACTTGCCTCGATCGCAGTGGGATTTACCGTGTCTACAGTTCTAGTTCTTATCGTGATCACACTAACGCTATTATCAACCGCAGCAAGCGCCGCCAGTGTGGATCAGATCAATAATACGAAAAGTGGCAGTTTACTCGTTAAAAACGCGCAAACAGGTCATTACATGCCGACGCCCACGTTATTAACTGACGTCAAAATAAACGTGTCCGGGATACTTGCTCGAACGACAGTCAGTCAACAGTTTCAGAACAACTCCAAAGACTGGGTAGAAGGCATCTACGTTTTTCCGCTTCCTGAAAATGCTGCCGTTGATCAACTGAGAATGCGTATTGGGGATCGAATTATAGAAGGTCAAATTAAGGAGCGAGAAGAGGCGAAAAAACAGTTTCAGGAAGCAGCACGTAGTGGGAAAAAAGCAACCCTCATAGAGCAAGAACGATCTAATGTGTTTACAACTAGTCTGACGAACATTGCGCCTGGAGAATCCATAACGATTGAGATTGCGTATCAAAACACACTCGATTACCGCGATGGTGCAGTAAGCCTTCGGTTTCCGCTTGTTGTCGCTCCGAGATATATTCCGGGGCAGGAACATAATGAGAACACGATGACCTCGACCGTAAATCAAGGTCCTTCGGTGACGGATGCCCAAAAAATTTCACCATTAATCATTGATGAATCTGAAAAAAAACGTAATCCAGTCAATCTATCGATCAAACTTGATGCTGGTTTTGCAATCCAAACGATTCACAGCACAAACCACGCCATCAAGAAAAATAAAATAAACGAGCACCAATATAAGGTGAATCTCGTATCGAATAATGTGCCAGCTGATCGAGACTTCGAAGTGACTTGGCGGTCAGCGCCCGATGCTATGCCCCGGAGTGCTGTTTACACAGAACAAAAGGGAGACAAATATTACTCTCTAATTACCTTGTTCCCACCGACCGATCCAAATGCTGATATTCCTCGGTTACCACGCGACATCGTCTTTGTCGTTGACACATCCGGATCGATGCATGGTGCATCACTTGATCAAGCTAAAAGCGCACTAAAACTAGCGGTACAACGCCTCACTAATGAAGATCGATTCAACATCATTCAATTTAATAGCACCACACAAGCACTCTACAGTCATGAGCAACCTGCCTCTGAGAAAAATTTAAAGGTTGCCTGTCGATATATCAATGCGCTGGTAGCAGACGGGGGTACGGAATTTGCACCCGCACTCAGCATCGCCTTGAATGACGACGCCAAAGCGGGGCGAATTCGACAAGTCGTCTTTATCACTGACGGCAGCGTTGGAAACGAGGATGAAATTTTTTCAATGATCAAGAAAAGACTTGGTAAAAATAGATTATTTCCGATCGGAATTGGCACAGCTCCAAATAGCCACTTAATGACGAAAATCGCAGAGTACGGTCGAGGAAGCTTTACTTACATTGGGGATATTTCAGAGGTTGCGACAAAGATGGGGGATTTCTTCAACCGTCTTGAAAATCCAGTCGTAACTGATATTTCGACCAAGTGGCCTGAAGATCTCATTGTTGACCTTAGCCCTTCGATCATACCTGATTTATATCAAGGTGAACCTCTTGTTATTGTTGCCGCAACAGATAGAGCGTTTACTGGCGCTGTTCAGATTGGAGGCCTATTTGCAGGACAGCAATGGCGTGAGACAGTCAATTTAGAGAAACAGAGCAAGGAACAGGGCATTGGCCAGATTTGGGCACGTCGCAAGATATCTGAGCATATGGGGTCATTACGTGACGGAATGTCAAAGGAAGTGGTGCGTCAGGCCGTTCTCGATCTCGCTCTAGAACATTCACTCGTAACCAAATACTCCAGCCTCGTTGCTGTTGACGTCACGCCAACTAGAACCATGCAGTTCATGTATCGGCAGCTCATTCCACTAAATATGCCTAATCGATGGAGCCAAGCTAAGATTTTTGGTGCGTTACCGCAAACCGCGACAGCGTCATCGATGCACTTAATTCTTGCAGCTTTGTTTTCAACCTTGGCTTTAGTGTTTTTCTTTAAAGGCAGAAGACCTAAAACAGGGAGTCAAAGATGAGCGTACGAATCCGACACCTTCTCTTTGCGACGCTCATGTCATTAGCAATTTGGCATCTTTTCGAAGGTGGCTATATTCATGCAAAAGCTTGGCTCGCACAACAGTTGATCCACAACGCTTGGCACGGCGCCATCAGTAATGCGAGCGCGCAGACTCCATGGCCTGGGGCAGACACCTATCCAGTCGCACGGTTAACCGCGCAAAACGGAAAGATCGATTTATTTGTGCTCGCAGGCACATCAGGTAGAACTCTAGCTTTTGGCCCAGGGCACATGACGGGTACTGCACTCCCCGGTAGCTATGGAAACGTGGTCTTGAGCGGACACAGAGATACCCATTTCAGTTTTCTCAAAAATCTAAGCATCGGAGATCAACTCTTTCTGGAAAGTAGTTCCGGTGATAGAAAATTGTATGAGGTGATCAAAACCGAGGTGGTACACGAGAATGATACACACATCGCACGCGATAGCGGTGACGATCGCCTGACGTTAATCACATGCTTCCCGTTTGACGCCCTCGTTCCTGGCGGACCCATGCGATACGCAGTGATGGCTCGCGCGGTAATCCCACGGACCTTGAATATCTAATTTGATGCCAGCGAACAAGTCTGTGGAGGGTGGGCGGGATGATTTTTTTGGTCATAAAAAGCAGATTTACTAATGCACGCAATGAACACTTAACAAAAGGAAATCCTATGGAAAAATTAATTTGTTTTTTCTTAAACATCGGTGATGTTCTAGATCTAAGATTCGAAACAGGCGAGTCCAAACGCTATCAGGTGATTGAAACTGATGTAGTACCGATTAACGAAGTTAAATCTGGTTTTAATGCGAACCGAGAGCGCGTGACATTAGTCACCAAGTTTCCTTTCGATTCACAAAACCCAACCGAACGTATGCTGTATGTCGTTGTAGCACGACGGGTCTCCAACACCCTTGGATTCGTGCGATCTCTTAAGGAATTCTCAGAAACTAATCCTTCACCCACAAAGCAAATTGGAGAACAATCATGAAGTTTGCCCTACCTCTTATCGCGATAATGTGCCTTAGCGCCTGCAACGAGAGCGTCACCTCAAAGGATATAGATCACGGCGCGTACACGGCACCACTTAATTTGTTCATAAAAGAGACCAATATGACACTAGATATTGAAAAAGAGTGTGGAGAGGAGCCAGCAATTACCGCGAATCAATAATCGTTTGATGCAGTTGTGGGTAGGCAAGACTGATTTAACACACCCTCTCCAACTTTTATTGATTGAACTCATATAGAAAGAAACGGTCCGACGCTGTTACGGGCAGTTGAACCCCTGAGAATATGGACGTTTCACGGTAAATTTGATTTAATACGGGTATGAAAAAACTCTTAGCTTTCACTTGCATCATCTCATTTTTCGCAAATGGCGCCCTCGCCTTAGCGTTTAATGAAACGTGCTTGCATAAAGTTCAAGAGCAAGCGCAGGTAGCAAGCAGTGGAGTATCAGATCACGACAGCGTGACTGCTCTCGACAAGGACAAGCCCTGCCACGACACGGGCGAAATAAATCACTCAGACAGACAGCATTGCGATCGTAGTTGCTTATGTGTCCATGGAGTGAATAGTGTACCGATTCTCGATTTTGACTCAGCCCACACAGTCAAAATCGCAGACCCCATTAGGCTGCGCTTCAGTCCGCTTGCTGATGCGCCAGCGTTTTTTGGTCAGACCCCTCCCGAACGACCTCCAAAAAGTATTTCCT
>CAJQIK010000003.1 GCA_905478365.1 uncultured Burkholderiales Genera incertae sedis bacterium
CAGACCTATGATCTGGCTATTTGTGATTGGCGGGGGTGTTGGCTCCATAATGCCTGATGATAGCCATCAAAACTATCAGGACGCCATCATCCCTGGAATATTGGGTATGACTCTTTTGTTTGGTTCAATGCTATCTGCGTTATCGACGGTATATGACAAGGAATCAGGTGTCATGAGGATGCTTATCATCTCACCGATGCCCAGTTACGCGGTGATACTCAGTAAACTAGCATCATCCACATTAGCAGGCCTCTTACAAATCATCATGCTCTGCGTATTACTTTTCGCCTTACAAAAATTGCATTTTAACCAGATAAATTGGACTCTATTCATTTTTAGTCTATGTCTCACTGCTATCGCATGCGCCGCACTCGGTCTCATTACTGCAGTCGTATCAAAATCACTCGATAACTTCGCCGCTATCATGAATTTCGTTATTTTCCCAGTTTTCTTCCTAAGCGGTGCGTTATATCCGGTCGATAATCTACCTACGATACTCCACTGGATCGCAGTCGCAAATCCGTTTACTTATGGAGTGGATCTCATCAAGCACTCAATCGCAATCACACAAGAAAGTACAGATTTTCCTCTACACGTTGATGCTTTAGTTCTAGGCGTTTTTTCGATCATAGCTATTGGGTTTGCTAGTTGGAAATTCACTCAAGAATCAACATTAGCGACACTTATTAACAAACTGACTGGCGGAAAAAGATGATCAATAAGAGGCCTTCTCTATTAGAGCAGGTCCGTTAATGCTGATGCCCTTCGGGCCCATGCACATGACCGTGTGACACCTCTTCTGCAGTTGCGGCTCTTACATCATGAATTTTGCATTTAAACATCAAGCCCATACCAGCCAGAGGATGATTGCCATCCACGACCACTTTCCCATCGGCAATATCTGTCACTCGGAAGATCGTCCTAGACTTTGAGCTTTCATCCTGACCTTCAAATTCCATACCTACTTCAACAGTCCCTGGAAATTTTTCTTTGGGCTCTAGATGAACTAACTTTTCATCGTAATCTCCGAAAGCTTCCTCAGGCTCAAGCTTTACATCAACTGAATCGCCGAGTGCCTTTCCATCGAGCGCCTTTTCAACGGCCTCAAAAATTCCCTGAAAGCCCCCGTGTAAGTAAGCGATAGGTTCCGATGTCTTTTCTATTAACTTACCATCCAAGTCAAATAATTCGTAGATTAAAGAAACCACAGTACTTTTCCCAATATTCATAAAACAAAACCCCTAAAAAGTAAATCTTAGTTAACAGGATACAAAATAAACGGGGTTAACACAGAATCAACCATTAAAATGGAGTTATCCTAACTTTTTTTTAGATAAACAGAGCTATATGAATTACGGAAAACAACTAGGCGGACTTGGCGCTCATCAATTCTTAAAAAAACATTGGCAGACGACGCCATTACTCATTCATGATGCAATCAAAGCCGGCGACTGGTCGTTAAGCCTCGACGAATTAATCGAGCTATCCCGAGATCCACGGTGCTCAGCTCGGTTAGTGATAAGAAGTGGATTAAAGTATGAAGTTAGCTATGGACCTGTAACAAAAAAAGAATTGGAAAACCTACCAAAGAAAAATTGGACTTTATTAGTACAGGGCATCAATCACGTGCATTATGGTGTCGATAAGCTCCTAAGCCTCTTTTCTTTTATTCCATTCTCAAGACTTGATGACGTCATGGTTAGCTATGCTGCTCCCGGGGGTAGCGTCGGGCCGCATTACGATTCCTACGATGTTTTCCTCCTTCAAGGAACGGGAGCACGCCAATGGAAGGTAGGTATGCCACGTTCTATGGAATTATTACCAAACCAAGAACTAAGAATCCTAAAATCATTTGTCCCTGATGGAACTTGTCAGATGCAAACCGGCGATATGCTCTACCTTCCCCCTAAGTATGGTCACCACGGGGTAGCGTTGGAGCCATGCCTCACTTACTCAATCGGATTTAAGTCACCTCGTTACGATCATGTTAAAAGCGAATTCCTTCATTATCTGAATCAAGAAATCGAACTCCCAGGATTTTTTGAAGACCCCAACCGGAGACAAACACAAGTACCGGCGCTAATACCCACCGACCTGCTCCAATCAATTGATCAAAAAATATCAAAAATCCGATGGTCTAAACAAGATATATTGAAATTTACGGGTGAATTCCTAACCCAAGTAGACTTTGACAATGAGATTCGCGCTAGAAAAGTAGAATCAAAGTCCAAATTCTTATCTCGATTAAAAAAGCGTTCATATCGAATCAACAGTCATATAAAGTTTTTGTATCGCGAAGACCTGGGGTTCATAGCTGGCGAAGCATTTACGATCCCTCAATGCGAACAAGCAATATTTAAAATATTTGCTAATCACCGAGTAGTTATTGGTAAAGATATTGAGCCGCATACGTTTTTTGCGCAGACACTTTATAAATGGGACCAGCAGGGGTACGTTAGGAAAATAAAAACGTCAAACTAAATTGATGAGCCCAGCGTCCGCCAACCCAACCCTAACTCCTGCGTCGCGATATCGACGGACTCTTCCTCCCAACTTAATGATTGAGCAATCAGCCTACGCACCAATTCTGGGTCGTTATTTTCTTTCGATAGATGAGCTGCAACCACGTACTGCAGATTAGGTCCGCTGACGCATTCAAGCAAATCAATCGCTTGAGTATTGTTAATGTGACCAAACCCCCCAGAAATTCTATTTTTTAGCGCTTGAGGGTACCCTGAGCGACTTAACATGTCTTTATCA
>CAJQIK010000004.1 GCA_905478365.1 uncultured Burkholderiales Genera incertae sedis bacterium
TTGGACTTAGGTGGCCGAGGTGCTCCGTCATCTTGATGATGTGTAAGCTTTCCGTTTCATCTAGGTTCGAGTCCGCATCAGCGAATACATAAAGCTCACCTCCACGTGCGTGAACTTCTGATAAGTTCGATTTTAATTTCTCAAGTAGTGCATCGTTAGGTGCCACTGCAACTACAGGCGTATCGCCGTCAACAAGCGCAAGAGGACCGTGTTTTAATTCGCCAGCCGGATAACCCTCTGCATGGATATAAGAAATCTCTTTGAGTTTTAATGCGCCTTCCAGTGCGATGGGGTAGTGGATACCTCGACCTAAAAATAATGCGTTATGTTTCTTGGCGATAGTATTCGCCCAACCTATAATTTTTGGCTCCATTTCTAATACAAGATTGAGAGCTGCAGGCAAATGTCTTAGCCCAGTTAACAGCACATGTTCCAGGTTTGCGTCGAGTTTCCCTTTTAATTTTGCAATCACCAGAGTGAGCAAGTAAAGGGATGCCAGCTGGGTAGTGAATGCTTTGGTTGATGCGACGCCAATTTCGGGGCCTGCCCGCGTTAAGAATTTGAGGTTCGTACCTCGAATAATTGACGATTCAGGCACGTTGCAGATACCAAGCGTTTTTTCTTGTCCCAGTTGTTTTGCATATTCTAATGCCGCAATGGTATCTGCGGTTTCACCTGATTGGGATATTACGACGATCAGTGTATTAGGGTTTCCAATTGGTTTGCGGTAACGATACTCAGATGCAATCTCTACAAAGACAGGTACTTCTGCGATTTCCTCGAGCCAATATTTTGCTGTTAGCCCTGAGTGGTAGCTTGTGCCACACGCGATAATGGTTATTGAGTCTATAGTATTTAATATCGATGACGCCTCTGTACCGAAGAGCTCGGGCGTAATTGCGCTGGACCCAGTGACCATCTCTAGAGTTGCAGCTAATGCGCCAGGTTGTTCAAAAATTTCTTTTTGCATGTAGTGATCGAATCGACCCAGCTCGACTTGGTCAGAAGATAATGCACTCTCGTAGATTTCTCTTTCTACGGTTTTGCCGCGAGAATCAAAAAAAGTTGGGCCATTGACTGTAACATCTGCGAGGTCACCATCTTCCATGAAAATCATGCGTTTCGTGCATTGTAAAAGTGCTGAGGAATCACTTGCACAATAAACCTCGTTTTCTCCTAAACCGACTAGTAATGGTGCACCTCGTCGAGCGAGGATGATTCTTTTTTTAGATTGCTCGCTAATAACTGCCAACGCGAAAGCGCCTACTAATTCCAAAACCGTATGACGCACCGCCGTAAGTAGGTCGGGCGAGTTTTCTAAGTGTTTATGTATAAGATGCGCGATGACCTCACTATCTGTATCCGAAGTGAATTCATAGCCTTGTTCGGTAAGTGTTCGCCTCAGAGATTCATGGTTTTCGATGATCCCGTTGTGTACAAGCGCCAGGCCATCTCGACTGATATGAGGATGCGCATTGCGTTCTAGGGGTGCGCCGTGGGTAGCCCACCGTGTATGAGCGATACCAATTTTAGATTTTATATTGAGAGATTGTACTTTTTCAGACAGTTCGCTCACACGGCCGCTATTTCGAACTCGATCTAACTTTTCATTAATGACTGCGAGCCCTGCTGAGTCATACCCGCGATATTCGAGTTTCAGGAGTCCGTCAATTAAAAAGGGGACTATGTCTTTGTCGGAGACGGCGGCGACGATTCCACACATTGTGATTATTTACCTAAAAGTTTTTACTTTGTTGTTTTTGTTGGTCGCTTCCAATCAGCGATAAACGTTTGTTTGGTGCGCGATAATGCGAGACCACCGGAAGGGACATCTTTGGTGATTGTACTTCCGGCAGCGATAGTACTTCCGGCCCCAACGGTTACTGGTGCCACAAGCTGCGTGTCGGACCCTATGAATACGTTATCTTCTATAACCGTTTGGTGTTTCCTTGCGCCATCGTAGTTACATGTAATGGTTCCCGCACCTACGTTTACGGAAGCGCCAATTGTGGCATCACCAATATATGAGAGGTGATTAGCTTTTGCGTCTGAGTCGAGTGTCGCGGATTTAATCTCAACAAAGTTTCCTACCTTAACGCGCGTTTGCGATTCCGTTCCAGGTCGAATTCTGGCATAAGGCCCGATGTCATTGAAGCTTCCGATTGAGGCACCATCAACGTGAGAGAACGCTCTTATCGTGGAATTATCCTTAACGATGGAGTCACGGATTATTACATTAGATTCTACGGACACATTTTTTCCGAGCCTCACGTTGCCCTCAAAGATGCACCCCACATCGATTGAGACATCAGAGTCGCACGTGAGTGTCCCACGAATGTCAATTCGCATTGGATCTAGAATTGTTACGCCGGCCTTCATGAGTCGGGAGGCGGATTCTAGTTGATAGTCTCTTTCTAATTCAGCGAGCTGTTGTTTACTATTCACGCCTTTGGCTTCGAAGTCTAAAGAAGGCGACACCGTATCAATCGAGAAACGCTGATTAGACGCATATTTAATGATATCGGTTAAGTAATATTCCTCGTTTGCGTTGTCATTTGTTAAAGCTTCCAGAAATTTTTTAAGTAGTGGTGTTTTAACGCAGAAAATACCAGTATTAATTTCTCGAGTTTGTTTTTCTTTTTGATCGGCATCCTTTTCTTCTACGATCATATGGGGGCTGCCATCATCGCCTCTGATAATTCGGCCGTACCCAGTCGGGTTTTCGAGTATTTGCGTTAATACGGCGACATCTGCAGGACAATCCGTAAGACTTTTGATCGAATCAGGCCGAATGCACGGCACATCACCTAGCAAAATGAGCGTTTTTGCCGAAGTTAGATGCTTGCTGGCTTGCGAGACGGCGTGTCCCGTTCCGAGCTGCTGTTTTTGAGATACAAATGTTAAGTGTGTTTGCGCGTAATGTTTGCGAATAGTCGTCTCTTCATGGCCTACGACAATGATTATTTCCTTTGGCTTTAGAGTTGTTGCGGTATCAATGACGTGGTCCAAAAGTGGTTTACCAGCAAGCTGATGCATGACTTTAGGTTGTGTTGATTTCATCCGAGTGCCTTTGCCCGCAGCAAGAATGACCACATCAATATTATTCATATAAGCATATTAATTTGGTTGGTTCGCCCGATTATCGCATAGGAGCCCCAACTTGGCTCTAATAGCGGGTCGATACTTTGCTAGTTTGTCTCGTATAAATGCCGAACAAGATTTTCCATGGTCGTCGAAGTTTTAGTGAGTGACTCATGGTTCATGATAATCACAATAGAAAGTGTACGACCTTTAGGTAAATGCAGGTAACCAGCTATAGAGCGAACGGAGTCAAGGTAACCGGTTTTAAGATGAGCCTTAGCCTCCACTGGGCTAAGGCGATATCGTTTTCCTAGTGTACCGTCGACTCCCGGCATAGATAAAGATGAAACAAATTCGGGCATGGAAGGATCCGACCATGCCATTTTTAAAATTGCGGATATGAGCGAGGCGGTCGTTCGACCATTGCGTGATAATCCAGCTCCGTTGTCGATGACGAGCCCTCTGGTGTCGAGCCCCCGTCCGTTCCCCCAGTTCTCGACGATCAATCTCGATTGTGTTAGGTCGCCCGTTTCATTTTGTTGCGCCGACAAGGTTAAAAAAATATTTTTGGCAGCCAGGTTACTGCTCCATTTGTTAGTGAGGCGCAGAGCTGTTGCTAGCGGTTCAGATTTTATTGTTAATAAAAGTTGGGCTGAATCCGGAGTTTTATCTTCTAGAATTTTTCCTGTTAAGGTTCCCCCGATTGCGG
>CAJQIK010000005.1 GCA_905478365.1 uncultured Burkholderiales Genera incertae sedis bacterium
AGACGGTATCGGTCGCCCCACCCCTGAGGGCGCGCACCGAGACGGTGTTGATTGGGTCGCAGTGTTGCTCATTAGGCGGCACGAGATTAAGGGTGGCGAAACACGGGTCTTCGAAGTAGATACTCCTAATGGCCAACGATTTACACTAAATCAGCCCTGGAGCTTGTTGATGCTCAATGATCGTCGCGTCATTCACGAGACAACTCCTATTCAACCAACGAGTGAAAAAGGCTGGCGTGATACCCTGGTCATAACCCTAAAGGCTGACTCGTTTTTAGATGAAGCTGGAGCATCCTAAAGACTCCAAAAAAGTCCAAAAAATGTTAACGACAGCTACCTAAGTTAGGTTTAACAGAGCGTGGGCTCATCGATGGGTTGATACAAATTAATTATAAACTCTAAGTTTTGCGGCCTAATAAAAGCGATATTTGGTTATTTCTCTTTGAAAACGCATTATATTTCTCTAATAAGTGTTTTTTTACTTTATTTTTACCGCTAGTTTTCCTACTATTTACCCACTGGAACTTATCGACCTTAAACTCGGTCGGTTCTGGGTATGGTGTTGTTTGTAATTTCTAGAAATCAAGCGAATCGAAAGGTTCACGAAGATGCCTAGAATGTTTATCTACGGGGAGTTTCATGAAAAGTTTGTTTATCAGTTTTTTTACCTTGCTTTTAACCATCAACGCAGGCTCTGCCACAAGTGGAGATGCCGCAGCGGGAGAAGCACGCTATGGCGTGAATTGTTTCATCTGTCATGGCCAAAAGGGTAAAGGTATGGCGAGTTATCCAAAATTGGCTGGCAAACCAGTGCCTTATTTGATTGAGAAACTTGAAGCTTATCGCGCCGGCACAAGGATAGGTCCAAATTCAGATCTTATGATCATGAATGCGGAACCCCTCACTGATGACGAAATTGCAAATTTAGCAGCATACTTATCAAGCGTTAAATCTAATTAGATAATATAACTGGAGGAAACAAATGAGAATTAAACTTCTAGCCCTTATGGTATCGGCTGTCGCATTTATCGCGACATCAGCTCATGCCGGGCATCACGCGACCAGTAGTGCAGTCGTTCCTGAGATCACTCAGACAGCTGTTATGACTGGTTTGGAGAACCCTTGGGATGTCGCGCTTCTTGACGATGGAACAATGTTCTACACCGAAAAATGTAAAGGTGTGAGTGTAAGGATGCCTAACGGTGACGTACACGCCCTTTATGGAATGAAAGATACAAGCGGCTACGCCAGCATGGGTGCAGATCTTCATTGTACAAACCAGGCAGGTATGCTCGGTTTAGCAGTTGATCCTGACTTCGCTAAGAATCGTCGTATTTATGTTGCTTCTGCATCAACGAAGTATCATGGTGACGGCTGCAAAACTAACTTTGAGCGTTGTGATGGCAACATCGTAATGCGAATGGAAGTTAGCAAAAATTTCAAGAGCGTATCAAACAGAACCGATATCGTTAAAGATATTCAGTTCAAGCCATTCGAGTCAAATCACCCATTCGGTGGTAACGGCGCACACAATGGTAACCGACCTACTTTCGGTCCTGAGGGCTGGTTGTGGATTACTACTGGTGACCGACACCGTGGTGTTTGCCCACAGTCACCAACACTCATTTGCGGAAAAGTATTGCGTATCGATACTGACGGCAATGCACACCCAGGAAACAATCCTCCTGCAGGTTTCGACAAGCGTATTTACACATACGGTCACCGAAATGTTCAGGGTATTGCTTTCCGAGCCGATGGCGCAGCGTTTACAGCTGAGCATGGCCCTTGGCACAATGACGAGCTAACCATGCTTGTTAAAGGTGGTAACGGCGGCTGGGATCCACAGCAAAACGTTGGCGGGCGTGGTGATTGCCCAGACGAGTACTGCGGTTATATGCCTAACCAGAAGAAAGGCGTAATTCCTGCTATTCGTGCAGCTTACATGCCAATGAGTGATACACGATTTGCTGATCTTATGCCACCTGCATGGCAGAACAACGGCTACTCACAAGGAACATCTTCAATTGACTTCCTTCAGGGTAAGCAGTGGGGTATGTATGAAGGTCGTGCGGTTGTCGGCATCATGGGTATCGCGTTTGGCGGCACACCAGCTGGTATGCGTCTAGACGTTTATGATATCGCTGAAGATGGTCAGTCAATCAAGAGTGTTATCCACCTTCCAGTAGAGACCAAGCGTTACCGTGGTGTAACAATGGGTCCTGACGGTGCTATTTATGCAAACACCGACGAAGGCGAAATCTACAAGATCACAGCTAAGTAATTACTTGTTAGCTGCAATGTAGTAAAAAGCGCCGCATTTATGCGGCGCTTTTTTTATACCCAAAAAAAGACAGGCCGCTATCAATTAGCAATAAGATCTATCATTGCGAAAAATCCCCGGTAATGGGTATACAATTCTTGCTTGTATCGTACAGTCAGAAGCTTATTACCTGCGATGTAATTCCATTCTCTGGTATAACGTCAACTTGTTGGCACCACATAAATCCCGGCACATCATGTTAAATATTTCTTGGACCTGCAAACACACATGGAAGCGAGCTTCATACAATACATCCTGGTGCCTTCTTGGTTGCTCGATTGGTGATTTAGGTACGATCGCTTATGCGCAGTGGATTGGTCTCAATTGGCCTGTCTGGCAAATTATGGCACTTGCAATTATCAATGGACTCCTAAGCTCAATTGCGCTGGAAACTCTAATTCTTTCTCGTCAAATGGGATTATTTATGGCATTTAAAACAGCCATTGGAATGTCTCTTATCTCGATGATTGGGATGGAGCTGGCCATGAATGTCACCGATGTATTGTTAACGGGTGGTGCTTACCTCACCTGGTGGGTTATTCCACCCATGCTGATGGCTGGATTTTTAGCGCCCCTACCTTATAACTATTGGCGTCTCAAAGCCTTAGGTAAAGCATGCCATTAATAAGCTTTTCAAACTGACTAAATAAGCTAAAATCTCAAAATACTCATTACTAATGCTTATTAGTAATCCAAACGGTTTGATACGGGTCCAATCTCAATTCACTCTGATGCGATAGAATTTGTGACCCGCTAATCAGATCGCACCATTGCTCCACTTCGATTAGATTTAAGTCAGCAAGTTGTAAAAATTTCCCCTGTGATGTGAGATTCGTGATGGCGAAAATACTTTGGCCACGGTCTTGACTTTGCCTCCAAACCCCGAAAAAGTCTCTTCCTAATTGCAATGTGAACTGAGTAGCATTCGGATGAAAAGCGCCCTGGTCCGCTCTCATTTGCATCAATGTTTTTATGGTGTCAAAGATTATCCTCTCTCTGGAATGGGTACTACCCAACATCGCATCAAGTGATTCACGCACATACTTTGTTCGGTTGATCCGCCGGTTCATACCCGATTCAGTCACTCCCGCGTAATCATTTTCAGCTCCTATTAACGAGTTGATATACAACGCAGGGACACCTTCCATACTGAACATAATGAGGTGTGCTGCTATAAAACGCTGGATGGCATATCGCCCGTTCGGGTCATCATCGGTTTTCTCTAATGCGCTGTATAGCGTGATATTTGCTTCATAAATACTTTTTGTACCATCTTGCATGGTTCGCCATGTAAATCGACTACCATTCTTCTCGAGACGAGATACTAATTGCGCACGCGCGTCCTCCTCTAATAACCCCTCCGTTGGGCGTAAACCAAATCCATCATGAGATGCCAAGAAATTAAGATAACTGTTACCCAGAAGCGCTGGTGGCATACTCATAGCCCAGCGTCGTAACGCATTAGAGTCGCCTGTCAACAGGGTATGAAGTAGCAGTGGTGGCAATGGAAAGTTATAAATCCAATGGGCCTCATTACCATTTCCAAAGTAACTCAGATTTTCTTGATTCGGCAAATTGGTTTCGGTCACGATCACAACATTCTCGCCATAAAAATCACAAGCGTATCGAATCAACTTTATAATTGCGTGTGTCTGGCTAAGATTTAAACAGGTGGTACTCGAACGTTTCCATAGAAATCCAACTGCATCCAGTCTCAGAACGCTGATGCCGTGATCAATAAAATCAAAAATGAGATTTAAAAAATACTCTAAAACATCTGGATTAGAAAAGTCGTAATCAATCTGTTCTTCACTAAACGTACACCACACGGTCTTCTCACCTGAAGCCGTTTCCACTTCCTGGAGTAATGGATGGTCTCTTGGACGAATGACGTGAGTTGTATCAAATGTCTCATCAACACAAAAAAAGAAACTATTCCCTGGGCTCTCGTCATTTAAAAACTGTTGGAATAAAGTGCTAGACCGTGCGCCATGATTTAGTACAAGATCGGCCATCACTTGATAATTTTTTGATAACGAAAAAATATCCTCCCAGGTACCTAGGGCTTTATCTACGCACTCGTGGTCAGAGACCGCAAAACCGTCGTCACCGTTTGATGGGAAAAACGGAAGAATATGGATAACGCTCACTACATCATCAAGGTAAGTCTCACAAAATCGAGCTAACGAAGCAATCGGAGAATGGCTTTCTTCTTCGGTAACAGAATCCGCATAGGTGATCAACAAACATGTCCCTTGATCCCATTTACCTCTAATAACAGGGGCGCTTCTTTCAGTCGGAGCCATCCGTTGCGCCAAACGTAACGCTAATGCAGATAAGGCGTCACTCGGCAATTCGCTATAGATTTCCCGCAACCAACGCAGCATATTTCTATGGATCGCGGTGAAATCCTCATCAACGCAACTCGGCATTATCCTTCTCTACAGCTATTCTCAATCGACTGGTTAGATCCGGTACGGCTGAATTAACGCGATTCCAAGATGGTATGAAAGGTGACTCCATCGGATTATCGGTAAACGCCTCGCCAGCGTGCATAATATTTTCCGCAAAAAGCTCAACAGCGCGCTCCTCCATATCTATATCAAACGTTAACCCGTTAATTTCTGCATCCGTTTGATAATAATGAACCATGTCCAGCGCGAGGCGGAAATAGGTGGCTTTTAGGGTTCGGAACACGTCTGGACCGAAACAATAACCCCGCGTCGCTAACTTTCTTATTAATACCTTGGTAATATCAATCGACATTCGCGATAGGCCAGCAGTTTTATCATCTTCAGATAATACTTGGTGCTTATGATCATAAGCATCTGATATATCAACCTGACAAATTCTATTGCTCGCTTGATTACGTTGCATCTCCGACAAAATTGCGACTTCTAAGCCCCAATCTGAGGAGATACGCATCTCGGGTATGAGAGACCGTCGGAATGAAAACTCCCCCGCTAATGGATAGCGAAAACTTTGCATGAACCTCAAATACTCAGAACTACCAAGAACATGCTCTAGAGCTAACAAAAGAGGAGTAACCAACAATCGACATGCCCTACCGTTCATCTTATCGTCAGTCACCCTTGCATAAAACCCCTTACAAAATTCAAACTGATAATTTGGATTGGCGATCGGATAAAACAGCCGTGCCAAGAGTTCTCTGTCATAAGTCACAATGTCGCAGTCATGAAGCGCGACTGCCTCTGCTTTCGCACGCGCATGAACATAACCAATGGAGTACCAAACATTCCTGCCCTTACCGAGCTCCTGCGGTGCTAAGCCCTTGTCTTCAAGCTCGTTATGTAGCGATGTCAATCTTGGACTATCGTTCCATAACATTGAAAACGATTGACGCAAGTTCTTAAAAAATGAAAACGCATATTCATATTGATCTCGATCCGCTCGATCAAGTCCAATAACGACGTGACTCAAATATTTGACCTGAGAGATCTGCTCAACGATGTGTTTGAGTGCTGGTCCCTCGAGCTCGGAATATAAGCTTGGCAATATCAGCTCCATTGGCCGATAGCCAGAAAATAATTCGAGATCTTTTTCTAGGTCTTCAGTAGACCGTGTTTTAAAGTTATGAAGGGTTGTCACCCACCCGTTTTGTGAAAAATCACCCATTGTGACCCCTGTATTCTGTTTTAAGAAAAGCGATCGCGCCTTCGACAGCCTCTTGCCATCCAAGAGGAGCGACTTGCGACGCATAAATCACCCTTTTACACGTTTTATTTTTCTCGACCATTAGAGGTGGTTGGTTGTTACGAGGTATCACGCAGGCAACATCAGCGGCTTCCAACATACTTAGATCATTATCGCTGTCCCCTACCCCGATAATCACAACCTCATCCGATCTCGAATGCGTAAGATCTCGAATCGCGTGCATACTTGTAGCTTTATCGTGCAAGGCAGATAGATTACACACGCGTCCCCCACGCAATACACTGAGTTGGCACTCATTTGCTTTTTTTTGAAGTGCTTTAAATTCACTATCAGTACCCTTGAATACAAACGGCTTTGAGTAGTCCCGGGTCATCGCTCTATCTAGAGGCTCCCCAGTCAAACCCAAACAACTTGCTTGCACTGAACGCTCAGTCTCGTCTAAGAATAAACATTGTTCGCGTAACCCAATCGAAATGTTATTGGTCCAAATCCTCATTAACTCTGAAACAGGCTTACCAAAATTTTGACAAAAATTTGGCCCGTTAGCACTTGAATCAAATAAACTTTCCGGGTTGTGTATGGCAGCGCCGTTCTCTGAGATAAAGGGCAACTGTCGTCCGAAACCATTACAAAAATATTCGAGTTCTGTCTGCGTTTTACTCGAGTTAAGGATGATTCTTATTCCA
>CAJQIK010000006.1 GCA_905478365.1 uncultured Burkholderiales Genera incertae sedis bacterium
CTCAAATATTCTCGATGAATATTTGAGGGTAATAAATTGTTTACTAAGGGCTTAGACCAACGCTCGTTTGGATAATGTACAAAATCCAAATCAGCAATTGCTTCGCCCCAAAAATACTGGGAGTAAAAGTGGTTATTCGCGAGTCTCTCGATATACTCTCCTAGGGCAGATGCTAATGAACTTTCTTTGGTAGCCCCTTTACCATTTGTGAAGCACAACGGTGAATGCGCATCACGGATATGTACCGACCAAACATTAGGTACAAGATTACGCCATGATACGATCTCGATCTTAATGCCCAAATCAGATAATATCTTCGACATATTAGCGATCGTTTGCTCGACCGGAAAATCTTTACCGGCAATAAAAGTATTGGTTTTAGATAAAGGATGTAATTCAAGCAGTGATTGCGCATCACCATTCAGTTGATCAACCTCCTCGATAATGAAATCAGGGCCCTCCTGCACGACCCTTTTGACACTGCAGCGCTCGATGGAACGCAAAATCCCGCGGCGATCTGCCTCATTAATCTCATGAGGTAACTCAACCTGAATTTTTAGAATTTGCTTATAACGATTTCCCGGGTCAACGACATTATTCTGTGATAGACGAATGTTATCCGTAGAGATTTTACGGGTGTCACAATACAACTTCACAAAATAGCCGGCGCATAAAGCGGAGGAAGCAAGAAAATAATCAAAGGGGCTGGGTGCTGATGCATCTCCCTTATACCGTATCGGCTGATCAGTGACGACCGTAAAATCATCGAACCTAGCCTCAAGACGAAGCTTGTCCAGGAAATTGACTCTAATCTCCATAGCGATCTATAAATGACAAATATAAAGTATCGCCAAAACTCTAAATAACTAAGCCAACAGCATTTAGGATAAGAATGGCCACAGTGAGCAAGACACTGGCGAGGTGTAAACGTTTAAACGTCCTCTCGTCCCCTTCGTCGCGACTTTTATTTGTCATCGGAATTAGCAGATAGGCAAATACCGCAAATGCCACTGTAGCCCCCGAAATGATAATAGCTTGGCCATCTTCTACTATGATCGCGGTGACGTTGGCTATTGCGCCAAGAGCCACCAGAAAAATGAAGAACTTTGGAAAGACTTTACGCAAAAACACCGAGCTATCAGAGCCTGAGAGTGCAGTAAAAACCGCAGGGGCAATAATGGCGGTCTGAAAGAGAATTACTCCGACCGTCATGCCGTTAATAAATAGGGGAGTATCGTTAAACATTTATTTGTCCTTTACTCATAAGGGTAGTCACAATGAAGTGTCAAGCATTACATCATTTGGGTCACTAACACGATCATTAAGACAACACCCAGGCTGTATAACGCGATTCTCCAAAGCGAAAATTGCCGCTTACTCCAATCAATTCGATCGTCTCGTTCCCGCTGACTTTTAAACGCTCTAAAGCGCCCAATAAAAAGAAAGACAGCAAGGGAAATAACAGCCAGCCCACCAAAAATTAGCGTATTGAAGTCCACTAACGGCTTCTCATTTTCGCTAGTAGTCGAAGCATTTCTAGATATAACCAGATTAAGGTCACCATTAATGAAAATGCACCAAACCACTCCATGTACTTGGGTGCACCTTGCTCTGAACCTTGTTCGATAAAGTCAAAATCCAAAACCAAATTTAGCGCAGCAATCGCAACAACAAATAAACTAAATCCGATCCCAAAGAGGCCGTTGGAGTGAATGAACCCAATACTCGAGCCAAACATGTTCATGATCATACTAACCAGATAAAGTAGTCCGATTCCCATAGTGGCCGACGTGACCATCAACCTAAAGTTTTCCGTCGGTTTAACGATACCGGTTTTGTATAACACCAATAGGGATGAGAGTGTACCTAGCGTCAAGCCAACGGCTTGAACAACAATACCGTCGAATTGAGATTCGTAGATAGCAGAAATGCCACCGAGAAACAAACCCTGCAACACCGCATATATCGGTGCTGTAATTCCAGACCACTGTTTTTTAAAGATCGTAACGAGTGCGAAAATAAAGCCGCCAATACCACCTACCAGCATCATTGGCATCACTGTTGCTGAATTGCCACTTTCAAAAAATAAGTTCCATGTCCATGCTCCGGAGAGCACTACCAACAGCAAGAGAATACCCGTCTTATTCACGGTGCCTTCCAAGGACATCGTAGCCCTATTTCCAGCATCCATAGGAGCTTGACGTGCCGCGTCACTAAACGTTGCTGCATTTAATGCGGGATTACCGGAGCGACCAAATTTCTCTAATGCGCTGTGTCTGGACATAAAAAACCTTTCTATTTTTACCGAAAAAAAACTCTTTCTTTACAAACATATTGATTTACCAACTTTCATTACTATCAAATCCAAGTCTGTCTGTTCAAAACTAGTACCCGACTCTGGACTCAGACCGTTCGTAGTAACCTCGGTTTCAATACGCTACTCTACACCTTTGAGAGCTTATAAGCCGCCTCATCAATCATACTAATAAAGTCTCCGGCTTTGTTTAGATTCGCTATTCTATTTTTGGCCCTGTCAACAGTTTCGGGTCGAGCCGTCTCTGGGACTCCACCCGAGATTGGTTGGGGATCATACTCTATACCCAGAATTATTTGTTCGGCAAGATCTCGGCCATATCGACGCTCAACGATCTCTAAGCCAAAGTCTATGCCAGACGTAACACCACCAGCAGTAATACGGTTACGATCAACTACTACTCGCTCCCTTGTTGGGTTTACCCCAAACTTCTTAAGGTGCTTTGCCCATGCCCAATGACAGCCTGCATCATACCCATTGAGCAATCCAGCCGCCGCCAGAACAAGCGAACCGGTACAAACACTCGTTATATATTCTGCCGACTCCGCTTGCTCTTGAAGCCACGTTAATATTTCTGGGTCAATCATAAGCCGCGCGCATTCAAAGCCACCTGGAACTAGAATTAAGTCATACAGCGTATTTTCGGAAATTTTAGCGTCAGGATGATATTTGAGGCCAAATTGGCTCGTCACCGGGTCTAGAGTTTTCCAGACAAGAGAAATCTCAGCGTCTGGCATGCGCGCTAAAACTTCAGCAGGCCCAGTAAAGTCAAGTTGCGTTACGCC
>CAJQIK010000007.1 GCA_905478365.1 uncultured Burkholderiales Genera incertae sedis bacterium
CATCAAGCTTTGTATTCTCTGATGCGGAGACAATGGCCGATGCCTTTATAAATGAAAGTGGATTGTCAATTTACGGTAGGGTTGATAACCCGACCGTAGATGTTTTTTGTAAACGTCTAGCAATACTTGAGGGCGGAGAAGCTTGCGAGGCTGCTTCCTCCGGAATGGGCGCAATCTTGGCCACCATGATGGCGCATTGTCAGTCTGGTGACCGCGTCGTTATGTCGTGTGGTGTATTTGGTGCCACGATGACTCTATTTCAGAAGTTCTTTGTTAAATATGGCATCACGTTAGATCTGGTTACACCTACCAACCTGGATGCGTGGGAAGTCGCTCTATCTGTTCCAGCCAAAATTGCCTATTGCGAGACTCCCTCTAATCCTACTATGGATATTGTTGATATCTCGAGTGTGTCAGAGCTTTGTCGGAGGAATGATACTTTATTTGTGGTGGACAACTGTCTTATGACGCCAGTGTTGCAAAGGCCTTTGGATCATGGGGCCGATTTGGTGATTCACTCCGCAACGAAATACTTAGACGGGCAAGGGCGTGTATTAGGTGGCGCTGTTGTTGGCTCACAGCAACTTATAAATCCGATAACGGCATTTATTCGATCAGGTGGAGTGACAATGAGCGCTTTTAATGCTTGGGTTTTTCTAAAAGGGCTAGAGACTCTTGAGGTGCGCATGCAGTCGCATTGTGCACGCGCGATTGATCTCGCAACTTGGCTGGATGATCATGCTGAAGTGGTAAGAGTCCACTACGCTGGCTTGCCTACTCATCCTCAGTCTGGATTAATTTCAAAACAAATGCGCGCCGGCGGTGGGGTATTAAGTTTCGAACTCAAGCGCCCGGGACGAGACTCTGCGTTTAGGTTTTTGAACGGAACGTGTATGATGTCGCTTACAGCAAATCTGGGTGATGTAAAGACAACGGTTTGCCACCCAGGAACCACTACACATGGTCGGTTGAGTCAGGCAGATCGTGACCTGATGGGGATTGGTGAGAATTTAATCCGAATATCGACAGGATTAGAAGCCATCGAAGATATCAAAGCTGATTGCGAGCGTGGGTTCCAGTCGTTGGGGTCTATTGATTCGCCGTCTCAAATTGGATCGGCAATGAATCCATCCTGTGAGCGTACGGATAAACCAAACAATATTTAGGGGTGATTTTTCTTAAACAATGAATTCTAAAAGAGAAAAAAAATGAGTGCGCCACGAGTCTCTTTTGAGTTTTTCCCTCCTAAGTCGCATGAGGCAGAGGTTAGCCTCTGGAAAACGCTTGAGAGGCTTGCGCCTCTCAAGCCGACGTTTGTCTCCGTAACGTATGGAGCAGATGGTTCAACAAGAGAGCGGACACACCGGGTGATTCAACGGATTTCAGTCGAAACAGATCTCAATCCTGTGCCTCATCTGACATGCGTCGGAGCAACTCGTGAAGAGGTAGATAGTCTGGCAGATGATTATTGGAGTGCGGGAATTCGCAAACTCGTAGCACTTAGGGGCGATCCTCAGGGAGGAGCTGAGGTGACTTATGTTCCCCATCGAGATGGATACGCGTATGGGTCTGACTTAGTGAAAGGGTTAATGGAAAAGCATCCTTTCGAGTTAATCGTCGGAGCTTACCCAGAAACTCACCCTGAGGCGATCTCAGAAGAGGCAGACCTTGAGAGTTTAAGACGTAAAGTTGATGCGGGTGCTAAATGTGCGATCACCCAGTTCTTTTTTGATGATTCTGTGTTCCTTAAATTTCGCGATCGTGTGGCAGCTGCCGGCATAGAGGTGGAGTTGATCCCTGGTATTTTGCCCGTGACAAATTATAAAACACTCGTTCGTTTTGCTGAGTCGTGCGGGGTTTCACTACCGTCTTCTTTGACGAACCTTTTTTGTGGGCTGGATGATGATGTGACGACGAGACAGCATATTGCTGCACATGTCGCGGTCTCTCAAGTAGAGGCATTGAGCCGTGAAGGTGTTCGTGATTTTCATTTCTACACATTGAATCGAGCTGAGCTCAGCTTTACTGTATGTCACGCAATTGGCGTCAGAGGGGCTACATGAATCGGTCAGAACGTATTAAATGGTTGCTCGATACCTTACCAAGAGAAATCGTAATTCTGGACGGTGGTATGGGCACCATGATTCAGGGTGCCGAATTGACTGAAAGCGATTATCGAGGAGTTCGTTTCGCTAACTATCCCAGTGATCTAAAAGGGAATAATGATTTATTGACACTGACGCGACCTGATTTGATTTCATCGATTCATCGTGCTTATGTGGATGCCGGTGCAAGTATTATTGAAACAAACACATTTAATGCCAATGCTCCGTCTATGTCGGATTACGGTATGGAAGATCTCGTCTACGAACTGAATTTGGAGGCGGCGCGCCTCGCACGCAAAGTTGCAGATCAGGATAGTACGCGCCCCATAATTGTAGCGGGTGTTTTAGGCCCAACAAATAGGACTTGTTCTATCAGCCCGAGTGTTGATGATCCTGGTGCGCGGAACATAACCTATGGGCAGTTGGTTGATACGTACGCTGAGGCTACGCGCGCTCTAATTGAGGGTGGCGCTGATTTAATTCTCGTTGAAACTATATTCGATACGCTGAATGCGAAAGCTGCACTTTATGCGATAGATTTGGTCGCCGAGGAGTCTGGCATACCAATTCGCATTATGATCTCGGGAACAATTACTGATGCATCAGGCCGAACTTTATCAGGGCAAACAACGGAGGCTTTCTGGTTTTCGGTACGTCACGCTAAACCACTCACGATAGGTTTGAATTGTGCGTTGGGGCCCAAAGAACTTCGTCAATTTTTGGCGGATCTAGCTCGTGTTGCTGATACGTTTGTGTCCGCTCATCCGAACGCAGGTTTGCCTAATCAGTTCGGCGAATATGACCTAGAGCCAGGAGAAATGGCTGACATTGTGGCTGAATATGCGCAAAGCGGATTAGTCAATATCGTTGGAGGTTGCTGTGGCACGACACCTGAACATATTCGGTTGATTGCTGAACGGGTGAGCGGGAACGCTCCACGCGTGGCGCCTGATTGTGATCAATTTATGAAATTGAGTGGTTTGGAACCATTCATAGCTGACAAGACAACCGGTTTTATCAATGTGGGTGAGCGAACAAACGTGACTGGCTCTGCAATGTTTAAGCGTTTGGTACTTAATAATCAGCTCGATGACGCGTTAACAGTAGCAAGACAACAAGTCGAAAATGGTGCCCAGATCATCGATATAAATATGGATGAAGGCATGCTTGACTCCCAAGCGGCGATGGTTACTTTTCTTAATCTCATTGCGTCAGAGCCTGATATTTCTCGCGTACCTGTGATGATCGACTCCTCAAAATGGGATGTGCTCGAAGCTGGAATGCAATGTGTACAGGGTAAAGGCATCATCAATTCAATTTCATTAAAGGAGGGAGAAAAACAGTTTTTAGAGCAAGCGCGAAAGATTCGCCGTTATGGCTTTGCCGTCATCGTCATGGCTTTTGATGAGCAAGGCCAAGCGGATACACAAAAACGTAAACGGGAAATTTGTCAGAGGTCATACCAGTTGCTGACCGAGAAGGTAGATTTTCCACCTGAGGATATCGTATTCGATCCAAATGTGTTTGCTGTTGCGACGGGGATAGAAGAGCATGATGGGTATGCGCAAGATTTTATTGCGGCTTGTCACGATATCCATAAGTATTGTCTACACAGTTATATTTCCGGTGGCATATCGAATGTATCTTTTTCATTTCGAGGTAATAACCCTGTTCGCGAGGCCATGCATTCTGTATTTTTATATCATGCGATTCGCCAGGGTCTATCGATGGGTATTGTTAACGCTGGGCAGTTGGCAATCTATGAAGATATTGATTTGGAATTACGTGATTTAGTTGAAGATGTCATTCTGAACCGTCGTAGCGATGCGACTGAACGATTGGTTGATGCAGCGCCGCGTTTCGGTTTGGTCGAAGAAGTTGAAGATGAAACGGTTGCAAAATGGCGAAGCACCTCCTGTGAGGATCGGTTATCTCATGCGTTGGTTAAGGGCATTGATAGCTATGTGGTAGAGGATACGGAAGAGGCGCGATTGAAGGCTGATCGGCCCTTACACGTAATCGAAGGTCCCTTGATGAATGGTATGAATACCGTAGGCGATTTATTCGGTGCTGGAAAGATGTTCCTGCCGCAGGTAGTCAAATCTGCCCGAGTTATGAAGAAAGCGGTTGCTCATTTGATTCCTTACATTGAGGAGGAGAAGGAGGCCGCTGGGGATATGAGCCGAGAGCACGGCGTCATCATCATGGCAACAGTAAAGGGTGACGTACACGATATCGGTAAAAATATCGTCGGCGTTGTTCTCCAGTGTAATAATTTTAAGGTAGTTGATTTGGGTGTAATGGTGCCTGCTCAGAAAATATTGGATGCAGCACGTGAGCATAATGCCGATATCATTGGGTTGTCTGGCCTCATTACACCATCGCTCGATGAGATGGTGACAGTTGCGTCTGAAATGGAACGACAAAATTTCAATATTCCGTTGTTAATTGGTGGGGCGACTACAAGCCCTGCGCACACATCAGTGAAAATTGATC
>CAJQIK010000008.1 GCA_905478365.1 uncultured Burkholderiales Genera incertae sedis bacterium
CTACTTGGCCGTCGCTGTTAATACCCAAAAAACTGTGTGGATTAGAAACTGAGTGAAGGGCATTAACTGCTACTGAAAGACCGCCATCAGTCCCGTTTTTAAATCCAACCGGCGACGAGAGTGCGCTAGCCATCTCTCTGTGGGTTTGCGATTCGGTTGTACGTGCCCCAATAGCACTCCATGAAATTAGATCGCCCAAGTACTGTGGGCTAATCGGGTCTAGTGCCTCCGTACCAGCCGGTAATCCCATTTCGTTGATATCAATTAACAACCTTCTCGCGATACGCAGTCCTTCTTCAATATCAAAGGATTCGTCCATGTGTGGGTCGTTAATAAGTCCCTTCCAACCAACGGTAGTACGAGGCTTTTCGAAATAGACGCGCATCACAATCATCATCGTTTCAGCCACTTTTTTCGATAGTACTTGCAACCTGCTCGCATAGTCCATTGCTGCTCTCGTATCGTGTATTGAGCATGGCCCAACCACCACTAGAAGACGCTTATCTACTCCATTTAAAATAGACTCAATAGCTTTACGTCCTTGGATAATCGTTGACATTGCATTGTCAGGAACTGGAATTTCGTCTTTTATTATTTGCGGCGTCGATAGTATCTGTTGGGTTTTAACGTTTAAGTTGTAGATAAGCTCTTGTGTCATGGCGTGATTTTTTTATTTTGTTATTGAACAGCGTCTTTAATAGTGGTTTTGTTAATTTCAAAAAAATTCTGATTTCTGCTGCGCATCAAAGCGCTGGGTCATTGATTGGGGACATTATCTCATTTTCCCGCCCATTGTCTTAAGTAATGATTCAAGATAAGTAATTTGATAGGAAATTACTTATCTTGAATCATAAAGGCTTAACATTAATTCTTTCCTCTTTACCGTTATCCCTGGACAGTGTATTTCTTAACGGATAACCAAAACTAGTTGATTCGATTTCAAATACGTCACCGTCTTGGGTTTTGATATTCTGAGTAAAACTACCCGTCGCTGCGCCGAAAAAATGAATATGGACATCTCCTGTCCTTCTAAATTCCGGATATTTGAAGTGGTGATGCTCGAGATTTTCAATTGAGTGCGACATGTTGCTATTACCCGATAGCCAGTCTTCTTCCCATATAACGTTATTTGATCTCACGAGTCTTGCCTTACCTTTTACGTTATTGGGTAGCTCTCCGATTAGTAATTCCGGACCGTAAGAGCAGTGCCTTAATTTCGAGTGGGCTAAATACAGGTAGTTTTGTCTTTCCATAACGTGATCAGCATATTCGTTGGCTAGCGCATATCCGACGCGCCACACAACCGACTTTTCATCGATTAAATATACACCGACAAGTTCGACTTCTTCGCCACCATCCAAAGCGTATGTTGGCCAAACAAGATGTGCTTCTGGATCAACAACCCAATCGCCATCTCCTTTATAAAACCATTCTGCTTGAGTGCCTATATCCGTTGCATTTGGCTTCCCCCCATCTAGTCCCCATTTGAACATCTTCATAGAATCTGTCATTGAGGACTCGTCTTGACTAAGTTTCGCATGCATTGAGTTACGCGCACTTGCGCTTCCAAGGTGGGACAGTCCAGTTCCTGTAATGATTTGGTGGTATGGGTCCGGATGATGGAAGGGAACATGAATCCTTTTTTCAGAAATGATCTCAGTCATCGTATCCTTCTCATTGCTGATTCGATCCTCAATAATCCGCTCGATGGATTGTTTTTTTCTTATGGCTTCTGTAGCGAGGTCATAGGTGGTTGTGGCGCCCCTAATTGTACGAACGTGCCCATCATCAGAAGTTACACCCACTCTTCTTGCCCCGTCTCTGCCTCTATATTGAATTACTCTCACAATTACCCCTCCAATATCTGTACTAGTTTATTTTCTCATGCGAATTTTTTAATTCGATAGGATATTGATAAATATCTATAATAAATAAAAAGTTACCTTGTGTTAATCAGCGAAGAATTAAAGGACTCAGAATAATGCAAAAGCGAGTTAATGGTGTAACGCTTAATTACGAAATTTTTGGTGATTCGGGTGCCTGGGTTGTTTTAAGTCATAGTTTGTCATGTGATTTAACGATGTGGGGGCCACAAATAGACGTGTTGAGACAAAATTACCGAGTCTTAGCTTTTGACACACGAGGTCATGGAGGAAGTGAAGCGACTGAGGGTGCTTATTCACTTGATCAATTGGCATTAGATTCAAAAATGTTACTTGAGGGTTTGCAGATCGATCGGCCCCACTGGGTAGGTTTATCGCTGGGTGGCATGATTGGTATGATTCATGCAATTAATTTTCCTAACTCAGTTGCGTCTTTAACTTTATGTGATACGACGAGTCGTATGCCTTCTGAAAATCAATCGGCTTGGCAGGAAAGAATCGATTCGGCGAGAAATAACGGGATGAAAGGGTTGGTAAGTAATGTTTTAGCGCGATGGTTTACAGATTCTTTTCGCAGCCAACCAAGGCCAGAACTAGATTTTGTGTCGAATCTAATTCAACAAACGCCTGTGGCTGGGTATGTGGGGTGTTGTCATGCTATTTCGGCTATTAATTGTACGGATCGATTATCTGAAATAAATGTTCCCGTTAAGATAATAGTTGGTGATTCAGATGTAAGCACACCCCTTTCCATGTCACATGAGATCCAAGCGGCAGTTCCAGGGTCCAGCCTCTCCATTATTGTAGGAGCCTCTCACTTGTCAAATTTAGAGCAACCCCGGCAGTTCAATGAGGTCATGCTCAACTTTTTAGGGCAGCACTGA
>CAJQIK010000009.1 GCA_905478365.1 uncultured Burkholderiales Genera incertae sedis bacterium
CCATCGCCAATCTGTATTTGCTCTTCAATATTGGACACTCTCAGAAGAAGATCATGAATCAACTGCTGCGCACTCTCAATCTCACCCAGCCTCTTACTGATATTATCAATGTCACCTCTTAACGTACGAAGCTCCTCGTCCATTTGTTGTCGCTCATAAAACTCAGTCATGCCAGAGTCTTTGTCAGACTTTGATGTCGTGTCCGGAACCTCCTGCGCCAAGCTCACAGGCACACCAATACAACACAACATTGCTAATATCAGAGGGAATTGTCGGGGTATGTGAGCTGTACTCATGGTGATAAACAATCGACCATATAATTAGTAGGCCTTAGTGCGTAGCTTGAGTTCGGACTAATCAATATATATGAGATCACTACGTCTGTTTTTAGACCGACTATCGCTGTCAATTCCAAATGCGAAGGGCCGCTCTGCACCATAACTTACAACATCAATCTGATCTTGTCTGGCACCTATTCGAACAAGCGCTTGCTTTAATTGTTCCGCACGGCTTTGTCCTAGAGCCAAGTTATATTCTCGACTACCACGGTCATCACAATTGCCCTCGATCCGAATACGAACTGAGGGATATTGTTTGAGAAAATTTCCGTGTGCCTCTACAAGGGGCCGATACTCTTGTTTGATCACAGAACTATCGAAGTCATAGAAAATACTTCGTTGAGACAACAGGGAATCATTTTGAGTAAGTCGCTCTTTGATGTCTGTTTCACGTTGCATTGCCTCTTGTTTTTCCGCGTTTTCAGCATCCAACTTTGCACGTTCCTCTAAAAGCCTTTGCTCCTCGCGCTCAAACTCCCGCTTTAATTCATCTTGTTGTGCTCTAAGCTCAGCCTCCGACGCAACCTCTGAACCCTCAACCAATTCAGCACTTTGCTCGAATGAGCGTCTATCAGACCCATCGAACAGATCCCTTTGTTCGATATCAGCATTCATTTTAGTTTTACTGGAGCAACCGACACATACAGCAATCAAACCAGTTACCAACAAAATTTTTATGGTCATAAGATATCCTGATTAGTCTTTGATGAAAGGACCCCATGAGGGCTCGCGGATATCATCCCCCTTCGGTCCTACATAACGAAGCTTCGCCCGCCCATTCTTGGACACGAATCGTAATATACCACGCCCATTTGCTTCTGAAGCATAGACGATCACTTTACCATTCGGGGAGATGCTTGGCGACTGATCTAGCGACCCATTGGTTAAAATCTGAACAACACCAGACTTCATATCGAGCGTTCCAACATTAAACTTTCTTTCATCGTAGTGAATCAGAGCTACAAAGTCGTCCTTTGGGCTGAATTGAGGGGATGCGTTGTATCGACCTTCATAAGTCAACCTCACTTCTGACACTGCCTGCACTGCGGTCTGATAAATTTGAGGTCGCCCCGTTCGATCCGAGGTAAATACTATGTTTCTACCATCGGATGAAAAACTGGGCTCTGTATTAATCCATCGATTATTAGTAATTTGTCGCTTAGTTTGATCCTCAAGTGACACGATGAATATATTTGATTTACCATCTTTGGAAATGGCAATCGCCAAAGATTTCCCGTCAGGAGACCAAGATGGCGCTGAATTTGAACCGGGATATGGACCGATTATCTTGGGTTTTCCAGTTACCCGACTTCTCTCATAATCAACTGGCACCACATGAACGGCGGCTTTTCGGTTTGCAAAAGAGACGAAAGCAATCTGACTTCCATCAGGAGACCAACGCGGCGATAGAATTGGCTCGTTTGTGGAAAAAACTTCCCGTGGATTATGACCATCTGAGTCAGCAATCACCAGTGTTGATTGATCCTTAGCGCGGATCACATAAGCAATTTTCGTTCTAAAAATTCCTTTATCGCCAGTGAGTTTCTCATAAATCAAATCAGCAAAGTGATGAGCCATACGACGGATTTGCGCAGGATCATCTTTGATCTGATAACCAACTGACATGGCTTCACCTGGGATGTCATACAACCAAAACGTACCCTGGATTCGTCCATCATCCAACTCTGCGAACTTCCCAATAACCAGGTTTTGAACGCGCCTGTCATCCCAACCTCGGTAGTCAGACTCAGTCAACTTGGCTCGGCTCCAACCTTTTTCAATGTTCTGGATCGCAAAAAGACCCGTTTTCAACAAGTCCGCAGATATAATCTCAGACATCAAGCTAGCCGAACCACTGCCTTCAAACGGAAGTACAGTTATCGGTATTTTTGCACCCTCATCCGCTATGATCTCAACCTCAACTTGAGCGCACACAGCCCCAGAGAACAAAGCCGTGCTGAGGCATACCAATGTGACAAGACTGTTAACCGTACGAAAAACAGAAAACATCCAGCTCTCCCCTAAAATTTAAACTCTATGTTCACACCATCTGCAAAGTATCTTTGAAAGAACGTCGCATCTGGCGGGTCGTTCCTCATCAATGGCGACGCCATCTGAATCGCTTTTCTCACCGATTCATCATACGCAGGATTACCACTTGGTCGCGATATATTAATATTGATCACATCTCCAGCGTCTGATAAACGTATTTCATAATACACTGCTAAGCCACCACTCTCTTCACCCCAAGCCCACTTTTCTAGCACTTCGGTTCGAATTGCATTGATATATTTATCAAGCTTATCTTTTGCTAGTGACTGAGCCGCACGAGCAACCGCTTCTTGTTTTTCCAGCTCTTTTTGTTTGTTGGCCTCAGAAGCCCTAGCGTCTTCATCATAGTTTTCAACGGCTTTTTGTACGTCCCGTAACTTTGCTA
>CAJQIK010000010.1 GCA_905478365.1 uncultured Burkholderiales Genera incertae sedis bacterium
CATCTCCCTTATTAACAATTTGCCCCACCTCTGCTGATATTGACTTGATCTTTGCTGAGACTTCGGCAGATAGTTTACTGTTATTCAAGGTGATGACCGATGCGAATGCGCTCTTGACAGGATAGACAGCAACTTCACCCAGCTTAACGACAGAGGCCTTTGTCGGTTCCGCGTAACCAACCGCAGCGAAGCAGCTTGAGAAAAAAAGCAATACCAGAGTGAAAAAGGCTTTTAGTTGGTTTTTTTTAATTAGTGACATGAGATCAAATATTTTGTTCGATTCGCATAAAATTTCCCATTCGTGTCTAAATGTTGAGAAACGAACGTATTAGGGTCAATGATAACGGATAGGTTACCGAGGTTTTTTATAACAAATCTTGTTAACCCTAGAATGATCAGGACTACAGCCCACCTAAGCTGCACTATCTATTCAATTCGAATTATAACTTATTTGTTAACTAAGTAAACATTTCGGAATTTCTGAGTGACGATAATGTCTCGATAGCGTGTGTGATTGTGCTTTGCAAAAAAGTTTCAACGCCTAAAAATGTACTGCGTTTTTCGCTTTAGTGTTACGATCTCGGGATATTATTAAAAATAAAAGAATATTTAGTGGGAGGTTATAGATATGAACGTTCTGACACTCGTCTGCATCGTCGTGTTGGCTTATTGGGTAATCGGTATGACTTGGATCGCGAGAATTCCTGAGTCAGATTGGAAGTAACCATAAATCAAATCAATCTGTTTTCGTTGTAAATAAATTCAAAAAGAGCAAATAATCATGGATACATATATCGGACTATGGGGATGGGCGTGGGTAGCAGTGTTTTTGGCACTGTTCATTGGAATAGGTGTTTGGGGAATGCGCAAAACGAGCAACGACGAGGACTTTGCGGTCGCTCGTGGTGCTTATGGTCCTGTTACTTTAGCGTTTGCTTTTGCAGCTACTATTGCCAGCGGCGCTACGTTTATGAGCCTACCTGGCATGGCTTATTCGAAAGGTTTCGCTTCCCTGTGGTACCCCGCAACCTATCCCATTGCCATATATGTTGGGATGATTTTAGCGATCAAATTAATTAAGCGTGCCGGAGATAAGTTCCGCTCGAATTCGCTGCCTGAATTTATGGGACAGCGTTACAACAGTAATTTTCTGAGAATTGGATTTGCGCTGGTTTCAATGCTGCTTGTCTACTATATCGCCGCTCAAATCGTTGCAGCTGCGACGATTTTTGAAGTGCTACTTGGTTTGAATTATCAACACGGTATTTTGGCGAGTGTTGCTGTTATCGCGCTCTACATCACAATGGGCGGCTCTCATGCTGACATCATGACTGACGGGATTCAGGGTGTCATGATGGTTCTAATCGGTCTCATTATTGGTGTCATATTTTTTCTAGGCGTCGGTTTTGAAGGCACTGGGCCTTCGTTGATTAATGACGCGCTTGTTAAGCAAGATCCAAGTCTTGGCTGGGATAATTACTTCAGAGAAGGGGACGTGCTATTTGGTAGTTTTTGGTTGATATCGCTAATTTTTATTGCTCACATTCCATTTGCGATGAATCCTCATATTGGCAAACTAGCGTTCGCGCTCAATGATCCTAAACAAATTCGAACTTTTTTATTGATAGCTATTCCAGTGGGATCTATATTAGGTTTTACTGTTTTAGGTGGTTTACACGCTCGTGCACTATTTGGTCCAGAATTCGGTGATGTTATTCGGCCGGATCAAGCAATCCCTGTTTTGTTTACTCAGCTCTTCCCACCGTTTCTCGCTGGGTTGTTAGGCGTTGGTGTGTTGTCGGCAATTATGTCCACCTCTGATGGGCTATTCATTTCCATAGCGGTGATTTTCAGTAATGATTTGTACAAAAAAACCTTTGCTCCGGTTATACACAAGAACAAATCGAAAGAGCAGGTTGAGCAGATTGCTCTAAATATTTCTCGTGTTGCAATCGTATTGGTTGGTGTGGTCGCTTGTTGGTTAGCTTGGAATCCACCACAGTTCTTAGCCGTGCTGCTTTGGATGGGAGTAGGCGGTATTTTAGCTGGTGCTACAGGGCCGCTTTTAATCGGCTCTTTGTGGAAGGGAGCAACAAAAACGGGTGCTATTGCCTCTTTCCTAGTCGGTGTGATTAGTTTTGGGCTGGGTATCGTTTATTGCTTCGTGCTTAAAGAGGTACCGTTCAAAAATCCGTTTGCGGTTGCAGGTACATGTATCATCATTGCAGCGGTAACGATGATCGTAGTAAGCCTATTTACTAAAAAGCTGCCGCAGGAGCATGTTGATGATATGTTTGGTGAGTCTGCTTAGAAAGTCCACCAGTTAACATTCTTCGTTTAAAGAGGTCGTTGCGCGTTAAATGGACCAGTTTTCAATGACTTCTTTTCGTCTCGATGGCCGCGTTGCATTGGTAACAGGGGCCGGACAAGGTCTAGGAGCCTCAATATCTATAGCTTATGCCGAAGCTGGCGCGTCCGTTGTTTTGCTTGGGCGAACGGAAAGTTATCTCAAAGATACGGCTGATGCGATACGCAAAGCGGGTGGTGAAGCATCTTTAATCGTTTGTGACGTTACGAATGATGAAAAACTACGAAAGGCAGTTAGCGGCCTAGACCGATTAGATATTCTCGTTAATAACGCAGGCACTAATTTTCCTGAACCCTTTATCGAGGTGAGTGATAATCATTTGGACGCTATGCTGGACTTGAATGTTCGAGCGTGCTTTGTTGCGGCGCAGACGGCGGTTCAGGTGATGCTTAAGTCGGCTGACTTAGCTGAGCGCGGTGCCAGTGTGGTGAACATGTCTTCTCAGATGGGGCACGTGGGCTCTCCTAACAGAACAGTATATTGCATGACTAAGCATGCTGTGGAAGGGCTCACGAAAGCGATGGCAGTGGAGTTGGCGGACAAAAATATACGGGTTAATAGTATCGGTCCCACTTTTTCAGAAACTCCCATGGTTCAGCGTATCGTAGATACTCCTGAGAAAAAGGAGTTCGTCACGTCTAGGATTCCAATGGGCCGTTTGGCCAAGTTAGAGGATGTTGCGGCTGCGGCGGTTTATCTCGCATCACCCGCAGCCTCTATGGTTACTGGCACTCACTTGATCGTAGATGGCGGCTGGACTGCGCAGTAGTTTGATTAGATTTTCGTTG
>CAJQIK010000011.1 GCA_905478365.1 uncultured Burkholderiales Genera incertae sedis bacterium
ATCCTAAGCCCCTCGCACCTGATTCACTGACCTCGATTAAGCTTGTCCGTTTTTGAAAATCATAAACCCCCAAAGGAGACGAAAAGCGAGACGTCCCTGATGTTGGCAAGACATGGTTGGGGCCAGCACAGTAATCGCCTAAAGCCTCGGAAGTATATTTGCCAATAAAAATTGCACCTGCATTTTCGATTTGATCCAAAAGCGCAATGGGCTCTTCCACAGAAAGCTCAAGATGCTCCGGCGCTATCCGATTCGCTATCTCACAGGCCTCCCCTAGGCTTTTGACAAGAATCATCGCACCGCGATCCTCCAGAGATTTCTTTATCACAGATTTGCGCGGCATTTCCGGTAGCAACGCCGTAACTCGTTCTTGGATCAAACGTAAGAACGCTTCATCATTCGAAATCAAGATTGATTGAGCTAACTCATCGTGCTCCGCCTGAGAGAAAAGATCCATGACGATCCAATCAGGGTCAGTTTTACCATCGCAAATAATCAAAATTTCAGAGGGGCCAGCGATCATATCAATGCCAACGGCCCCAAAGACTTTCTTTTTAGCTGCGGCTACGTAAGCGTTACCCGGTCCAACAATTTTATCCACTTTGGTAATCGTTTCTGTTCCGTAAGCCATTGCGCCTATTGCTTGCGCCCCGCCAATTTTGTATATCTGAGTTACGCCAGCTATCTGCGCTGCGGCTAAAACCACTGGATTCACCACACCGTTAGGGGTAGGTGCCACCATCACAATTTCCTTAACGCCTGCCACCCGAGCAGGAATAGCATTCATCAAGACCGAGGAGGGATAAGCGGCTTTACCGCCTGGGACATAAAGGCCCGCACGCGCTAAAGGTAAGATTTTTTGTCCTAAGAGACTTCCTGATTCATCACGATAAGACCAAGATTCCTGAATTTGTCTTTGATGATAATTTTCGATCCGATGAGCCGCATCCCGCAAACCCTCAAGAACACTCTCATCGACAGAGCTAATCGCTGACTCCAGGGTACCCTCGTCAACCGTTAAATCATCCATAGAGATGGCTTCAGTGTGATCAAACTTATTGGTAAGCGAGATCAGAGCAGCATCGCCGTGAGTTCGAATCTGTCCCAGTATTTTATCCACTGCTAAGTCCACTACGGCTGCAGACTCTCCTTCAAATGCAAGTGTTGCTCGCAATTTCCCATCAAAATCAGCATCCTGAGTTTTTAGAATCTTAATCATTGCCCCTCTTGAATCAAACTAGCTTACGTTCAAACGCATCTATGATTGGTTGAACTAAATCGTGCTTTAGCTTTAACGCTGCAGCACTCACAATCAATCGAGAACTTATTTGTTGGATCTCCTCAACAGCTCTAAGGTTGTTGGCTTGGAGAGTTTTGCCGCTTGATACCAAGTCAACAATGGCATCCGCCAAACCAACCAGAGGTGCGAGTTCCATTGAGCCATAAAGTTTAATCAAATCAACATGCACACCTTTACGAGCAAAATGAGTGCGAGCCGCCTTAACGTATTTTGTGGCTACCCGAAGACGACCACCTGTACGAATAACGGAGTCGTAATCCACCCCCTCTCGGACGGCAACCATTAATTTGCATTGCGCGATCTTCAGATCTAACGGCTCAAATAAGCCGTCACCATCATGCTCAACTAATACGTCCTTTCCGGCAACCCCTATGTCTGCAGCACCCCTTTGAACATAAGTCGGAACATCACTTGCACGCACAATAATAATCCGCAATCTTGGATCGGAAGTCTCAATAATAAGTTTTCTCGACTTTTCAGGATCATCGATTAGTTCGATACCCATATTTTCCAAAAAAGGGAGCGTATCTTCAAGAATTCTCCCTTTCGAAAGGGCCATCGTGACAATATCACCAGATTTAACCAAAGCTATAACCTCAATTTTTATAACAAGCCAATAATAAATTAAATACGGCGATCTTAATTTGAAACACGTCGAATTTTTGCCCCTAGGCGACCAAATTTTTCCTCAATCCGCTCATATCCCCGATCTAGGTGATAGATCCGGCCAACAGAGGTCTCACCCGAGGCAATTAAGCCCCCGATCACTAAACCAGCAGAAGCTCTAAGGTCGGTAGCCATAACTTCCGCGCCTGTAAGCCCGGGAACGCCTTGAATAACCGCTATGTTACCTTCAATTTCAATCTGCGCGCCCAAGCGTTTTAACTCTTGAACATGCATAAACCTATTCTCAAAAATAGTCTCCGAGACTGTACTTGTTCCATCTGCAACCGTATTAAGTGCCATAAGCTGGGCTTGCATGTCCGTTGGAAACCCCGGATAAGGTGCTGTTTTTATGTCAATAGGGTTAAGTCGATGCTGCGCCCGAAGTAGTAAATCCTCCCCCTCAGATTTGACCTCTGCCCCGGAATTAGTGAGTTTCGATACTAATGCGCTGATACTATTTACGTCTAGACCCTTCAATAGTAATTCTCCACCAGTCGCAGCAACTGCGGTCATGTAGGTACCAGCCTCAATGCGATCGAACATCACTGAATGATCAAAACCCGTTAGAAAGGGCACACCCTCAATTTTAATGGTTTCTGAACCTGCACCAGAAATTTTTGCGCCCATACTTATCAAGCAATTTGCGAGATCAATCACCTCAGGCTCCATCGCCGCATTTCGAAGAACAGTTTCACCATCGGCTAGAGTAGCCGCTAACATCAGATTCTCAGTTCCGGTGACCGTCACGAGATCAAAAACAATTTCAGCACCAACCAAACGCTTAGCACTGACCGAGAGGTAACCTTGATCTATCTGGACTGAAGCACCCATGGCTTCAAGTCCTTTAATATGCTGATCAACAGGTCTTTGCCCTATCGCACAGCCACCAGGCAGCGAGACTTGCGCTTTGCCAAAACGAGCGACTAAAGGACCCAAAACCAGCACTGAAGCCCTCATGGTTCTAACTAAGTCATAAGGCGCCTGCAACCGGTCCAAGTTAGCCCCGGATAGTATTACCCCCATTTTCTCATCAAGCTCTACGTCAACGCCAATGTGCCCCAATAATGTCAACATAGTCGTAACATCTTGCAAGTGAGGTAAGTTACGAATTCTAACCCTGTCCGAAGTCAACAGGCTCGCGCAAAGAATTGGTAGGGCCGAGTTCTTAGCACCTGAAACCTCAACTTCACCAAAAAGCTTGATGCCACCTTGAATTACAAGCTTCTCCACCCTAACTAGCTTGCTCTTTCCACTCAGCCGGCGTAAACGTTTTCATCGACAACGCATGAATTTCACTTTTCATGCGGTCGCCTAGAGCAGCATAAACAATCTGGTGACGTTGCAGTCGCCCCTTATCCTCAAAGGCAGCACTCACAATAACAGCCTCAAAATGCTGTCCATCACCGATGACGGAAATGTGGTCGCAGTCCAACCCACCTTGAATGTAGCCTTTTACATCATCTGGAGAAACCATAGCTTTATTATCCTGATTAACCTCGAAGCTTATAACCGCTCCGAATTAGTGAAAAACATCCCAAAGACAAAAATATACTCACCATTGAGACAACGCAAATACTGACTTCTATCGGAGCGTCAGGCCTACCGAAAAATCCAGCACGAAACCCGTCAATTAGATAAAAGAAAGGGTTGATATGTGAAATCATTTGCCAAAACGGCGGTAAACTTTCTACCGAATAAAAAACACCAGATAAAAATGTCATTGGCAAAATGGCAAAGTTCTGAAATGCCGCAATATGGTCAAACTTTTCTGCCCAAATACCAGCGATTAAGCCTAGCGATGCGAGTATGACGCCACCGCATATACCAAAGAATAGTATGAGGAAGATGTTACTTATTGGCACATTCACAAAAAACATTGATGCGATAACGACGCCCAAAGCAACGAGTAAACCACGCACGCAAGCGGCCGAAATATATGCAGCAAAAAGCGCCTGATGGGAAATAGGCGTAAGCAAAATAAACACGATGTTTCCCATCATCTTTGATTGAGCTAAACTCGATGATGTATTTGCAAAAGCATTTTGCAAAAGGCTCATCATCGCCAGGCCAGGAACGAGAAACGTCAGATAATCGATCTCCATGTCAGGGTATACACTGATTCGATTCTTAAGCGCATGAGAAAAAATCAACAAATAAAGCAGCGCAGTCAGCACAGGCGCACCAATTGTCTGAAAACCCACCTTCCAAAACCTGAGACTTTCTTTAAGAAATAGCGTACTGAAACCTGACATTATTGGGAATGCTCCGGACTAGCCTTCATGATCGACAAAAAGACATCTTCCAAGTCTTCGTTTTCTGTCTCCATTGAATCTATTTCGTACTCAAGCTCACGTACATCCCTAAGCGTACTTTCGATCTCTGCGGAGCTAAATAACTTAATGAGATATTCGTTGGAATCTACGCATTCAGTATTTGGCAGCACACTCTCAAGCGGCTTTAGATCAGTTCGTGCGGGCTCTTTTACCCGTAAACGAATCCAACATTCTTTGTCCCTTTGCAACAAGTGGTCAGTAGACTCAATCATTACGAGCTCACCGTGCTTCAACATTCCAATTCGGCTACACAGACTCTCGGCCTCTTCCAAATAATGCGTCGTTAGAACTACGGTATGACCCTCTTCATTTAACTTTTGGATAAATAACCAAAGATTTTTTCTCAAATCAACATCAACACCAGCCGTTGGTTCATCCAGTATGATCACAGGTGGTCGGTGCACCAGAGCTTGAGCAACCAATACTCGTCTTTTCATACCCCCCGATAGAGACCGCATATTAACGTTCGCTTTTTCCATGAGGTTCAGGCCCGCTAAAATTTCATCAATCCAATCATCGTTATTTTTAATTCCAAAGTATCCAGATTGAAAAGTTAATGTCTCTCTGACGGTAAAAAACGGGTCGAATACCAACTCTTGCGGCACAACACCTAATGCACGCCGCGCAGATTGGTAATCCGTTAAAACGTCGTAGCCCATAACCTTTATAGAGCCTTCATCTAAACGACAAAGTCCAGCTACCGAGTTGATGAGTGTAGTTTTGCCCGCACCGTTCGGCCCTAGAAGGCCAAAAAACTCGCCACGAGGCACGGAGAAACTAACATTTCTAACGGCCCTGACGGAACCGAAAGATTTTGAAACCCCCTGAATTTGAAGGGCCGGAAGCACAGCATCATTCATGGAAGTTAACCTCGCGATATATCTAAGAGGTCAGCTACACCATATAGATCGATCAACCCGCGTAAAGCTTTGGGCAGGGAGCTAAATTTCGCTTGGCTTTTTGAACTTCTGACACATTCCAACATAAAAGCAACTGCAGAGGAATCAAATTCTTGGAGTTTTTGAAAATCAATAATTACTCGCCCTTGTTCTAAAGCCGAGATGGCTTTTTGTTGCTGCTCGATATATGTTGTCATGACCAAGTTACCTGTCACACCAAACCTTCGATCGCCGCTATCGTCAACGATCACCTAGCGCCTCCTTCACTATTAGTGTTTTCAGCATTCTTCTGTTTTAGCGTATAAATCAAACCGTCTATTCCGGAGCTTTGAATCTCCCGTTGGAAAATATTACGGTTATTAATTATTAAACTCGCACCATCGATCTGGAGATCGAATACCTTCCATTTGCCGTCAATTAACTCCATGTCATAGTTTAAAGAGATGGGCTGAGCAACTGCGGTCGGCAGCTTGATTACCGACTCAACTAGCGCCCAATCTGGGTTCTCCGACGGTCTAAGAGGTAATATCTCAATCTTGATACCCTTGAAGCGAGTAAAGGCTGAGGCGTAGGATCTAATCAGCAGCAGTCGAAATTCGTGAATGATGGCATCACGTTGTTCTGGTGTAGCCTGACGCCATGGTCTACCAACTGCTAATCGCGCCATACGTGAAAAATCAAAATGAGGCGCTACCTGGGCTTCAACAAACTCAATCGATTTAGCCATGTCCCCAGCCGAGATATCCATATCTGTCTCAATGGCATGCATGATTTTATCGACAGTGTTCTTTACAAGCACATCCGGCTTAATGTCCGCCGCCATCAAATTTGGGCTTCCAAGCGCCAACAAAAGCCACAAAACAGACAAGCGCTTAAACAATCTCATTAAAAACTCTCCTATAAACCAATTAACACTAATCACCATTTTTTTCGGACATCTTCCCATATAGAAATTGCCCAATGACCTTCTCCAAGACTATGGCTGATTGGGTAATGCGAACTCGGTCACCATCCTGCAAATTTTCAAGCGCACCTCCGGGATCTATCCCCACAAACTGATCACCTAAAAGACCAGAAGTAAGTATCGACGCCGAGCTGTCTTTTGGGAATTGAAATTGCTTATCCAAATTCAACTTAACTACAGCTCTGAGGCTCTGGTTACTGAAGCTTACATTGTCAACCCTACCAACAATAACACCAGCACTTTTAACGGGAGCCTTAGCTTTGAGTCCACCAATATTATCGAATTCAGCGGAGACCAAATAACCTTCCGATTTTATTATGGAATCGACATTTCCAGCTTTAAGGGCTAAAAACAAAAGCGCTGCTATTCCTAACGCCACAAAAATTCCAACCCACAGATCGATAACTGACCTTTCCATTTAGTGCGCTCCCGTAAACATAAATGCAGTCAAAACAAAATCCAACGCTAACACAGCCAGCGCGGACGTCACTACTGTTCTTGTTACTGCCTTCGACACACCTTCAGCCGTTGGCACAGACGCGTACCCCTCATAAACTGATATCGCACTCACCGCAGTCCCAAAAACAACACTTTTGATCACACCGTTCAAAATATCATGATGAAAATCAACACTCGCCTGCATTTGCGACCAAAAGGCTCCTGAATCCACACCTATGACCACCACAGTAATCAAATAACCGCCAATAATACCCATCGCCGAGAAAATAGCAGCAAGTAGCGGCATTGATAAAACCCCTCCCCAAAACATCGGGGCAATCACCCTAGCGTAAGGATCAACCGCCATCATTTCCATCGCTGAGAGCTGCTCAGTTGTTTTCATAATACCTATCTCGGCCGTAATTGCAGATCCGGCTCGACTCGCAAACAATAATGCGGACACCACTGGTCCCAATTCTCGAACCAACGATAAAGCTACCAACGTCCCAACAGCTCCAGTAGAGCCGTACCTTTTTAGGGTCTCGTAACCTTGCAGCCCCAGCACTAAGCCAACAAATAAGCCAGATACAATAATTATCACCAGAGACAGAACTCCAGCAAAATGCATCTCTGCCACAAGTAAATTAGGTCTACGTATAACAATGGATGAGCGTGCAATCACCCTAAAGATAAACGTACTCGCCACCCCAAGAGTCCATAACGAATCGATGGTCTTTCGGCCAAGCTTAGAGAGCATGGTCTTAAAAAGAGTCATTTGAGATTCTCGCTTTGTACAAGCGCCAAATCCTCTCTGTAACTTCTTGACCGGACATGGAAGGGCACTGGACCATCCACTTCTCCGTTTACGAATTGCTGCACTAAAGGGTCGGTCGATTCCATTAAATCCTCTGGCTTGCCTCTCGCTGTAACGCATCCGCGCGACAACAGAACGACCTCATCCGCGACCTTAAAGGAAGCCTTGATGTCGTGGGTCACAAAAACAGATGTGATCCCTAGCGTATCATTCAAGGTTCGAATCAGATTACCGGTAATGGCAGTAGATATTGGATCCAGTCCAGTAAAGGGCTCATCATAGAGCATGAGGCTGGGGTCAAGCGCAATTGCTCGAGCTAAAGCAACTCGTCTAGCCATCCCGCCAGAGAGCTCAGCTGGCATAAGTCTTGATGCGCCTCTTAATCCAACCGCATGCAGCTTCAGCAGGACCAGATCTTTTATCGCAGCATCGGGTAACGCGGTTTGCTCCCGCAAGGGAAAAGCAACATTTTCAAATACGTTAAGGTCAGTAAAAAGAGCTCCGAACTGAAACAGCATACCGATCGTTTTTCGGTGCGCGAAAAGCTCATTGTGCCTCATGTGGTTAACTACTTTACTATCACATATGACCCGCCCCTTCTGCGGTCGTACCTGCCCACCAATCAACTTAAGAATCGTAGTCTTACCAGAGCCACTCCCGCCCATAATAGCCGTAACTTTACCCGCTGAGAAACCCACATCCAAATTTTGGAAAATTTCAGATTCACCGTAGGAGAAGTTTAACGAAGAAATTTGTATTAAATCTGTTGTTTTAATCATTGATACAAACTTTAATATAAGGCATTCATTCTATCGCCAATTTCCAAATTATGTCGATTTGAGCTACCAAATCAAAAATTAATAACGAATCTCAAAATAGCCAGCGATCTATCGATACTCATAAAAGCGTACTAAGTTCAGGATTCACAATGTTGCGACGTCGCATACCGTCTCACAGCTCCAAGCTATAAGATATACTTGATAGATGAACAATAAATTGTCGAAAAATTTAGGTCAAATGATCGACCACGCTCGTCAAGTGCTGGAAATAGAGGCTAAGTCTCTAATGGAAATCTCCGGGAATCTTGATGAGTCCTTCACAAAAGCATGTGAAATGCTGCTCGCCTGTAAAGGCCGCATTGTGGTGAGCGGTATTGGAAAATCCGGACACATAGGACGAAAGATCTCTTCAACGCTGTCCAGTACCGGATCACCATCTTTCTTTGTTCATCCGGCAGAGGCGAGTCACGGCGATTTAGGGATGGTAACAAACGAGGATATTGTCATAGCAATTTCGTATTCGGGGGAGAGCTCTGAGCTTAGTCTCATCACTCCTGTGCTAAAGCGAGAAAGCACCAAAGTGATAGCTATCACTGGCAATAAAAATTCAACGCTGGCTGATTTAGCGGATCTCACGCTCGAATGCCGAGTATCTCATGAAGCCTGCCCACTTGGATTAGCACCAACATCGAGTACTACAGCCACTCTAGCTCTGGGAG
>CAJQIK010000012.1 GCA_905478365.1 uncultured Burkholderiales Genera incertae sedis bacterium
ATGACTGAGCGCACGATTGTCGGGGATGGCTGTTCAAAAACTTGGGCGATGACGGGTTGGCGTTTAGGCTTCGCTGCAAGTAAAGTTCTATCGCCAATATTTACGAAATGGGTAACTAACACGGAATCATGCGCGTCGCACATTACGCAATGGGCAGGTGTTGAGGCGCTTACCGGAGATCAAGAGGGCGCAGATATGATGCGGTCGAAATTTTTGGAGCGTCGTGATTTGATCGTTGGCCTCTTAAATAAAGTGCCCGGAATAACATGTTTGAATCCCGGTGGCGCATTCTATGTTTGGCCTAACGTGACTGGGGCCTGCGATATGATCGGTGTGACAGATTCTGAAGAATTTAGACAGCGCTTATTGCTTGAGACAGGAGTGGCAGTGTTAGCTGATATTCATTTCGGCCGACGTGTTCCTGACGATGGTCAGCATGTTAGATTTAGTTATGCGGCTTCGAATGAAGATATTATCGAGGGCGTTGCCAGACTGGATGCGTTTATTAAAAAGAACGCGCGCTAAGATAAATTAGGTCATAAAGAGCTGTTTTATGCTGCGAATTTTTGTGCATGCTCGCGAATGCTATGAAATTCAATATCGGGCCAACGTTCCATCGTAAGGTCTAAATTTGGTTTCGACGTAGCTAAAAATGCCAGACTTCCAGAAGCATCATGCGCTAAATTGCCCGCGAGCTGCCTCTCAAATTCAGCGAGTTTTTTCTTATCCGAAGCGGTGATCCATCGAGCCCCAAAAAAGCTTAACGATCTTGTACTTGCCTCAACTCCATATTCTACTTTCAAGCGATGTGAGACAACCTCAAATTGCAGGAGACCAACAGCTCCGAGAATCATTTCGTTACCTAGTGTTGGCTTAAAAACTTGTATCGCGCCTTCCTCTCCAAGCTGCTGAAGCCCTTTTTGTAGTTGCTTACCTTTTAGAGGATCCTTCAGCGTTACACCTTGGAATAATTCGGGTGCGAAGTAAGGTATTCCAGTGAACGACAGGGACTCGCCGACCGAGAAGGTATCCCCAATGTCGATGCTGCCGTGATTAAGAAGACCAATGATATCCCCGGGCCAAGCATCCTCAACCGTTTCTCGACGTTGAGACAGGAAGCTCACAACCTGACCCGCGCGTATTTCTTTGCCGCTGCGTACGTGAAGTAATTTCATTCCACGAGAAAAGCGGCCAGAACAAACGCGCAGAAAAGCAATTCGGTCGCGGTGTTGTGGATCCATATTGGCTTGGATTTTAAATACAAAGGCTGAAAAATTACTTTCTTCTGGTTCGACTGAGCGCTCAATAGCAGGTCTTGGCCGTGGAGACGGTGCGTCTTCAACTAGAGCTTCTAAGGCTTTAACCACGCCGAAATTATTCATTGCTGAGCCAAAAAATACTGGTGTTAGTTCGCCTTCAAGAAAGTGTTCTTTATCAAAGTGTCGACCATCCTCTCGGATTAGGTTGACTTCATCTTGCGTGTCGCTGACTTCAGATGAAAACTGCTCATCCACTGTCTGCGCACTAAGGCCTTTGACAGCTGTACCGTTTTTTTGGTCTGGGCTATTGGCGTCGAAAAGGAGCGTTTCGTCTCTCGCGATATCATAAATACCCGCGAGTCTTTTACCCATACCAATGGGCCAGGTGATTGGGGCGCAGTGAATATTGAGTACTTCTTCGATTTCGTCAATTACCTCGAGTGGGTGTCTGCCCTCTCGATCCAGTTTGTTGACGAAGGTGATGATCGGCGTATTCCGCTGACGACATACCTCGAGTAGTTTTATTGTTTGTGATTCAACCCCTTTTGTGCAGTCAATGACCATTAAAGCTGCGTCTACTGCAGTTAGTACCCGATAAGTATCCTCTGAAAAGTCTCGGTGGCCTGGTGTGTCGAGAAGATTAATGACACAGTCCCGATATTCAAATTGCATGACGGAGCTCGCTACGGAAATGCCACGTTCCTTTTCGATAGCCATCCAGTCTGAAGTGGCGAATTTACTTGATTTTCGCGACTTTACGGTACCGGCAGCTTGGATTGCACCACCGAACAACAATAACTTCTCGGTTAACGTTGTTTTACCCGCATCGGGGTGAGAGATAATCGCAAAGGTTCGCCGTCTCTTTGCTTCCTTTGCAACTTCGTTTTTTGTCTGTTCCACAGGTTTGATGTGCTTACTGAACCAAATTGATTAACGTTCTTATCTAGGAAGCGCATTTTAACGCTCCACCGCTTTTCTTGCTATTGAATATATTAAAGTCAAATACTCAACGTTTAGAGGTGTCGATGGGTGGCCGCTCAAGCAGAATGTCTTGAAAGCGTGTTTCGATTGCGGGTTTGATTTTTGAATGCGTCAAGATATAAAAATGTTTTTCGCGAATCGATTGGAGCACCTGATCAGCGACTTGCGCCGCTGAAATCTTTCCAGACTCAACTGCTTTTTTGAGATTCTCCTCCATCCTAAGTTCATCTTCGGATTTAGTGCGTTCTTCTCGAAGGCTATCAGGCCGATTACGTTCTGAATTAGCGATACCTGTAGGCACATAGGCGGGACACAAAACGGAGCACCGAACATGCTCTGAGACATTCGTTAGATCATGGTGAAGACACTCTGTCATGGTGACCACTGCATGTTTCGTGGTGCAATAGAGGCCCATTCCATTAAAAGACATTAGTCCGGCAACCGATGCTGTATTCACAATGTGCCCCTCTTCTTTTTGGCTCAGCAAAATTGGTGTGAATACACGTATCCCGTGGATAACGCCCCATACGTTTGGCCCCATTGCCCATTCCCAATCTTTAGTTGAATGTTCCCAAATAAGCCCACTTGGAGCTACGCCCGCATTGTTACAGACAATATTAATTGACCCAAAATGCTTTATTGTTTGGTGCGCTACATTTTCAACATCTTCACCCACGGAGACATCACATTTAATGCCCAGGGTATCCACGCCAGCTTTTTCAAGTTTACCAACTGCGGTTTGTAATGGACCATCCTCTATATCCGCGAGAACTATCTTCACACCCTCTTGAGCGAACCGCTGCGCCATAGCGAATCCCAGACCGCTTGCTCCCCCGGTAATTACTGCAACCTTATCTTTGAGGTTTTTCATTTTTTGTTCCAAAATTTAGGTTTCGATCGTCTAGTATGCCATGAGCATGAGATAATCCTATGCAAGGAGACCTAAATTATGCACGAACAATTTGTTGGAACCCGCGCGGTTGACCCTAAGAATCAGTTTGATGTGAAGCGCTTAGAGATTTATCTAGAGAAACATATTGAAGGATTCAAAGGACCCATATCGCTTGAGCAATTCAGTGGTGGACAGTCGAACCCCACGTTTTTATTGAAAGCCTCGAACGGTCAATACGTACTCCGTCGGAAGCCTCCCGGAAAGTTACTACCGTCCGCGCATGCGGTTGACAGAGAATACCGAGTTATGACCGCGCTTTATTCAACGGACGTCCCTGTAGCAAAAACGTATTGCCTTTGCGAGGATGAGGCAATCATTGGGACGGCTTTTTATGTCATGGATTTTGTCCGGGGTCGAGTAATTTGGGATGGCGTGTTACCCGAGATGGATTCAGGTGAGCGTTCTCGGATCTACGATGAATTAAACCGTGTCATCGCCGCGCTTCATTCCGTAGATCATTGTGCGATTGGCCTGGAATCTTTTGGGCGCCCAGGAAATTTTGTGGAGCGACAAATCAGCAGGTGGATTAAGCAGTATAGAGCTTCGGAAACAGAGCATATTGAGGCTATGGAAAATCTAATTGCATGGTTACCTGACAACGTACCTCAAAGTGAAGAGGTCTCAATCACACACGGAGATTATCGGTTAGATAACGTCATTTTTCATCCCACTGAGCCGAAAATTTTATCTGTACTCGATTGGGAGTTATCGACACTTGGTCATCCGGTAGCCGATCTTGCATACCATTGTATGTACTGGCGACTAACCCCAGGTGAGTTTCGCGGTATCGCGGGCGTCGATCATGAAGTAACCGGGATTCCCAACGAAGAGCGGTACGTTGAACGTTACTGTGAACGAAGCGGTAGGAGCGCAATAGAAAATTGGGATTTTTATATTGCCTACAATATGTTTAGACTAGCCGGCATTTTGCAGGGCATTATGGGGCGAGTTAAAGATGGTACCGCGTCAAGTGCACACGCGGTAGATCAGGGAAAGCGCGCCCGACCGATGGCGGAGGCTGGGTGGCGGCAAGTTGAAAAAATTCTAATAAAACCAACTAGTTAAGATTAGTCTCAAGCAGATGAGCTTTATCGCTTGCATTTACTCTACATCTAAACGATAATCATTCTCATTGCTATTACGACTTAGGGAAGTGGATACATGTACTTGTGTGTATGTCGAGCGGTTCGAGAATCTGAGGTGGACAGCGCCATCGACCGAGGATGCAAAACCTTTAAAGACATTTCTGACCAAACCGGATGCTCCAAGGAGTGTGGTCAGTGTGCGCAAACCGTTAAGTGCTATATTGATCAGCGTTTTGAAGCACCCGTTACGGGGTCGCTGCAGTTGGTTGGTTAAGTAACACTTTAGTTTTCTCTAAGAATCTCCGATTAGATAAAAAAAGGATAACTGCATGAGAGCTGTTCTATGCAAGGAATTAGGAATGCCTGAGAGCTTGGTCCTTGAAGAAGTCCCCGGTTTAATTCCAGGTCCCGGACAAGTTTTAATCTCTGTGCAGGCGTGTGGGGTGAATTTCCCAGACACACTCATCATTCAAGGTAAATATCAATTTAAACCCGATTTACCTTTTTCTCCCGGTGGAGAGATCTCTGGCGTTGTGAAGCAGGTGGGTTCCGATGTCGATAGTCTCAAGATCGGAGATCGAGTCATCGCATTTTCTACCTGGGGCGGGTTCGCGGAGGAACTCGTGGTGGATCAAACTCGCACCGTCATCATATCCGACAAAATGGATTATGAAAGGGCGTCCGCTTTTGTTTTGACATATGGCACGAGTTATCACGCGTTAAAGGATCGAGCACATTTACGTGAAGGGGAAACCTTGTTGGTCCTTGGTGCTTCCGGTGGTGTAGGCCTTGCCGCTATTCAGTTAGGCAAGGCAATGGGTGCCACTGTAATTGCGGCGGCTTCGAACCCTGAAAAGCTCTCTGCGTGTCAGGAGAATGGGGCGGATTATGTAATCAATTATGCGCAGGATGACTTACGTCAGTCGGTAAAGGAGATCACAAAAGGCCGTGGGGTCGATGTCATCTATGATCCGGTTGGCGGCTCTTTTTCGGAAAAAGCGCTTCGTGATATGAGCTGGGGTGGCCGGTTTTTGGTTGTTGGTTTTGCGGCAGGTGAGATCCCCAAAGTGCCACTTAATATCCCTTTGCTAAAAGGATGTTCGGTTGTTGGTGTTTTTTGGGGTGAGTTTACTAAACGAGAACCTGATCTGAACAAACAGAATAATCAAGAACTAATGGACTTGTTTGATCAAGGAAAAATCTCACCACACATTCATAGAGTTTATCCACTTGAAAAGGCGGGTGAGGCTCTCAATGAACTGTTACAAAAGCGAGTAATTGGTAAAGTCGTACTTTCAACGACTGTCTAACGTCATACACACAGATGAATGACGATTGGTTTAAGTTAATTGGAGTCCCTCTTGCTTCCCTAGCTGTAGCTAGTCATGTTTGCGCTGCTGAATATTTAACGGTGGAACAGGCGCAAAAACTAATGTTCGGTAACGAGGCATCTTTTGAAAAAGCGGACGTAAAAATAAACAGAGCCGCAAAAAAAGCGATTAAGGCTGCGTCGGGCGCGGATGTAGATAGAAGAGTCCTTCCCACATGGAAAGTATTCGATGGTGGAAACCTATCAGGTTTTTTCATAATTGATGAAGTGATCGGAAAGCACGATTACATCACCTATGCAATCGCACTCAGTCCCATTGGCGAAATCAAGCAGCTCGAAATTTTAGTGTACCGAGAGAATTATGGGTATGAGGTGCGTAACCCGAGGTGGCGAGCCCAGTTTGTGGGGCATGACTCGAAGACAACGCTCGACCTTGGAGAAGAAATAAAAAATATCTCAGGCGCAACCATGTCCTGTCGGCACATTACCGAAGGAGTAAATCGGGTGCTGGCGACGTATGATCTCTTCCTTAAAGATCAGTAATAGGGCACGACCACTTCTCGGCACAATCGTTGAGATTGGTGTTCATGCTGAAGAGGACCGATGTTTCCACGAGGTTATTTCAAAGGCTTTTGAGAAAATTGAACGTATTGAGCGTTTGATGAGTCGCTTTGATGAAGACAGTGAAGTCTCCAAGATTAATCGGTTGAACGTCGGTGATGAATTAACTGTTTCTTCTGACCTGATGCGAGTGCTTAAACTTTCTTGTGAGGTATCCAACTTGAGTGGCGGTGTGTTTAACATTTCCCCTACGAGTATGGTGGATGGTGATGTGCTTGAATTGAATGCCAATGAGCGAATAAGACGTGTGCAGAACGGTCCTATCGATCTTGGAGGTATCGCGAAAGGTTATGCTGTTGATCAAGCGGTTGAGTATTTAAAGGGGGCAAATGTTGGCTCTGCATATGTGAACGCGGGAGGTGATGTTAGATCGTTTGGCCAACCGCATAAGATTTTTGTTCGTCATCCTTCTGAGCCAAACAAATCAGTTGCGTCCGTGAGTTTACATAACAATGCCTTGGCTACAAGTGCCAATTATTATGAAGAAATTAATGCCGATCAATCGGGACTAATCGTCTATCCAAAAACTGGACAACGTGCGACCTCAGGTGCCTCGGTCTCTGTAATGGCGCCTACTTGTATGGTCGCGGATGCGTTAACTAAATGTATGTTGATGTTGAAAGAAAAGGCAGATCCTTTGCTTCATCAGTTTGACGCGCGTGGTTTTTTGGTTCATGGTAATCAGGTAACCAGCTTCCCGAAAAAAAATCAATAAGCCATCAAGTCATGCCAATTAAACTGGGTCGATATCATCAGTGGTTTCTCTATGTCGTAGGGGTCATACTGACGTTGTCTGGTGCGGTTTGGTTGTACCTGCATTATTTTGTGCGTGTTGAAGGTGAATTTGGACCAATCCACCATCCATCTGAGCATTTACTGTTAACGGTTCACGGAATAACTGCCGCACTAATGATGGTGGGACTAGGTAGCGTCTTGCCGGGCCATGTATCGAGAGCGTGGTCTATGCGCAGAAACGTAAAAACCGGGATCTTTATGCTGACCATGATGGTTATTTTAAGTTTGTCTGGTTATTTCCTATATTATTTGGGTGCGAAGGGATTGCGAGATATCACCGCGATCGTGCATTGGGCGATTGGCCTAGCTCTACCTCTTTTGGCCTGGCTGCATGTTCACAGGGGTATTAAAACACGCATGAGGAAATAATTAGGCTGAGGGCAATTAAGTTATGTCAGACACAAAAAATGTGAGTCAGGGGATTACGCGTAACTTGACTAATTATGGCGACCCGGGATTTGCTGCCTATTTGCGACGATCGTTTGCGCGGTCGATGGGGTACTCTTTAGATAGCTTGAGTCGTCCAATCATTGGGATAGCCACTTCACCAAGTGGTTTCAATAATTGTCATCGTTCAATGCCCGATTTGGTAGAGGCGGTCAAACGTGGTGTCTTGAAGCGTGGAGGCCTACCCATTGAATTTCCTACAATTTCACTCGGTGAGGTCTTTTTATCACCGACGAGCATGATGTTTCGAAATCTCATGTCGATGGACGTTGAGGAAATGCTCAAGGCACAACCCATTGATGCGTGCGTCGTGATCGGCGGTTGTGATAAGACGGTCCCTGCTCAACTAATGGGTATCGCTTCAGCAAATATTCCATCGATAGAATTAGTGACGGGTCCCATGTTAGCCATGCCTTTTGAGGGTGAGCAGCTCGGTGCCTGCACAGATTGTCGTCGATTTTGGGGGAAATATCGGGCTGGTGAAATTTCGGACTCGAGCATCAATGAAATCGAAGGTAAATTAGCGACGACGGCGGGTAGCTGTGCCGTTATGGGTACTGCGAGTACGATGGCATGCATCACCGAAGTTCTTGGTATGAGTTTACCAGGCAGCGCGGCGATACCTGCGGTTCACGCAGATAGATTACGCTTGGCTGAAGCTTGCGGTGAGCGCGCAATGGAGATGGCAGTATCGGGAGCACCACTGCCCCAGGACATTATCACATCAAAGGCTATTGAAAATGCGCTGCGGGTATTACTTGCGATAAGTGGATCCACTAACGCAGTTGTCCATTTAGCCGCTATAGCCGGTCGACGAGGGATAGAGTTGTCATTGGACGAAATTAATCGAATCTCAGACGAAACTCCTGTTTTAGTTAACTTGAAACCAACCGGTGAGCACTATATGCAAGATTTGTTCGCTGCTGGTGGCCTTACGGCGGTGCTACACGAGTTAAAACATCAGTTGCATCTCGATTGTTTGACCGTTACTGGAGAAACGCTGGGGGACTGGTTATCAGAGAAGCCAAAATGGGTTGATCGAGATGTGGTTCGTGAGTTTAATAACCCTTATCAAAAGGAAGGTGGTTTAATCGCGTTGTTTGGCACGCTTGCGCCAACTGGTGCAATTCTCAAAAGAGCCGCTGCTGATGCTGACCTTTTCGAGCGCACAGGAAGGGCAGTAGTTTTTGAGTCGCTGGAGGACCTGAGCGATCGAATTGATTCCGATGATTTAGATGTATCTCCTAATGATTTTTTATTATTAAAAAATGCCGGGCCAAAAAGTAAGTCATGTATGCCTGAGGCAGGATATTTGCCGATACCGAAAAAACTCGCAGCAAAAGGAGTTAAGGATATGGTTCGTATTTCAGACGCGCGTATGAGTGGTACCGCTTTTGGAACTGTAGTCCTACATGTGTCTCCGGATGCCGCTTCTGGCGGTAATCTCGCCTTTGTGCAAAATGGTGATGAAATTAGGTTGTCGGTCAAAGATAAAAAATTAGATCTGTTGATTTCCGAACAAGAGCTAAACTTAAGAAAGCAAGGATGGAAGATGCCGGAAACCCCTGATCGAGGCTATGCGCGCCTTTATTACGAAACCGTTACCCAGGCACCCCTAGGATGTGATTTTGACTTTTTGCGCTCAAAGTGAAAATTTTTATTCAATCAACTTTTTCGATACCGCACCATTGAGTGATGAAATGACATATGACCCTACTCACATCAACTGTGCTTTGAATCGATACTGATTCATCAATACCGTGAATGTTTAAGGCCTCCGGCCCATAGCAAGTTGCTGGAATATGACCGTATAGCTGAAATGTTCTCACGTCCGTTGTGGCAGCACTCGCAAATAACTCTGCTGGACGGCCTAGCTCTTTTTCATGGGTATCGCTCAAGAGACTAATAAATTTGCTACTTGTGTCAACAACGCAGCCCGGAGACTGAAATCCACTGTAGGCGATAGTGTAATTAATGTTTTCTAAACTTGAGTCGTTTTTAATCGTAATCTCTAAATGACGCTCTATTGCCTGTTGTATTTCTTTGGGAGATTGGCCTGGGAAGAAGCCACATCGAATATCCATTTGACACCTTGTGGGGACCGATGAAGCCCATTCTCCGCCGGATATTTTGCCAAGGTTAAACTTGACTGGTGCCTCTGCCGCATGAAACGGAGGATGCAAGTGTTTGTTTTTATTCCATTCGGAGGCCAGTTTTTTTAAATGTGCCCATATTTTAAATGTTGCTTCAATTGCGTTGTTACCTTGGGTATCGTGAAGAACATGAGCTGGCTTTCCAGTTACTTCGATCTGTAGCCACATGACTCCCATCTGAGCAGACATGATTGTTTCATTAAAGGGCTCAGGAATAATTGCAGCATCTGCTTTATAACCGCGATGAAGGCAAGCTAGGGCACCATTTCCCGTACATTCTTCTTCGACTACTGATTGTAAAAAGACATCGCTCGCGGGGCGATAACCGAGTTTTTTAAGGGAATTAAATGCAAAAATGTAGGCTGCAATCCCGGCTTTCATATCACCGCCTCCCCGTCCATAAATACGCCCATCTTTAATCACTGGATCAAATGGTTTAGAAGACCAAAGATCCTCAGCCCCTACAGGCACGACATCAATGTGACCGTTAAGTATCAGTGAGTTTCCTTTACTAGATTTGGTTCGGTGGACTCCAACAATATTGTCATGGCCATCCCATTCTCCGACTGACGGTGAATAACCCTCGACTGTTTTAAGTGCCTCGTGGTTGATCGCGAAGCGATCAACCACGAGGTCCATGCTGGTAAACGTTTCCTCTATAAAATTTTGCGCGCTTTCTTCATCACCCAGTAGGCTTGGATGTTTGATAAGAGCACAAAGAAAAGAGGTGATGTCGGCGTATTGTTCTTTATAAAGTGCGTTAATCTCTCGAGCTAGTCCTGGATCATAAAAGGAATTACTTGTAGACGACATATTAAATATTTTCGATGTTAATTATGAGTGATGTTGCCATTCGGCTTCCTGCAATACACGCCATTGAATTTTCCCGGACCCTGATCGAGGCAATTCGGTAACAAATTCAACTAACCTTGGGATCTTATAAGAAGCCATCTGCTTTCGTGACCAGGAAGTGATGTCTTCGGCAGAGGTATTATTTTGAAAAGATGTGTTGAGCACAATGACCGCTTTAACCGTTTCCCCTCTGCGGGGGTCAGGAGATGAAATTATCGCTAATTCCTTTACGGCCGGGTGTTTGTAAAGGGTTGCCTCTACTTCTGCAGGCCATACTTTAAATCCTGATGCATTAATCATTCGTTTGATTCGGTCAGAGATATAGAAAAACCCATCTTCATCGAATGATCCAAGATCTCCTGTCCGAAAAAATTTTATACCGTCCATATCAATAAAGCTTTCCTTGTTTGCATCCTCACGCTCCCAATAGCCCAGCATTATTTGTGGTCCGGCGACGATGATCTCTCCATTTTCATTTGGGCCTAATTCTTTCAAAGTTTCGGGATCGATAACTGTAGCCCTGGTATCAAAGGTTGGAATCCCTAGGCATTGTTTGCGTAAGTCATGAGGAGGATTCATGTGCGTTTGAGATATTGCCTCAGTCATGCCGTACGCTTCCATATATTGAATACCGCAACGGTCAAATAATTTTTGCGCAACAGCCTCAGGCATCGATGAGCCGCCGCCAAAAATATTTTTTAGTGAACTTAAATCCCGTTTTTCGACAGATGGTTCCGCAAGAAGATCCACTACCATTGTAGGAACATTTGCCCAGTGCGTGCATCCGTAGCGCTCAATGAGTGAGCCGGCGATCTTTGGGTCCCATCTCGGTAGAATGACCAACGTACCGGCGGCAGCAATGCCAGCATTCATGCTGTGCTGCATCCCAGTAACATGAAATAGCGGTGCTGTAGAGAGAAGAACTGATGTGGAGTCCATAGCTTCCCATATGACAGCACCCTCGATGGTTCTCATAACTGTTTCATGAGTATGCATGCACCCTTTAGGTCTTCCCGTCGTTCCCGATGTATACAAAATGGCAGCAAGATCGGTTATCAAGGTATCGGTCTCTTCGAAGGGGGATTTTTTGCTTTGAGTCTCTGACCAGTTAATTATTTGTGGTGAAGCCCAATATTTCTTTTCTTCTAACATGACGGTAGGCGCGTCGTTGGAAAAATCATCATCGATATAATCTGAATAGGTTGCGACGATCAGGTGGTCAATAAAACCTTGATCGATTACTGCTCTAAATTCTTCGACGACATCTTGGCTGGCGATAGCTGCTCTAGCTCCGGAGTCTGTACAGTAGTGATTGATTTCATCCGCAACATTCATAGGGCTAATCGGCACAACGAGCGCGCCGAGAGAAAGAACAGCGTAATAGCTGATAACGAACTGAGGAGATGATTGTAGGTCCACAATTACCCGATCTCCCTTTTGAACGCGGCACTCGTTCCTTAAGTAGTTTGCGAGTGCTTTAGTCTGCTCTTCAAGGTCCTTATAGGATATCGTTTTGCCATAAAATATCACAGCGGGTTTATCAGGAAATCGTTTAGCCGAATCAAGCAAATTTCGAAATATAGTTTTCCTTGGCGTTTCGAGGCTCTTGGGTAAATGCACTGGCCAGTGTTTGAGATGTCTGCTTTGAACCATAAAAGTCTTGAATTTGTTTTGACGGTGAATTGTAATAAACAAAAACTATACCGAAATGTCATAGGGACTGTTGGCTGTATACTCAGGTTTTTGGTGAAAGCGTAAAACGGGAGGATGTTATGTCAGATCAACCATTGAACGGCAAGGTCGCCGTTGTTACTGGAGCGAGCCGCGGGCTTGGCCGGGCTATGTCTTTGAGTCTTGCCGAGGCTGGTGCATCAATTGCATGCGTAGGAAGAGACGAAGGAAGGCTCCTTGAGACAAAGGCCCTGATCAACGATGCCGGAGCCGAAGCAGAGATTTTTGTTTGTGATGTGCGCCATGAGTCCCAAGTTGGCGACCTTGAAAAGCGCGTCAGCGAGCGATTTGGTCCTGTTCATATCTTGATCAATAATGCTGGAACTGCAATTCGTAAAAATCTCATTGATTTTTCCTTGGATGAATGGAACGTTGTGCTTGATACAAATCTGACAGGTGTATTTCTGTGCTCACGTGCTTTTGTTCCTCATATGAAAACGCACAAATGGGGTCGTGTAATCAATATGACCTCGATCATGGCAAATGTTGGTAGTGCTGGTAGATCAGCGTATTGCGCCTCTAAGCATGGTGTGCTTGCAATTACCAAGACAATGGCTCTTGAGCATGCTGCGGATGGCATTAATGTTGTAGCGATCAGCCCTGGTTTTTATAAGACAGATTTGACTACTCCTTTGAGTTCAGATCCTGTTAAAAATAGTGAATTATTATCGAACGTCCCGCTAAACCGTTGGGGTGATCCTAAGCAAATTGGAGATATCGCTAAATTTCTGTGCACTGATGCCGCGTCTTTTATAACGGGGACAGATATTTTATCTGATGGTGGTTGGGTCGCTCAATAATTCTGACGTGAGGGTATACACATAACATGAAGGTTTTGGTTATTGGTGCAGGTGTAGTGGGTATGACTACGGCCTGGTTTCTTGCTAAACGTGGTCATGAAGTGGAAGTCATCGATCAGGAATCGGGCTCCGGACTGGTGACCAGTTATGCAAACGGCGGGCAGATATCTGTGAGCCAATCAGAGCCTTGGTCTAATCCAGGTGCGCCAATCAAAGTGCTGAAATGGTTGGGCCGTGAAGATGCGCCGCTACTTTTTCGTATGAAGGCCGACTTCAGGCAGTGGGCTTGGGGATTGCGTTTCCTACTGGAGTGTTTCCCTAGTAGAACCAAACAAAATATGCTCGATATATTGAGACTAGGCATATACAGCAGAAAATGTTTGCAAGAGCTTCGGAGCAGTGAAGGGCTTGAGTATCATCAGGTTACAAAAGGCATTTTGCAAATCCATACGGATGAGGCTGAATTTGAAACCGCGAATCTCCGCCTTGCGTCTTTGATGGAATATGGCTTAGATATGTCCGTGTGTTCAACTGAGGAGTTAATTCGCATTGAGCCTGCTTTAAAACAATCCTCGTTGCCTATCGTGGGTGCTACTTATGCCGCTGATGATGAATCGGGAGATGCTCATATATTTACGCGTGAGCTGGAGGATGCGTGTGTCCGACGATTCGGCGTAACTTTTACTTACGACACAAAATTGATTGGTTTTGTTGGATCAGACAACGTGATTAGTGGCGTCCAACTAATTGATGAAAATGGAGAACGAACGACTAGGCGTGCAGATGCTTATGTTATGGCTACCGGTAGCGTAACCGATGCTTTATTACGACCAATCGGTTTGGGTGTTCCGATATTCCCGGTTAAGGGTTATTCCTTGACGGCACCGGTCACTGATACAAGTTTGGCACCGAAGGTTTGTATCACGGATGAAAATGGAAAGGTTGCAATGTCACGTCTAGGTGACTTCTTAAGAATGGCAGGTACCGCTGAGTTGAATGGTTTTGATCGGTCTATTAACGATGAGCGTTGTGAGGGAATTCTCAAGCGGGTGAAAAAATTATTTCCTCAAGGAGTGGATTATGAGCGCGCTAAAAAGTGGGCTGGCTTGAGACCAATGACGCCATCTAGTGTGCCAATAGTAGGCCGCACGAAATTTGGTAATTTATATTTAAATTCCGGCCATGGAACATTGGGTTGGACCTTAGCCTGTGGCTCTGGATCGGCGATTGCGGATATGGTCAGCGGAGAAAGACCAGAGATCGACTTTTCTTTCATCTGAGACGGTAAATTGAGATCATTAATCAAATCGAATATAAAAAGGCCCACAGAAATGTGGGCCTTTTTTGAAGGATTTTAAGAGACTTCACCAAATTAAGGCGCCACCTCCATTTTGTTGCGCGACCATCATGTAAAGCATCGGTATCGAGAGCATGGTATTAAACCTTGACCCCATCATAGCTATTTTTGCAGAGGCAGCCTTTTGGTCTGCTTCAACAGTGACAATACCAAGCGCTCTCTTCTGATTTGGCCAAATGATGAACCAAACGTTAGCGGCCATGATCAATGCCATCCACATGCCGATACCAATTGCCAAATGACCTTCACCAAATGCTAGAGCGTTAGCTAGATAGCCATTTCCCCAAGCCAGTATTACTCCCGTTACTACTGTAGCAAGCGCCCCATATCGGAACCACCAAAGAGCTGCTGGCGCAATCACCTTACCGATCGCTGGCTTATGCTCGTCAGGAATTTTTGGCATTGACGGTATTTGTACAAAATTGAAGTACCAAAGTAGTCCGATCCACATTACGCCAGATAGAACATGCAACCACCTCATAATGAATATTCCCCACGCATGGGACATGCTGGCGGAGTCTCCCGTACTTGATGCAATAAGTAGAAGCGCTACCAAAATGACTATTCCAGCAATGACAGTCTTTCCTAGCGATTGAAATAATGCGGCCATAAATATCTCCCTGTATTTGGAATCCATTTTAAAACTGATGTTCGCTTTTATTGTTCCTAAAATAGAATCGATTGCGAACTGTCCGAAGTATACCTTAGAAACAATCAAAGGAACTATAGTGTTCGTCTGGAGTGTTCAGATGCGTTGAGCTCCTTAGAGATTATGTTTTCATAGGAATTTGTCATTCGCGCCCAAATTAGCAGTTTTGAGGGCTATAGCTATTTTTTCGATTTCGGATGTGGAGAGTTTACACAGAGGCGGACGCACGTAAGATTTTTCAGTGCGACGAAGTAGAACAAGCGCTTCTTTCATTCGATTATGCATATCGAGAAACGGAGCCGAATAAAATACTTGCATTAAAGGGAATATTCGATCGTTTATTGCTTGGGCCCGCTCTAAATCTTTATTTTTTATCGCCTGAAATAAGCTGACTTGAAGTTCAACAATGATACTCCCGGCTCCAGATAAAAGTCCATTTGCGCCCATGCTTAGTGAGGCCATTAGCCATGAACTGTGGGTTGTTAGGACATTGATGGGGTCTGAAAGAGATTGAAAGATTTTTATATGCCTCTCGTGGAGCATCGGATCGTTCGACCAATCTTTAATTGCTTTCACGGTTGGGACCGAATCGAATAGTTTCAGCAACGTATCAAAAGGGTAGCCCAGTCCGGTACTCATCGGATATTGAAAACAGATCAATGGTAGATCCGTTGCATTCGCGATCTCACTAAAATGGGCGATTGCCATTTCTGGGCGTAATTGGCCACCCATTGCCATCGTATTTGGCGGAAAGACTAATAAGCAGGAGGCGCCGCCTGAGGCAGCCATTTTCGCTATTCTTGCAGCCTCCTGACTTCCATCAGCATAAACACCATTGATTACGGGAATTTGATCACCAATTTCCTCCATGGTTGAATCGAGAATCTGTTGTTGCTCTTCAAATGAACAGGCGTGCACCTCAGAGGCGTGACCATTGACAGTGACTGCAGAAACACCGGGTGTCTGAGCACAATCTTTTGTGTGCCTACGGGTGGCAACGTCATCGATGGTGAGGTCTTCGTTGAGAAGCAACAAGGTGGCAGGAATAACTCCGCTGGGGATGAAGTTGTTAAATGTAGACATTATGAATACCTCTTGAGCGAGTGGGTCGAGATTCGGTCATGATGCAACAATAATTTTTCATCAGCGATTGGATGTTACTTCGGTAGAATCTCTAATCATTCCCATCGTATCGCAATATGAATAATTGCTGCGCAAAAGATTTCTGTGTGTCGTAAGATTAATGTGAAAGATTAAGATTTTGCTTTAATTTAGAGCAAGTAAAAAAAACAAGAAATTTGGAGGAACAAGTGGAATTTGAGACTATGTTATTTGATGTTAAAGACAACATCGCGAGAATCACTATCAATCGTGAAAATTCATTTAACTCGATAAATGGCCAGGCGGCTGTAGACCTTCACGATATTGTTAATCTGATAGCAGGCGACAAAAATGTGAGAGCTGTTGTAATCGCAGGTAGTGGCGATAAAGCTTTTTGTGCCGGTGGAGATATCGGTGAATTTCATGCGAACAAGGATCGTTTAGAAGCTTTGGTCCGTGAAATGACAGGTTATTTACATATTGCTATTTCTCGATTAGCTTGGCTGGATGCACCTGTTATTGCTGCAGTGAATGGCGCTGCAGCCGGAGCCGGATTAAGCCTTGCGGCATGTTGCGACCTAGTCATAGCTTCTGATACGGCTAAGTTTACTAGTGCGTATACACGTATTGGACTTACACCGGATGGAAGTTCAACCTATTTTCTAACACGGGTGATTGGACGTCGAAGAGCACTTGAGATGTACTTAACAAATCGAACGATCACAGCTCAAGAGGCCCTAGATTGGGGGCTTGTTAATCGTGTGGTCCCATCAGCTGATTTGAATAAAGAAGTTGATCAGCTAGCGAAAGACATTGCTGCAGGCCCTACACTTGCGCATGGTGGTGTTAAGAGATTGGTGCTTATGTCTCCTAATGACACCCTTGAGTCACAGATGGAGAGGGAGACTAGGGAAATTACTCGGATGGTAGGAACTAAAGATGCTCAGGATGGAATTGCTGCATTTGTAGCCAAACAAAAACCTACTTTTGAAGGACGTTAGACAGGAGATATGAAAATGCTGAGTGATTTACCCTTTGCGACTAAGAAGACGATCGATGTAAATGGAAAGAAAATGTCCTACATTGATGAGGGGCAAGGGGATTCGATAGTTTTTCAGCACGGCAACCCAACCTCATCGTATCTGTGGCGCAATATCATGCCTTATTGTGAGGGTATTGGTAGGCTTGTCGCATGCGATTTGATCGGAATGGGAGATTCTGAAAAATTATCAGAGTCAGATCACACTCGATATACATATTCGGAGCAAAGGGAGTATCTTTTTTCCGCTTGGGACAAATTAAACTTGGGCGACCGTATCATTTTAGTGGTGCATGATTGGGGGTCTGCTCTAGCGTTCGAGTGGGCGCGCAAACATGAAAATAGAGTGCAGGGGATTGTCTACATGGAGGCAATCGTCGACGCTATGAGTTGGAATGACTGGCCTGAAAATGCGCGTAAAATTTTTCAAGGTTTTCGGTCTCCTGCGGGAGAGGAGATGATCCTAGATAAGAATGTATTTGTTGAGCGCGTGCTTCCAGGGTCTATTTTGCGCCAATTAAAAGATACCGAGATGGATGAGTATCGTAGACCGTTTAAATCTCCAGGAGAAGACAGACGACCAACCTTGTCCTGGCCGAGGCAGATTCCTATCGATGGTAAGCCCGATGACGTCGTACGCGTTGTTCAAGACTACTCTCAATGGCTTGAAACCTCCCGAATACCTAAGCTCTTTATTAATGCGGAACCTGGGTCTATCCTTGTTGGAAGACAGCGTGAACTTTGTCGCCAGTGGTCAAACCAAACCGAAGTGACTGTCCCTGGATTACATTTTATTCAGGAAGATAGTCCTGATGAAATAGGCGCTCATACGGCAGACTTTGTGAGGCGTCTTCGTTCGATTTAGGAACAATAATTTTGTTGAAAAAGAGGCCGAATAATTTAATCTTCTAGTTCGAAATAGATGGATCAAAATTCCAGGGCTATTGGCAGCTAATTTCTTGACAGCGCTTAGAGTGAAGCCTCATTTTTAAAGTTATGCAGAATGATGAGTTAATACAGGGCGAGTAACTCATCATAACAATATGGTGTTGGGTTTTAAGTTTTTTTAAAGGAGGTTAAAGGTATGTCGTTGAGGGTAAGACGTTTAGCGCTGATTTTTTTCTTTTTTACAATCGGCACGACGTCGTTAAGTGCGGCACAGATACAAAAACAATTCGTGTCCTTATCAGAAATTCGAGGCTGGGTGGCTCAATCGGATACCACAAGAAATAAGCAATTTAGTGCATTTGTACTTGGTATCCATGATGCTTTTAATGAGTTGTTTTTTTGTACGCCGCAATCGGTTACCCGCTTAGATCTTGAGGAAACGGTACGATTATATTTAAACTCCGATGTTAATTTAGAGCGTTTATCTGGTGCCGATGCAGTCCGCCAGGCAATGTCTGAAGCGTACGCATGTCGAAAGCGCTGAATGAGCTTAAAGAGAATGAAGCATCCCAAGGGAGAGATCGTAAGGCTTGAGCATGTTTCCGACGCTTTGCGAGGTAACCCCCTCAAAGACCCTTGGCGCCGGGATCTAATGGTCTGGTTACCTCCAGGATACGCATCAAAGCCTGATGAACGATATCCGGTGTTTTATGATTTAGCGGGATTTACATCCTCTGGTCCCGCTCGCCTCAACTGGAAGCCCTTTGGGGAAAGCATGCCACAGCGGTTAGACCGTTTAGTGTTTGAGAAAAAGATTGGCCCCGTGATTGCCGTATTTCCTGATTGTTTTACTTCTCTTGGAGGTAATCAATATATCAATTCCTCCGCCTTGGGTGCCTATGATGATTACCTCACTCGAGAGTTGGTACCTTTTGTCGATGACAATTTTCGGACTAAAGCGGCCGCCAAGTATAGGGCTTGTTTTGGTAAATCATCTGGTGGCTATGGAGCGATGCTCCAGGGAATGAAACATCCAGATGTCTGGGGTGCGATCGGGAATCTTTCTGGGGACGCTTACTTTGACTTTGTCTATCGTCGAGACTGGCCAAGTACTCTAGATGCATTAGCGAAGTATGCCGTTGGCGACTATTCATCCAAGAAGTTTTCAAAAAAGGAGAAGGCTCGGCGTGAGCTTGTCTCGCAAGGGCTGGATGATGGTCGAATTAAACGATTTTTAAAATCTGTCTGGTCGAGAGAAAAAATATCATTTTCTGATGGTCATTGCTTGATGAGTCTTTGTATGGCCGCGACATACGATCCGGACCCAAGCGCATCGGTTGGTTTTAGAGTTCCTTTTGACATGGATACCGGAGAGTTAATTGAATTACGTTGGAAACGATGGTTGGCCCATGATCCGATTCATCTTGTAAAGCGTTTTAACGGTAACTTAAAGCAGCTGAGAGGCATTTGGATAGAGTGTGGGACCAGTGATCAGTATTTTATCCACTACGGAACGAGGATATTGTCTAAGCGGTTGAATGATTGCGGCGTGAAACATGTTTACGAGGAATTTGACGATAATCATTCAGATCTTGATTACCGGCTTGATAAAAGTTTGCCGTACCTCTTCAGGGCGATCAGTCAGTCGTAATGATTTCAGGGAAGTCACATATTGAACGTGCTAAGGCAATGATTCAAGAAGCATCTAACATCGTTATTTTGACAGGGGCGGGGGTATCGACTAATTCAGGAATTCCCGATTTTCGAGGTCCTCAGGGGGTGTGGACGAAAAATCCTCTTGCTGAGAAGATGTCTGATATCAGGTTTTATATGTCTGATCCTGAAGTACGGCGTCTCGCTTGGCAGTCGCGCTTACAACATCCTGCGTTAACCGCGGTACCCAATGGTGCGCACGACGCGATTGCTGCTTTTGAGGGGACAGGTAAGCTCACGTGTTTAGTGACGCAAAATATTGATGGCCTTCATCAAGCTGCTGGAAATACTCCCGGTAAGGTTATTGAGATTCACGGCACGATTCATTACGTTGTATGTATGTCGTGCAAAAAGAGAACCAGAATGAAAGACGAGCTTACTCGTGTAAGTAGTGGAGAGTCAGATCCGAGTTGCTTGGAATGCAACGGTATTTTGAAAAGCGATACGATTTCTTTTGGGCAGTCACTCGATGAAACCAAGATCGCTATGGCATTTGATTATGTGAAAAATAGTGATTTATTGTTGTGCGTTGGCACTACGTTGCAGGTTTTTCCAATCGCAGGTGCTGTGGATGTTGCCAAAGCTGCTAGTGCTCAGTTAATTATCGTCAATAATCAAGCGACACAGTATGACGACGTAGCTGATGGAGTTTTAAGAGACTCGATCAATGAGGTGATACCACTTATTCTTGGTACTTAGGTACTCTTGGTATGTATTAGCTATGATGTATTTGGGGAAATTTTCATTTATCAAGGGGACTTGTCGTTATGACTTCATTCGATCCGTTTTCGTCGATTATTGCGCTTGGTATAAAACTTCGTTCCGGAGAACTGAGTTCTGAGGATATAACTCGAGTTTATTTAGATAGGATCAGAAAGTACGATGGGGCTCTTCGTGCGTTTGTTGAAATTTTCGAGAACCGAGCGTTGGAGGAAGCAAGGGAAGCCGATGCAAACCTCAATGCAGGCATTGATTATGGTCCTTTGCATGGAATTCCTTATGCAATTAAAGATCTCTATGATGTGGCCGGGGTACCGACTCGCGCGGGTACAGACTTACTAAGTGAAAATGTGCCAAAAAGTGATGCTTTTATTGTTTCTCACTTAAAAGCTCTTGGCGCTGTACTTGTCGGGAAAACTCATACAGTTCAATTTGCTTATGGCGGGGTCGGAGTCAACAATAGCCTCGGGACGCCGGTCAATCCTTGGGCAGAAGAGCACCACGTGCCAGGCGGGTCCAGCAGTGGTTCAGGCGTTGCTGTTGGTGCAGGTCTTGTTCCGATGGCTCTAGGTAGTGATACTGGCGGTTCGGTGCGAATCCCGGCCTCTTTTAATAGCGTGACTGGTTTAAAAACTACGGTCGGACAAATTAGCCGTCGAGGAGTTTTCCCCTTGAGTTGGACGCTAGATTCAGTCGGACCGTTAACTCGAGATGCCGCAGATGCAGAAGCTGTTTATCGAGTGATGGCAGCGAAAGATCCCGAAGACCCATCGATGCAAGTTTTCCGTCCTCTGATAGAAGAGCAAAGCGATGAGTCCTCGGATTGTTTGGCTGGATGCCGGTTAGTATTTCCCGAAACTGTATTTTTTGAGAACTGTGACTCAGAGGTTGAAGCGTCGGTTTTAGAGGCGGGTAATGTATTCTCGGATTTAGGAGCCAGTATCAAACACGGGTCATTCGATGCAGCAAATGCTGCCCTGGCATTAAATCCGAAAGGGTTAGTGATTGCGGCTGAGGCTTATTACTCAAATCGAAAGTGGGTCGATGAGTATTTTCATGAACTTGACCCTGTAGTTTCTCATCGAATAATCAAGGGGCGAGATGTAACCGCTATCGAATATCTGGATATTCAAAATGGTCTTACTTCACTTAGGAAGCAAGCAATTGATTTTTTTGACGCCACGGACGCCTTGCTTGTGCCTACTGTCATGATCCCTCCAGCTACCCTGGCTAACTGCCAATCCAGCGTTGAGGCTTACTCAAAAATTAATGTAAGCTGTTTACGTAATACAGCTATTGGAAATATACTTAATTTGAGCGCGGTGACAGTCCCCTGTGGCTTTAATGCGCAAGGGTTGCCGATCGGCCTTATGATTTATGGCCGACCATTTGATGAACTTAAGATTTTAAATATCGCTCGAGCATTTCAAACTAAAACTCGTTGGCATCTTAAGAGGCCAGATATTGCATTAAGAGAAGTTTAGGGGAATTTATGCATGGGTTAAACGGGGTTGTCGCTGTTATCACGGGAGCAGGACGGGGTATTGGGGAGCAAATCGCGAGGCGTTATGCGTCTGAGGGTGCTCAACTCGTCCTGGTTGATTCAAGCGAGCATTTAGTGG
>CAJQIK010000013.1 GCA_905478365.1 uncultured Burkholderiales Genera incertae sedis bacterium
TAACTGATAGCCTTGCCATGTGGCCAACTTCATCCGTTAGTGGATTTTATTTCGCTCATCCGGACGCGCGCTATTTTATGCTCGGGACCATTGGCGAAGATCAAGTGTCGGCATATAGTCAGTCGCGGGGAGAGGAAAAAGGAGAGAGTTTAAAATGGCTCTCACCAGTGTTGGGTTGAGCTCTACTTGTAATTTTCACGTCTATCTGAAAATGTGCGTACGCGCTTCCTCCACGCTTTATACGAGCCAGTCTTTAAATTACTTCGCATCAGCGCTTTGACTTCGCTTTCACTGAGGCCGTGAACCTCCTTGATGTTCTTGAAGCTTGCGTGATCAGATAGAGCCATTTCGATAATTTCACTCTTATCACTTTCTGATAAATTTTTTTTCATTGATTTTAATGTAAGTCGGTAATTCTGAGATTTAGGGTCGTCTCCTGATAAACGGTAATTGCATAAACGGGGCTATTGAGTTCCCAAAAATTTATAACGTTTATTTGGCTGATCGGGCAGCATTTAACCAAGCGTCGAAGGTTCTTTGATTGGCTTTAATCCAAGAGTCTGCGTGACGTTCTGCTGCTTCCCAGCCACCTTCACCCTCCTTTTTCATTATAAGATTTTGGGCAGAGATATCGTTTACTGATAGTTTCATCACCTCAAAAAGCTTTGCGGCTGCGGGATTTTTTGTGATGAATTCTTTGTTTGCAATAATCATTTGTGTATTCGCTTCAAATCCATAATTCTTACCATTTTTAAGTTCTGTGTTGACATTGTTTGGGTGGGCTGAAAAGGGTACTTCAAGCCAGGTGACGTCTCTCCCAGGCACTAAAACGCCAGATACCCAATAAGGGGTCCAGGTGTAGTACAAAATGGATTCACCTTCTTTGTATCGTGTGATTGTGTCGGCGATAATCGCTGAATACTCGCCCTGATTGTGGGTGACTGTCGATCTAAGATCAAATGAATCCATTTGATGTTCAATAACACGCTCACAACCCCAACCAGGAACGCAGCCAGCTAGATCGGCTTTGCCATCATTATCTGCATCGAAAAGTTTCGCTATTTCAGGGTCGGTTAATTGTTTGATGTTGGTGATGTTATATTTATCTGCAGTTTTTTTATCGATTAAATATCCCTGCGCGCATCCCGAAATGTATTGACCAGAGCGACTTAATTTATCGTCGCCTCCAGCTTCATTAAAGAATGATTGATGCAGTGGATTCCAGTGGTCAGCCATGAACGTAATGTCGCCATTAGCAATAGCGACATGGAGTACAGGATATCGAGTGTGTTGGACGCTTTTAACATCGTATCCGAGTTCCTCTAGAGCTTTGATTATTATAATGGTTTGAAAGTTTTCGCCATCTATATTTTCTTGCCCCGGTTGAATCACTATTCCGTTCCCCGGCATAAGGCCATCAGCTGCCGCGTGATGTGAAAAAGAGCTAAAACTAATTATCGCCGCAATAAAAGCTCCAATGTATCGAACGGTTGTCGTTGATTTCATAGTTAACCTTTTCTTGATCATTTCAATTAATGTGGATGACATATCAGTTTATAGTCTTTAGCGCTTCTTTAATAATATTCTTCGAGCTACGCCGATAGGTCCAGCTTGATACCAGTGCCGAATATCTTTAATACGTTTTTTCTCTCCCATGGTTTGTGTAATTCGATCCAGCACAATAGCGAGTAGTACGATACCAACACCCCCGACGGTTGCTAGGCCCATGTCAAGCCTACCAATGCCTCTCAATACCATCTGACCAAGCCCGCCAACCGCGATCATCGAAGCAATCACGACCATGGAGAGGCAAAGCATAAGCGTTTGATTAACTCCTGCCATGATTGTAGGCATAGCTAGCGGCAGTTGAACTTTAAGAAGTAGCTGATTAGAACTCGCACCAAAAGAGCGAGAGGCTTCAATTAAGTCGGCTGGGACTTGGCGAATCCCTAGGTTTGTTAGCCGAATCATCGGTGGTAGGGCAAAGATAATTGTTACAACTACACCGGGTACGTTACCGATACCAAATAGCATAACAATCGGAACAAGGTAGACAAAAGCCGGTGTGGTTTGCATTGCATCCAAAATTGGACGGAGTGCGGCAGCGGCCTTATTCGATCGAGCCAGCCAAATGCCGATCGGAAGTCCGATGAGTAGACTAAAGATGACGGCTGTAAGAACCAACGATAGGGTCACCATTGCCTCTGACCACACACCAATTAGACCAATAAAAATAAACGCTCCAAATGTTCCGGCAGCAAGTTTCAAAGTTGTCAGTTGCCATGCGAAAAGGGTAAACGCAATAATCAGCAGTAGGGGCGATGCCCCTAATAGACCTCCTTCTATTGTTGATAGTATGGCGTCAACTGGGACGCGGATAGCTTGAAACGCGGGCCGAAAATTAGCAACTAGCCACTCCAGTCCAATTTCTGTCCATTTATCTAGTGGTATCGAGGTCTGGACAAAAGGATCGAAGAGGTTAAAGTTTTTCTCATCGGTCTCGTTTGATAAGAGCCATTCTGGACTTGAGTTTTGTACGCTGGAGTCAGATGAGTCCCAGGCATCAAGCGGTGCATTGCCGTCGCCTTTTGTAATCCCTTCGAGTTGGTCTCCCCAAGGGTCTTTGACTTTATTTGGGCTTAATAAATTTGCGTCTGTTTGATCAGCCATTTTTTTTCTCTAATTTTTGATCCAAGGTGTTGAGTAAACTTGTTTTTGTGATACACCCGATGTACTTGTTTGATTGATTGATCACTGGAACACCGTAAGTTGAGCACGAAACGACGCTAATCAAATTTCTCAGTGAGGTGTCTTCGTGCAAAGTCTCGACTTTGGAGACGACCGCCTTCTCTATCCCTTGGTCCGGGTCCTTAGTTATGGCTTGTGTCAAGCTCAATTCCGTTACCGCACCGACTAGATTGTCCTCTAGATCGAGTACATAGCCAAAGGAGTTATTTGTCTCTTTTAATCTTTTTAAAATTACGTGTAATTTTTGCTGATCGTTTCGAATTACGGCAACTTGAGAGTTAATCGCGATATCTTTGGCAGTTAGGATATGAGCTGTATCAACGCCTCGAAAGAATGAAGCAACGTAATCATTAGCCGGGTTTTTTAAAATCTCCTCAGGCGTTCCAGTTTGGATGATCTGTCCACCATCCATAATTGCAATTCGGTCGCCAATTCGCATTGCTTCATCTAGGTCATGCGTAATAAATACGATCGTACGACGTTTTATTGCTTGAATTTTTAGCAGTTCATCTTGCATTTCTGCCCGGATGAGTGGATCAAGTGCCGAGAATGCCTCGTCCATCAACATGACAGATGGATTACAGGCGAGTGCCCTTGCGAGCCCAACTCGTTGTTGCATTCCACCAGAGAGTTCATCAGGGTAGTTTTGAGTAAACGCTTCTAACCCTACTTGATTTAGTGCTTCTAATGCCGTTGCGCGTCGCTCTTTGACGGGTATACCAGCTAATTCTAAGCCGAATGCCGTGTTGTCAATAATGTTCATGTGTGGCATCAATGCAAATGATTGGAACACCATATTGACTTTTTTGCGCCTGAATTCTATTAATTCCTCTTTTGAGAAACTCTGAATATCAACACCATCAAAGTAAATTTGGCCGCATGTGGGTTCGATTAGGCGGTTTAAGAGCCTTACTAAAGTAGATTTTCCTGAGCCAGAGAGACCCATGACAACGAAAATTTCGCCGTCATTGATAGAGAAATTCGCGTTACAGACACCAACGATGCTGTCAGTTTTTTTAAGAATTTCGTCTTTAGTCAGCCCCTTCTCTAAAAGATTGATGACTTCTTGATGCAAATCGCCAAAGATCTTGTAGAGATTCTCTACGATAATTTTTTTGGGTTTATCAATCGAGTGATTATCGTGGCTCATGTGCGACTAACGTGGTCTCGAGGTTGTTGTGGTTTGTATTTAACGTGAAATTTTTCTAACTGCTACCAGTAATCAAAGGATAACCAATCCAGGATTATTTTGTTTAACGTAATGAGTTGTATGGTTTGCAGGGCTTGGGTATCAATCTTACCGATGTTGACTCTGTGACTTTGGGTGTAATACGCAAGTAACCATTAGCGAGAGTTATAAAAGTGGCTGGAACGTTAATTATTAAGTTTTGTCACATAAACCGTGTATCTTCACGAACACGTAATGATGAAAACTAAAAAGCTGCTATGGAACCTATTATTGACATTCAAAATTTGACAAAAAAATATGCTGATGGGTATCTCGCTCTTGATAATGTTTCTGCTCAAATTGCTGCGGGTGAGATTATTGCCTTGTTGGGGCCTAACGGTGCGGGAAAAACCACGCTAATTTCAATAATTTGTGGACTTACAACAATTACTAAGGGCACTGTAAGTATTGATGGATGTGACGTCGTCAGTGAATACCGCAAAGCACGTTCCATTATTGGGTTAGTTCCACAAGAATTGATGTTGGAACCGTTTGAGACGGTCCTAGGGACGGTCAAGCTGTCACGTGGCCTGTTCGGTCAGAAGGCAGATCCTGGTTATATCGAAAAAATACTACGTCAACTTTCGTTATGGGATAGAAGAAGTACGCAAATTAGAGAATTATCGGGTGGAATGAAGCGCAGGGTGCTTATAGCGAAAGCGCTCAGTCACGAGCCTAGAATTCTTTTTTTAGATGAGCCAACCGCAGGTGTAGATGTAGATATGCGTCGGGAAACGTGGGAGGTTATCAAGGATCTAAAGCGAAGCGGCGTGACAATAGTTCTAACAACTCACTACATCGAAGAGGCTGAGGAAATCGCAGATCGGATTGCGGTGATTAATAGCGGTAGAGTCCTTTTAATTGAAGAGAAAACTGAATTAATGAAGCGGCTCGGAACGAAGCAATTATCGATTGATATCAATCAACCGATCTCTGAATTACCCCTAACGCTTGCTGACTGCGATATCCAAATCGAAAATAATGGAACACGACTGATATATAAGTATGACGCCAGCATGAAGCAAGCCGGCGTGACTGCTGTTTTATCAGCATTAAACGAGGCGGGTGTATCAATCTTAGATCTTCAAACTTATCAGAGTTCTTTAGAAGATATTTTTGTAGGTTTAGTGGCTGAGGAGACGACTTGAATATTTATGCCATGAAAGCGATTTACCATTTTGAAATGGCTCGAACGTTCCGCGCTCCCTTGCAGTCCATTGCTTCCCCTGTTATTTCAACCATATTGTATTTTGTCGTTTTTGGTTCGGCGATAGGGAGTCGGATGGCCATGATCGACAGTGTGCCATATGGAGTGTTTATCGTGCCAGGACTGATCATGCTTACAGTAATCATGCAGTCAGTTGCGAACGCATCTTTCGGTATCTATTTCCCCAAATACCTCGGAACAATATATGAACCGCTTTCAGCGCCTATTTCTCCTTGGGAAATGGTGGTTGGTTACGTTGGTGCTGCAACGACTAAATCAATTGCGCTCGGCTTGATTATTCTTTCAGTGTCCTACCTATTTGTTCCGGTAACGGTGGAGCATCCGTTGGTGATGCTGCTTTTTCTGTTCCTCACGTCTGTAGCTTTCAGTCTTTTAGGTTTTATTATCGGAATATGTGCACGAAATTTCGAGCAATTGAATATTGTGCCGACGTTGATTCTGACTCCGCTTGTTTTCCTTGGTGGTAGTTTTTACTCTATAAAAATATTGCCAGAAGTTTGGCAGACGATCACCTTGTTCAATCCTGCGGTGTATCTGATATCAGGTTTTAGATGGGCTTTTTTCGGTGTATCGGATGTGCCCGTTGGGCTTTCATTAGTCGCTATCGGACTATTTAGCGCCATACTTTTTGCAATCGTTACCTGGATATTTTCATCTGGGTACCGACTGAGAAACTAGTAGAGCTCAACTGAAGATTCGTCGAATCCTTAGCTTAACTGTGTTGCACCGCTCAAATATAAACGCTATATCTCGTTGTAAGCGTGCATATTTGCTGTTAAAAAAATGTTACCTTGATGTCATTTCCTGATTAAGTTGTTTATCAGCTTAATAAAGTATCGTTAGAGTTTCGAAATGGAGCGGTTATGACAAAAAAATCAATCAGCGCTCTCGCTGGTTTGGGTGGTGTGTCTGAAAATGACTCTGAGCTAGCACGAAGTTGGAGTGTTCGTTTCGATAGATTGATGATTCTCTTGGCGATTGTGATGATGCCTTTCCTGGTGGTAATCGCGGATGAGACTGTGGGCGAGCAGTCCGAGCGTTTGCTTAATGTTCTAGAGTGGGCAGTTTTGATTGTTTTTACTTGCGAATTTGTAGCCCTATTGATGCTAAGTAACCAACGATCTAGCTACCTTTCCAATAACTGGTTAAATCTTTTAATTATCGTTGTCGCCGCTTTGAGCTTATCTGGGTTGATGCACGGAGTTTGGCTTGCTGCCGCTCGTATCCTTAGAATAATGTCAATATTATTTTTGACAGTAAGAGGATTACTTTCCACTGGTCGATGGTTCTTGGCGAGGGGTATTCCTTTAGCTATAGGATTTGCTTTAGTTGCTTGGTTGCTCTCCGGTTTGGGATTTTTTCTTCTAGAGCCAACTATCGATTCATTTGGAGGGGGGTTATGGCTTGCTTTTGTGTCCATGTCTACGGTTGGATATGGTGACTTGGTGCCGACGACTGTTCCCTCACGGTTGTTTGCTATCATCATGGTGTTTGTTGGGTTTGGGCTATTTTCGATGGCAATTGCTGCAATATCAGCTTATTTCGTCGGCGAGGATGATAAGCTCGATAACGATCGAATTCACGAAGATATTGTCAATTTGCGATCTGAAATAAAACAACTTCGTGAGGAGTTAAATCAGCGTCGACCTTGAAGCCTCAACATTTTGGCCAGAGAATTTTGGCGAAAAATGCTTGATATGTGTTTGGTCTATTCAGGTTGAGAGCTAGACACGTTGAACGTTAGAAAGATGGAACGTCGTTACTCTAACTGATGTTCGGTAGTACTTAGCCCATAATGTATTGCTCAAGCTGCTTAATCGTATGCTGTTGATCTGAAATCATCTCACGCACGACGTCTCCAATGGAAATAAGTGCTAAAACAGTTTTTCGATCGATGACGGGAAGATGCCGTACGCGTTTGTCAGTCATCAATGCCATGCATTCGTCCGCCGTCCGATCGGCAGTCACGCAAACAACTTTGCGAGTCATAACGTCAGAAACGAACGTTAATTTTGATGTTTTTCCATCTAGAACAATTTTTCTTGCATAGTCGCGTTCCGAGAATATGCCTACCAACCTTTCCTCTTTCAACACGATGAGAGCACCAATGTCATGCTCAGCCATTTTGCTGAGCGCGGCATAAACTGTTTCTTCCGGCCCAATCGACAGAAGCCTGTGTGCTTTAGCATCAACTAGTTCTCTGACAGTTCTCATAGTGCCCTTCCAGGTTACTCACATACGATCAGTATCTGATTGGAGGTGAAGACTTGTCAATGCTTTATATTGTTTGAATTTCTTTCTTGTTTTTAAGATATAAAAAGCTACTCTGTCTCATCGACTAATCCGGATAGTTTTGCGCGTTGCCGCCACAGCTCTCTCGCCCTGGCTTGCATATCAATAAAGGAGTCAGATTCATCTACAATTTCCATACCAAGCATTGTCTCTACTAAATCCTCCATGGTTGCAAGCCCTAGTGGGTCCCCATATTCAGTAACTATAAGTGCCATCGGGTATCTGTCATCTACCATGGTTTGCATCAAGCTCGGTAGGTCTTTAGTCCCAGGAATGCTTAATAATTCACGTTTTAAAGACTTAATTTTCTGCTGATTATCGCCACTAACTGCTTGCTGATAAAGGTCATCTTTTCTTACAAAGCCTACGATGTCATCCGGCCCTTCATTAAAAATTGGGATTCGTGAAAACTTTATTACTGGTCGAGTTTTGACGGCTTGCTCGATCGTCAGATCAGCGTGTAGCGAGGTTATTACCGTTCTTGGCGTCATAACGTCCTGAGCAGTCAGCCCCCTGAAGGCAAACATGGAGGTTAATGATTGAGCCTCTTTTATATCGAGAACGCCTTCGCGTTGACCAACCTTTATTAAATGTCGGAAGTCTTCTCGGGAAACCATAGGTTCATCTGTAGCAGGAGACAGCCAATTGGTGAGACGCTCTGTGCATATCACTAATGGGTACATAGCCGATTGGGTGATTTTTAGCAAATGTCC
>CAJQIK010000014.1 GCA_905478365.1 uncultured Burkholderiales Genera incertae sedis bacterium
CAAACACTGAACCAAGTTCTGCGTAAACATTGTTGACGCCATATTTCTCTGGAATACGCGCTAAATCGGTGGACCACTGGATATAGCCGTCTTTTTCAAACTGGGCCATTTCAACATCCGGCTTTTCGGCTAACCAAGGACGCAGTGCAGAGTGGTAGATGACGAAGTTCATTCCAGGCCAATCTTTGGCAGCCTGACCTAGGTCATTAACAGTGGCGCTTTCCCATGTGCCGGCAAACGCTTTTTCGTAATCTAAAGGCATTAGACCTTTATGGATACAAATTGTATTGATACCCGACTTGATGGCTTTCTCATAGAACGGATACATGAGCTTTTCATCGTCAAGACGCCAAGCGTACTTAGAGGGGCCAAAGGGATCGCCGATCGTGTAGGATTTCCAAGATACAGGCTTTAACTCCTCGATGGCGCGGTCAACCTCATCCATCCAATTGGGGTACTTGGGCGTGATGACCGAGTGGCCCAGCATACGTACACTGCCTGCCATTTTGTTCACCGCTCGACAAGCATTTTGGATCGCATCGTTAGACAGAAGCCACCAGTTAGGATCGTCGAATGGCGCACCGGACAACAAAGCGATCGTGGTGTCACTATCAAGAAAAATCTCTTTAAGGTAGTTGTCCATTTTGTATCGGGACAAATTGGTCGGAACACTGTTGATATTTGGGTTGACACCGGCACCCTCAGCCCATTTCGTCAGACCCAGTAGACCTTCCTCTTTGAAATCGTCCCGAATAAAGTGGGTTTGGTCATCAAAAATAAATTGGCCCTTGTAAGTGGCGCGGCGATCGCCTGCAGCATCTGGATTGAGTTCGGCCGCATTCACATCAAACAAGGGACCGTGAATCTTGTTCATAGCCAAGAAAGCAGCAGCCATACCTGAACTCGATGCCAAAAACTTGCGACGTGAGGTATTGTGAAGCTTAGCTTGTTTATCTGCGGTTTCCTTAATTAGCGACTCTACTTGCTTTTGCTTTGCCGTTTGTGGCAATGGGTTATATTCGCCGTTGGAAACGATTTGCGTAGGGACAGGCGAACGAAACGCTGCTTCATCAGCAGGCAAACATTCATCCATCTCCCGTTCTGTCATCGAGACACCAAAGGGTCTTTGCTTTTCGGTCATAGTCTTGTTCCTCGCTTAGAATTAATAGTTGTAATTTGTGCTTCTATGCATGCGGCTTTGGACTAGTGACGTATAGCCAACTAGACCCAATAAATCATTACTTATATGACGTGATCGTGCTTGTGACGTGATCGAACTTCTGACGTGATCGTGCTTGTGACGTAATCGCGCTCAATGCTGTAGGCCAGGCATTCTTCCGCTAGGTTCTCCCCCACTGTTGAAAAATTAACATATAGTTATCTCATAGTAAAGCTGAACCTGCATGCGTAATTTGTGATGTAGGCAAACCATCAGTGAATAGGTAACCACACCTAAGGGAGGGAACAAGGAAAAGTTATATGGCCTTAAAACAATAGGTTATAACTGACGTAAGTGTTTTCTTCAGTCATATCCTGATAGGGTAGTTCTTGATACTGGAATTTCAGTCTTAAAATTGCGTTATGTGTAAGCTTTAAATCGTAACCGACGGCTAAAACAGCTCTTGTCGCGTTGTGGTTCTTAGTTAAGTCTACCGTCGTAATTCCAGATACACCCGATGGAGATAGCGTAGAGACATTATGAGAGATATCTTGTTCTATGCCGATCGTGCCATAAACACTGCTCCCAGCATAAGTCTTTTTCTTGAATTTAATACCACCTATCGCTACCCATGAGCTTTCAAAAACTTCATTAAAAGTTAGAGGCAATTGAGCGTCGGTTTCCGTATATCCACTTTGATACTTATCTGAAAAACGACTAGCGCCATATGGGGTGAACGTGACACTCTCGGACACCTTAATATTATTTCGTAACTCTACGATAAAATCCTTAGCAGTTATAACGGTTTCGCCCCGAGCCGCTTCGGATACACCTAATTGCTCCCTAAGAATAGTTGCGTTGATTGCCTGATATGAATTTCCAATCTTAAGTTGGAGTCCAGTATGGTCAGCATTTTCGTTCCATACAGCATAGAAACCAATAAGAGGAGTCTTATTACTCAGCAAGAAATTTGCAGGTGTGTTGTAGGACACATTTGAATGAACGAAGGAGCCCCATCGAATATGATCAGAGACTTTCTTTCCATAGACCATGACTAATCCGGTGACATCAGAACGGGGGTCACTTATGGAGGTATGCCGACCACCTAGAGAAAAACAACGACCCGAGCTCCCGAAGGTGTCGCAGTCATAGGTATTCATATGAGCGAAATTACCACCAGCAACAGCATTAAGTCCTTTCTCAACCAATGATGCGACGCAATTGCGTTTATCGCAATTTGTACCATCAGAATTTACTGTGCAATTGGTATCCTCTGATAAAGGTCTGATTTCTAAATCCCACTGTGAACCGGTGGAATTGTGAAGTTTATATCCAAAATCGTTTGATCCAACCCTTTGCACGCCAGATGATTTGGAAAGATGCCTCGCTTCAAGTCCAGTAAGCACAGCAGTGTAAGTTCCACCCTCAATCGAAGAGTCATCCGCAATCGCGAAATTCATTGTCCCCTCTGGGGAGGTGAAGGTTACTTTGCCGTAGTTGGCAGTACTATTTATTAGGATGAAATAATTTGATGGAATATTGTCTTTATAAGTAAGGTTAGTCTGAGAATTAGTGAAATTAACGATTGTTCCTTGATTTGAGATACCAAAACCACTCGTTCCTGTAATGGCACCCGTGTTGACCAGGTTGGTTAGAGTGCTCGCGATAGACACACCATGCGTACTACCTGTGATTGTTCCCGAATTGGTGAGCGTAGTCAGGTCGATTTTGAAACGAATGCCATTGGCGGCAGCGCTTGTTGCAGCCGCCTGGATAGTGCCACTGTTAATAACTGATGTCCCTCCTCCTCCGAAAAACACAATTCCATTCGTCACACCGTTACCGCCTGTCGCCGTGATAGTGCCTGAATTGTTGATCTGATTAATACTGTTGGAAGCCCCAAGAACAGTAATGCCGCGAGCTGCTCCCGACCCTGTCGCTGTTATGGTCCCCGCGTTGGTAATAAAATTGACTAAAGATCCCACGCCATCCACCCGTATTCCTTCAGCAAGGGTAGTGGCTCCCGAGGACTGTATTGTTCCAGTTGAAGAATTTGTAATGGTAGCAACAGTGGACGAGAAAACTTTAATTGCTGGAGAAAAAGCCCCAGTCGACTCAATTCGGATAGTACCGCTATTGCTCAACGAGTTATTACCACTATTCTCAAAAAATTGAATCGTCTGACTGTTGCTGCTGGCCTCTGCATCAATCAATCCTGTGTTGGTAATCGCGGTGCTAACATCCAACCTAATCGTATCCCCGTCAGTAGACTCAATCGTACCCGCATTGTTAATGGTGAAAGGGCCTCCAGTGAGTTGCCGAACAGGAAGGGATGCGTTTGATAGCGTTGATCCGGATGAGATATCCACATCCTGATTATCTAACTGCTGGGCATTTACAGGAAGGCTCGGGATAGCCAATAAAACGAAAATGCTAACTATGTGTATTTTCATTAATTCTTGTGAGATCTCAGCACGCAAAATGCTGGTGGAGAAACTCCGATGTACCATCTGTATAAATAATTAATTATATTGATATTTTTTGGGGAACCTCGGATGATAATTTATTAATATACCACTTGATATGCCCGTAATACCTTTGCTTACCCAGCACGATCAAGCTCGCTCAGGGACTCTCACTGTTCTAACAATCGATGTACCCAATTTATCTCATTGAACAACACGTCAGAGGAAAGTCTGCATGGTTACGTTATCTATAAGTAGTTTGAGAGATATAAAAAGAGTACGATTTAAAAAACGATAATAAAGTCTCAGCAATTACTCAGTCTTTTTTTCTGCCCACAGCATCCCAAATTTCAAAGCAAGTCACCTTTTTGCTAAAGGTAAACTCATTTTCGACTTCCTCTGATTGAGCGACCAGGTCTCCGTTTTTCTGAAGTTCGACGGTATAGATGTGCTGATTTGGTCTTTCAAAAACTAATTTTTTAAGTGCCGCGTGGCATTCTTCACGACTTGAATAAAGGGTTGGTTTGCCGCCGTTTACCATATCAAATTGGATATTTTCTATACCCACATAACCCTCTGTCGATTGGGTAACTACCCCCGCATACAAGAGAATATAACCGACGAGGATTGAAGCGCCCATATCGTCCTACTCCTATTCATTTGTAGTTGCATGGTCTTGGCAAGTAGTATCCACAAGGATAAAGCCTAATAAATAATACTATGGCGGAGAGAGAGGGATTCGAACCCTCGGTACGTTTGCACGTACAACGGTTTTCGAGACCGCCACATTCAACCACTCTGCCACCTCTCCGGGACCGTGGATATTACCAGTTTGAA
>CAJQIK010000015.1 GCA_905478365.1 uncultured Burkholderiales Genera incertae sedis bacterium
AGAAATAGGGGCGGCTTGTCTGCATTACTCAAATCTGGAAACACATTCGAATTTGCCAAATAGGTAACATCTAAACCGGAAATCTCTTTTTGCATAACTGGTCCCGCAGCAAGAAAGCGGCATCCGAAACCGTACATGACTGCTTTGTCAACGTCCTCTGGCGTCGCAATCTCACACTCTAAGATATGCCACACCTCTCTCATCAACGCTGCCTGCATACGATTCGCCAAGAAGCCTGGAACGTCTTTACGCACAATCACGGGAACAAAATTACGAGAGGATAAGTAGCTTTTGATTTCTTCTGCTGTCTGTATGTCAGAGTTCTCAGACATAACGATCTCTACAAGAGGAATTAAATGCGCCGGCATAAAAAAGTGTAAGCCAAAAAAACGACTCTGTTGGTTTAACCCATCCGCAATCGACGAGATCCCAAATGTAGATGAGTTACTCGTAATAACCGTTCCTTCTTTCGCAAGAGAAACTATCTGTTTGAATATGTTCTGTTTAACAGCCAGATCCTCAACGACATTCTCAATAACGAGGTCTGTTGAGGACCAATCTACAGACATCAAATCAGATACCAACTGTAAATCTAAACTTTCAAGTGTTACATCTAAGTCCCGGGCGGCGCTTGTTGCTCTATCACTAAAAGTCTCAGCGCGTCCCCCTGGGCGACCAACAACGGTCACGCGCGCGCCTGATTTGGATAAATTGACGGCAAGGTCAGTACCCATAGTGCCTGCACCAACAATTACAATATGGTTAATATTCAATGGACTTCCTATTTAATGAGTACGTCAACCATGACATTTGGCCTTTAGCTTTTCAGGGCCTCTCACAATATCTACAAGGTTACCGTTAATAGTCGAATGTATAGCGCACCGTGACTAATTCCGACCCTGGATTACTGGTCGTTAAACCGCCATTAGATAAATGATCAATTGTTATTGAGACAGCCGAGCTGCCGCGAAACTTCAGCCCGAGCCCGACTAACGATCGAAAGTGAATATTTCCGCCTAAGTCTGTATCCTCCGGATTGTAATATCCGGGCATAAAACTCGCTTCAACAAAAAACCGTTCTGATAACGCAAATTGCTGGTGCACTCCTGCGCCCGCCCAAAGGTCACTGTCGGCATCAAATCTAATTGCAGTAGCCCACGGCCAGTTTGATACAGCTTCAGAGAAACTACCCCCTGTGTGGTACTCGAGCACCACTCCCCCACCACCGTCCGGATCAACACCAGCCCCAACAACAAGGTTTTGAGCAAACGGGGTGCCCGATAAACAGCAACATATCAATAAAAAAAATCGGGATAGAAACATACCTCGAACCTTTCGACAAGAGCGTGGTGAAATGCGGAAGCCACTACCTCCCGCTATACCTACATCAGGAATCCGGAGGCTCTAGGCAACCAAAGTACCAACTCAGGGAACCCAATAATTAAACCAAGTCCTGTTAACTGCAAAAGCACAAATGGAATTATTCCTCGGTATATATGCCCCATATTTATCGACTTCGGAACAACACCCTTCATATAAAAAAGTGTGAACCCAAAGGGCGGCGTTAGGAAGGACGTCTGCAGGTTCACAGACAGCATCACGCAAAACCAAGTCAGGAAGACAATTGGGCCACCATCACCGATATGCGGTCCAAAATCGATTCCTTGAAGTATTGGTGCAAAAACTGGCAGGACGATTAATGTAATTTCAATCCAATCGAAAAAGAATCCAAGCAAAAAGGTTAAAACTAACATGAACGTCAAAATTTCCCACCCAGTATCAATACCTATAGTCTCCAATAGCTCAACAATCAGATCGTCGCCGCCTAGCGCACGGAACACATAGCTGAATAGCTGCGCTCCGAAAAATATAAAAAAGACCATACCGTTGGTAAGACCAGCCCGACGTATCACCTCTCTCAGCGTTTGCATAGTAAGTTTTTTGTTCATCCAAGCAAGGAACATCGCGCCAAGACAGCCAACACCTGCAGCTTCAGTTGGTGTTGCGAAACCACCAAAAATGGATCCTAATACAAGTGTAATCAGCAATAATGGCGGGAAAAAACTCTTAAGAACTAAAGCGATCAACTCCGCATTTGAGTCAGGTCCTACATCGTCAGGCAAGGGCGGTGCTTTGTCAGGATTTCTAAAACTGGTGAACCCAATGTAGAAAAGGTATAGGCCGGCAAGGATCATTCCTGGAACGATGGAGGCCGCAAATAAAGCCCCTACCGAAACCGACAACAAGTCGCCCATGATGACCAACATGATTGAGGGCGGAATTAAAATACCAAGGGTACCCGCAGATGCGATCGTACCCGTCGCCAACTCCTTTGAGTATCCACGTTCCATCATTGAAGGAAGCGCAATCATCGTCAACATAACGACGGAAGCACCCACAATGCCAGTCGTTGCCGCCATAATCGTACCCATCAGGGTGACTGACATCGCCAGACCACCAGGAATTCGTCTGGTTACGATTTGAAGTGTTGACAACAAGTCTTTTGCAACACCACTTCTCTCGAGCATCGTACCCATAAAAATAAACATGGGTACCGCAACAATAATCGGATTCGATGCGGCTGTTCCCCAAACACGCGGCATCAGATTAAAAAACTGAATGGGATTGAAAATATCGAGCAATATACCAATCCCGCCAAACAGTATGGCCACACCACCAAGCACGAATGCTACAGGGAAGCCACAAAAAAGCGAGATCGCTAAAACAAGGAACAAAAACAACGAAATATGATGTGCGAACCAACTCATGATGAAGCCTCCACTTTACCCGCAATTACAGCTGGTGTTGCTCGCCCTTGAAGATCCGGATCGCCATACAAATAAACAATCGAACGCATCAATACCGAGATTACGCCCGCAAAGAGCAAAAGTAATCCCGCCGTCAAACAGCCTTTAGGTATCCATCTAAAAGGCAGGCCATTGGAAGACGGTGAAGCCTCATTATCGACCCACGCTTCCCAAGTAAAGTCAGCACTAAAATATATTGCAAGTAAACAATAAGGAATCGCAAAGAATAGGCATCCTATAAACTCCGCAAAGACAATTGTTCTTGGTTTCGCGTTTATGTACGCAATATCAATTCGAACATGTGAATTGTGTATGTAGGCCGCACCGAGCCAAAACGAGAACAAAGCGGTGTGTAAATGCCACTCTAATTCTTGCAACTTGGTAGAGCCCATGCCGGGCATTTGATACCCAATCTTTCGTGTCACGACGTCAAAGGCAATCACAATAGTTGTGAGAATAAATAACCAACCAATAGTGTCTGCAACACGGTCAAGCACCCTATCGATACGATCACTCACGTCCAACATAGATTTCATAAATCACCACGCACTTCTAAAAAACTATTTAAAAAAAGATTGAGCCGAGGCCCCCTTCGTAATATTAATTCGTTAACGATCTCTTATCTGATATAACCGTTATCTCTCCAGATAGAGAACTCTTCTCGAAACGTCATGTAATTCTCATAAACTCTCTTGAAATCAGGATTCACGGCCATTTCCTCAGCAGCCACCTCATCCCAGGCAGTCTTGAAAGCCTCCAAAAATTCAGGCTTCCAGTAATGGACGTTAACCCCTTTTTCAACCATTCGAGCTATAGCCGCGGGCTGAGAAAAGTCGCCTAGAGCCAGGCCATCACGTATGTTGTCACCACAAGACACTTCAATTACCGCTTGGTGTTGCTTCGATAAGTTATTCCAAACATCAATATTTATAAACGCACCATTGAATGATGCCGGTTGATGCCAGCCAGGGAAATAATAATGTTTAGCCACTTGAAAAAGACCAATACCCTCGTCAATGGATGGCATTGCGAATTCGGTTGCGTCAATCGTACCTAATTGCAAAGCCTGGAAGATCTCTCCGCCAGCTAACAATTGTGTAGAGACGCCTAACTTCTCCATAACTTTCGCACCCAACCCAAAGAACCGCATCTTCAAGCCCTTCAAGTCGTCCAAAGTGTTAATTTCTTTTTTAAACCACCCCGATGCCTCGGGTGGGATCATATGGCAGGGTATGTACTTAATATTCTGCGCACCATA
>CAJQIK010000016.1 GCA_905478365.1 uncultured Burkholderiales Genera incertae sedis bacterium
CTGAGCCAGAACGCGTCATTTCGTTTCGGGTGCCATGGACGGACGACGAGGGACGAATCAGAACCAACAGAGGGTGGCGCGTACAGTTTAATTCTGCAATCGGGCCTTATAAAGGCGGCCTAAGGTTCCATCCGAGTGTTAACGAATCAGTGCTGAAGTTCTTGGGTTATGAGCAGACATTCAAGAACAGCCTTACCGGATTACCAATGGGCGGCGGTAAAGGCGGAGCAAACTTCAATCCTAAAGGAAAGACAGATCTAGAAATTATGCGATTTTGTCAATCATTCATGACCGAGTTATATCGGCACGTTGGAGCGGATACTGACGTACCTGCTGGAGATATCGGAGTCGGAGGACGCGAAATCGGCTTCATGTTCGGCCAATACAAACGCATCACTAACCAGTTTGTCGGCGTCCTTACAGGAAAAGGGATTGAATATGGTGGCTCCAAGATGCGTACTGAAGCCACAGGATATGGCGCCATTTTCTTCTTAAGAAATATGTTTGCGCAACACAAAGATACCATTGAAGGTAAGACAGTACTGATTTCAGGGTCTGGAAATGTCGCGACACATGCAGCTGAGAAATGCCTGCATTTAGGCGCTAAACCTCTAACCATGTCTGACTCAGGTGGTTTCATACACTGTAGCGACGGATTTACCCAAGAACAAATTGATTGGATTAAAGAATTAAAGAACGTTCGTCGGGGCCGAATCTCAGAGGCTGCAGATGAGTTTAGCAATATCTCATTTCATGAAGGCCGTCCGTGGAGTGTCCCTGGCGACTGTGCCGTTCCATCTGCGACGCAAAATGAAGTTAATGCAGAAGAAGCTGCAGTAATGATTAAAAACGGCATCAAAGCAGTTGCAGAAGCAGCCAATATGCCATGCGATCAAGAGGCTGTCGAAGCTTTCATTGAAGCAGACGTTTTATTTGGACCTGCAAAAGCAGTAAACGCCGGCGGTGTTGGCGTTTCCGGATTAGAGATGAGTCAAAATAGTGCCCGTATAGCTTGGGACACTGATCATCTAAGAACGCTACTTGAGAATATGATGCGCGATATCCACGACTCTTGTGTGCAGTACGGAAACACGGGTGGTAAAAATACAAACTACCTCCAAGGTGCGAACGTAGCTGGGTTCGTAAAAGTCGCTGACGCGATGATTGCATACGGACACGTATAACCAGCAGCAACGTAAAAAAGCCGCCTTAAGGCGGCTTTTTTTATTTGTCCTCTGGAGGCATCCCGTCATCGATCCAGAATTTCCACCAAGACTTACCTTCCACTTGGTCTGATCCCTCAGGGTAAGGATTGTCCTCTGTCTTATTCCCCCAAAATTCCCACCAAGATCGCTCCGCATCCTCTGTTTTTGCCTGTCTTAGTCCTGGAAAATTGACATCAATGATCGCCTCAATCTTTTGCCTAGATTCAACCAGCCCAGACCGCTCATAACTCAGAGCTAAAACCTCGAGCGCTTCTCTCGCCGCAGGCGCCCTCGGATAATTTTCAATAACGGACTGCGCCCTATTAATCGAAGCAACAAACGCGCCTCGTCTGAAATAATAGTTAGCCACACTCACCTCATGTTCCGCCAAAGTATTGACGAGATAAGCCATGCGCAACTGCGCATCCTCAGCGTATCGACTATCTGGAAATCTTTTGACAAGGTCTCTTAAAATATCAAAAGCCTCGCGCGCAGCTCCTGGATCTCTTTCCGCTAAATTTTTTGGAACGAAAAAGCCTAACAATCCTTTGTCGTCATTGAAATGCACCAATGCCTTCAGATACATTACGTAATCAACATTTTCGTGATCAGGGTGTTCCCTTATAAATCGATCACATGCCATGAGCGCTGAAGCGGAATTGTTCATCTTCCAATATGCGTAAGCAATATCTATCTTTCCTTGCTCCGCAAAAGGCCCATAGGGGTACCGTAAATCTAAATTCTTGTACAACTCGATTGATTGATCATAAAATTTATCATCCAGACGACCTTTGGCATTTGTATAGAGTTCTTCCGCGCTCCAATTAATCGTAGGATCTTCCTCTAAGCTGGCACAGCCCAAAAAGAGCACCGGTGAGAGTAAAATTAAAAATAATTGTGCGCTGAAACGTATTTTCATCAATGTTGACTCTCAATAAAATTAAAATGAATTATAAGACTTGCACCATAAATCCAGGAGTTAGGTTCATTTTGCCGGTTCAATTATATGTCAGTTAGTGATACAGACAATGCTTACGAGGTTCTGATCCCAAATATTTACATTGGGCAGCGTGTCGACCAAACGCTAGCGTCATTATTTCCACAGTTTTCTAGAAGTCGTCTACAAAACTGGCTCGCACGTGGAAATCTGCTTATTGATGGTGAAATCATAAAACCTAAAACGAAGGTCCTTGGTGGCGAACAAATAATTATTCTAGATACCCAAGATGGCGAAGAATCTGCATTTCAACCTGAGAATATTCCACTGGAGATCATGTATGAGGACGACAGCTTAGCGATAATAAATAAGCATAAGAACATGGTAGTACACCCTGGGAGTGGAAACTGGTCAGGAACCATACTAAACGGCATTTTATTTCGTTACCCAAGTAGTAAGAATATTCCGCGGGCGGGCATTGTTCATCGTTTAGACAAAGACACAACCGGACTTATGGTCGTTGCCAAGTCCTTGGAAGCACAAATAGACTTAGTCCGACAGTTGCAATCAAAAAGTGTACGGCGGGAGTATTATGCGCTGGTCAATGGTCAAGCACCAAACAGAGGCACCATCGACCAGCCAATCGCACGACACCCAAGAAACCGAAAAAAAATGGCTATTGTGTCTAACGGGAAAGACGCTGTGACACACTTCACTACCATTGATAGAGGTGAAGAATGGTCGGCCCTATCATGTCTTCTGGAAACTGGACGTACCCATCAAATTAGAGTTCATCTAACATCCATTGGACATTCATTACTAGGCGATAAAACCTATAAAGGCAACACCAAAAAACATGTCGCTTTATTAGATACTTTATCGTTCCAACGACAAGCATTACACGCCAAAAGTTTGACCCTGGTACACCCGAGCACTCGCGAGTTAATGAACTGGTGTTCAGAAATACCAGATGATTTACAGTCGCTTCTTACTGAACTAAAGGCCTACGATATTGAGTAAACGTGAGTATTTAGTGCCAAAATGGAGTGTACCCAGGAGCGTACAAGCTGTGTTTACCACACGACAGGGGGGTGCTAGCAAAGGGCTGTTTGAATCGCTTAACCTCAGCTATTCGGTGGGTGATGACCAAGAACATGTATCGAAAAACCGAGAACTGCTTAGTGAAATTTTACCGTCATCACCGTTTTGGGTCACACAGATACATAGCAACAAGTTAGTGAAAGCGGAGGATTCAACACCTACCACGCAGGCTGACGCACTCTACACCAACAAACAACGTACCGTATGCGGCATCATGACGGCAGACTGCTTACCTGTGTTGATCACCAATACTGTTGGAGACGAGGTGGCTGCAGCCCATGCTGGATGGAAGGGACTCGCTGCAGGAATTTTGGAAAATACAATAAAGCAATTTTCTGCTGCAGCTAAGAACCTTGTTGTACAGCTTGGGCCTGCGATAAGCCAAAAAAATTACGAGGTTGGTGAGGATCTAGTCCAAAGATTTCTCGAACTAGATTACGGATATCAAAAATATTTTCGGCCTCATGCTCAAGGTAAGTATTCTGCGGATCTTTGTGGGATCGCAACACATCAGCTAAAACAACTTAACGTTAATCAAATTTACGGCGTCAATTACTGCACGTATGAGCAATCCCATCAATTTTTCTCGCATCGTCGAACACAACCGACCGGCCGCATGGCGGCGATGATATGGCTTGATGATTCACAAAAAGAGAGCTAATTATCGTGACAAAAGGTTATAATATAACGCTCGTATTCTAAAAAGTTTTTCATGTCACCTTTAGCCTGGATTATCGTAAGCGCTATTGTCGGAGCGTTGTTGAGCGTCGGCGCTGCCGCGTGGTTTTCGTTCAGAGCAACTGGAACAACAGTCCAAAAACTAGTTAGCTATGCAATTGGCACGTTGCTTGGCGCAACGTTCCTGGAAGTTATTCCCCATGCGATACAAGCAGCGCCAAGCGTAGAACTTTTATCCGCAGTTATTCTCGGTGGCATATTGGGCTTTTTTATGCTCGAAAAGTTTGTATTGTGGAGACACTGCCATGCGGACGCCTGCGAAGGTCACAGTCATGACGCCGTAACGACCGATAATGGTCGATCCGGAATCATGATTCTTGTGGGTGACACATTTCACAATCTGGTGGACGGTGTTCTCATCGCTGCAGCCTTCCTCACTGATATTCGACTTGGCATCATCACAACTATAGCGATTACCGCGCATGAGATTCCACAAGAAGTAGGTAATTTCTTAATTCTTCTCAACTCGGGCTTCTCAAAAAAGAAAGCCCTTGTTTGGAATTTAATTTCCAGCGCAGCGACTCTAGTGGGTGGCCTTGTCGCTTACTTTGCATTCGAGCTAGTTGATGGCCTGATAGCTCCGTTCTTGGGACTTGCAGCAGCGAGCATGATTTATATCGCTGTCGCCGATCTAATCCCAAGCCTGCATAAAAGAACAGACCTCAGAGCAACTGCTGAGCAGATTTGTTTAATTTTGCTTGGAGTTGGGACAATTGTCGCAGTTGACCTGGTAGTCCATTTACATTAGCCCGCGGAGCGAACTATACTGAACAATCATTGCAAATCAATGCACGCGTTGGCATATGGACTCCGCTGAACCTCTAAAAAAATCAGAAGAAGAAATTAAGAACTCAAAAGACTTCTCCCCTCTTGGTGAGCTACTCCAACATTGGCATAAGCTACTTTCTCCACATGCTACAAATGCCTTGGATCAGCTATACGGTCTTAATGTTTGGCAAGATCAACTTGACACTCAACAGACACTCATAAACGATGCCTACTTATCACACGTAAGCGCAAAAAAAGACCCGGTAGAGCTCTGGTTCGGCTTATGCGAGACCATCTTAGCGAGCGCCAAGGACATTACTCAAAAATCGCTTGCAGAGGCGAAATGGAACGCTCAAGACCACAAACGAAATGAATTCATCACCAATCAAATTGAATTTCTTTTCCAGCCGACAAATTTCTTTTGGTCGAATCGAGACGCAATAGAAACAGCAATCGAAACTAAAGGTAGGAGCATCCAAAAAGGATTCACTTTTCTATCAGAAGATTTATCTCGAGGGACCTTAAATTTAAGCCCGGAAAAAGCGTTCACTATTGGAGAGAATATCGCACAGACTGATGGACACGTTGTCTTTAAAAACAATCTTGTTGAGCTTATTCAATATGAACCGAAAACAAAAAATGTAAAAA
>CAJQIK010000017.1 GCA_905478365.1 uncultured Burkholderiales Genera incertae sedis bacterium
AAAATCACCCATTGTGACCCCTGTATTCTGTTTTAAGAAAAGCGATCGCGCCTTCGACAGCCTCTTGCCATCCAAGAGGAGCGACTTGCGACGCATAAATCACCCTTTTACACGTTTTATTTTTCTCAACCATTAGAGGTGCTTGGTTTTTACGAGGTATCACGCAGGCAACATCAGCGGCTTCCAACATACTTAGATCATTATCGCTGTCCCCTACCCCGATAATCACAACCTCATCCGATCTCGAATGCGTAAAATCTCGAATCGCGGGCAAACTTGTGGCCTTATCGTGCAAGGCAGACAGATTACACACGCGTCCCCCACGCAATACACTGAGTTGGAACTCATTTGCTTTTTTTTGAAGTGCTTTAAATTCACTATCAGTACCCTTGAATACAAACGGCTTTGAGTAGTCCCGGGTCATCGCTCTATCTAGAGACTCCCCAGTCAAACCCAAACAACTTGCTTGCACTGAACGCTCAGTCTCGTCTAAGAATAAACATTGTTCGCGTAATCCAGTCGAAATGTTATTGCTCCAAATCCTCATTAACTCTGAAACAGGCTTACCAAAATTTTGACAAAAATTTGGCCCGTTAGCACTTGAATCAAACAAACTTTCCGGATTGTGTATGGCAGCGCCGTTCTCTGAGATAAAGGGCAACTTTCGTCCGAAACCATTACAAAAATATTCGAGTTCTGTCTGCGTTTTACTCGAGTTAAGGATGATTCTTATTCCACTATCGAGCAACTCAGTCATAAATGATTTAACGTCCTCATATTGGAACGTAGCGTGATCTAATAAAGTGCCATCAAGATCTGTCATCACGATGACTTTAAGGTCGTTCATTACCCAGCCCTTTAGACACGCCGAGACTCTTTTTTTGTGGCCTTTCTCTAACAAATCGTGCGGTCCCGTTTACTATTAAGTCTTGGATATCCACTTCGACACTTTCATGAATAGCAACAATCTTCCAATCAGATGGGAATTTTTGCCAAAGAAGCGTTTGAACACATTGATATCCGTGCGGCAAAAAAGTATCCACGAATTCAGACTGCGTTACACCTGCATCCTCACCAAAGCTCATAACTTTGAGACTGATCGTTTCTCTGAAGCAGACATCTGCACCGCTATGACTTCTCTCAAACAATTGCATATGATGCGCCCTCAATGCGTCAAGACCCTGACGCTGACCTTTCATGCCAATCTTAATAAATTTAATCTCAGACTCAAAAAATTCCTCTAACTTCACAAGATCGCTCTTCGCGAGCGCATCCTCATACCGAAAGAATAAGTCGGTCAATATGTCATCAATTGGTTGGCGTTCAATCGGCATTAGGTTGCTCTTTATCTTCCACAATCGTTGCGAAATCATTTTTACGAATTAATGCGTGTATGCCCTTATTGCCGTCAACGACCTGGGAGATGTTAAAGTCGGTCGCAGCCGATAAATAAGCCAACGCAACGGCGCGATCCATTCCCAATTTCTCCTCCAAAAATCTAATGGATTCTCTAACAGTTTTTTTCATAGCTTCATCTAAATCTCGATCAAACCCCATCGTAATCCAAAAATCTTTGGTCTCGGCAAATGGCTGAACTAAGGTACCCGACCCTGCTGGCGTACCCGCTGCGTTATTGGTAATCAGCGTTAATCTGAAGGTTGCACGAATTGATTGCTCGAGGGCAGTCAGCGCCACCTCCCCGTCGCCTTGAGCCATGTGTGGATCACCCGTATAGAACAAGGCACCCGGTACAAAGACGGGAAGATAAAGGGTTGCCCCCACACCTAAGTCTTTAATATCGATATTCCCACCATGAAAATGGGGCGGTACCGAGTGAACAGGCTCATTCGAATTCGGGGCTACACCCATGATGCCCATGAATGGAATAGCTGGGAAAGTGACTCTTTTACCGAATTTGTTGTGAAGCACACCAAACCACTGATTACTGTCCTCGTTAATTTCGGTCGGCGTAAAGATGGACACGTTGCCCAAAGTTTCGGGGTCATGACTGTGAATTGGCTCTTTTGGCCGAGGCGTTTCTGGAAATTCCCCGGGGAGCGCACCTTTATAATGTCGATTTGAGATGACGCCATAGGGGACCCGTGGCTCAAGATTCAATATTTCAACCTTGAGCACATCCCCTGGCATCGCGCCCTCAATACCAATCGGACCTGTCACAATATGAGGTCCGTCCTCATAGAAATCATGCTCTATAGATGAATTAGCAATTGCAATTGCATCGTCAAGCACACCATCTTTGTCAACGCGGTGCGACGCGAAATACTCGGCAGGATCTCTTCCTTGATCCTCGAGTAGCCCCTCATGGGAGAGCGTATCAAAAACCAAAACCGAACCAGACGAGACGGTTAACAATGGCTCATCAGTTGCGTTGGGTAGACGACCCCACTTAATCGTTTCAGGTGTAGAAGGAATATAGATAGCCTCCTCACCTGTATCTTCGATGGTGATGAGAGTAGGCTCATTAGCGAGGGGTTGGAGTGCAACGTTTGTAGGATCCCCGCATCCACTCAGCATCAAAGTCGTCGATGCAGCAAGACCTATTATTGATAATACTTTGACTGATGTCTGCCGTACTGACCAGTGACGATTTTCCCCAAACTTCATACTAAAAATCTCCAATAAAGATATATTTATGACCGGATCTTAAAGTCTTGCATGATTCTTAACCCCTTCCCATCCGACAACTGGGGGTGAGTGAATTTGCAACGCGGGTTGTGCTCTGAACCTTCCTGAGGAATTTATTCTGTGCCGCATAAGCATGTGCTTCACGCTTAAACCACCGAATACAATCATTAGCCCCAGCGAAAAGCTTATTTTCGTGCTGCAAAAAGTGAACCAACTCATGTAACAAAATGGATCGGGCAAGATCATTCTTGAGTGGGTCCAGATCTCTAACGATGGCAATACCGTATGTAGGATGGAATGCACCGAGCGCTTTGCATTTGCCCTGGCACGCATATCTCGCGACGGTATCTTGATCTGCCAAGATCACAGGGGGCAATCGCATCGGCAGTGCCAAGCCGGTGATGGCTGCAGCCTCCAGCGTCAAATCTCTCATCAATTCACGATATACAAATGAATCTCCTTCAACCCCTGTGATCACGACTTGACTGAGATCCGTTATCCATGTCGGTTGACTGTCTGATTGCGCGACGCCCGGAACTGCGATCAAGGACACAAGAGGAAGCAAGCTTTTATATTTCCTCAAGACACTTATCAATTGGTACCAAACGGCAGAACACATCACGAAATGACCCAGGGCGTTATTCACAATCATCGACATTTTTAAAGTCCTTATTCATTAGGGTTAGCTGACCCTCCTCCGGATAACGAGCGTGTGTGTAATGTGACCCGCAATTATTTGTCTCGTTACTGGTTATAAAGCAATACCCGTGCCAAGAAGACAGTCGTATTAGAGCCAGTATTGAATGGATGTGCGCGAGGTTGCACCAAACTTGCGCATTTAGTCCGCACAATTTGGTGCACATATCGAGATTGATGCGGCAAGAGATGGCACGTCACCGGATGCAGCAACGGACTATTTGACGGGTGAGATGATTGGTCTCAGGTTACTTGGCGAAAAAAAGTGCCCATGATGGAGGCGCATCGACCCTTGGGCCGAGTCTAACGAACCACAGGTCCTCAGTGTTTAATTGAGATTACACTTTCTTTGAAAAGGCTCTTCATGATCATGTTCGTCGCTGAGAGCATGCGCTCTTTACTCAAATTCAAGCGACGCATCGTCTGCAGGAGCAGCATCTGATCTGCGTAAAAGGTGGCCGCTTCAGTCGCGGAGAGATCTTCTCTGAGTTGACCTGACTTCTCCGCGTCGCGCATCACTTCGGCAAACCAATCACGGTTCGCCTGATCCACTGTCTTAATTTTACGCTTTGTCTTAGCGGTGAAAGAAGCCGAGCTGTCCGCAACCACCATCCCATAATAGGCACAGCCTCGTGCTTTTACGGGCGGTCGAGGCCACTTCAGACTAGTATCCTTGACCCCAAACCTGGAAAGATCCTTCAAGACATTGTCGTAAGCAAAAGCTTCAAGGATCATTTTCATCTTCATAGCCGGAGATTCACAGGCGTCCAATACTGGCCACCGCGGCGCCACATACTCCTCGTCATACGCCGCTAAGACTTCAGTTACGAGCCCGCTTTCGCCACCAAATTCTTTATAAATCCCAGCACGGTCATATCCCGATAACCGCGCGACATCTGCCATGGCAACGGAATCGATACCATTTTGCCAATACTGGCACAACGCCACGTTAACTACATGGCTCCTGTCTAATAGCTTTGGTCTTCCCACTGAAACGTCCCCCCGAACTAATTTCTGTACTTACCCCCAAAGTGGAGGCATACCTTCACTGATACCTTAATGTTATCCCGCGCGTTGCTTTCTTTGAAGCTTAAGCGTGACTTTGCAAGTCAGCTTAAGCGTGACTTTGCAAGTCCTAGTATAGCTTAAATCCGCACCAAAATGGTACTAAAGTCCAAATCGAAATCCAAGTAGAGTAAAGATATTTAGGATAAATATGTAATATACTGCCAAAAAAATCAAGCTGATTTTTACAAGACAAAAAACCAGACTTTCTCAATTATTTCAAGTAATATCGTAAGCAAGCTTTTTTAAGGCTGCGGTGTGTTGTATTAACACGGTAGATACAAATTACATAAAGACTGGGACGACTATGAACAAGACTCTTGTCTGCGGCGTTATTACTTCGTTTGCACTCTACGGTTGCGCTTCGTTAACTGAAGAACAAGTGGCAGAAACGGTAAAAAATACAGCTACTGGAACTTCAGCTGAACAAACGGTACGAGATGCAGCAAACC
>CAJQIK010000018.1 GCA_905478365.1 uncultured Burkholderiales Genera incertae sedis bacterium
GATATTCCAAATCCAGATATTGATTTTCCTAAACAGTATGTTGGAGTGTTCAAAGACCGCAGAAAGGTTTGCGGTTTGCAGCTATATGAGTCTGTCGGAATCCGGAAAGGTGATGTTGAGAAAACTCAAGACCAGCTACTTGATAATTTCAAGTTTTTTGGAGCGCCCCATGTGGTTTTTATTTCAACTCCAATTGATCTAGGGCTGTATGGAGCACTAGATTGTGGACTTTTTATATCGTCGTTCATGCTTTTAGCTCAAGAATTAGGTATAAACACAATCGCTCAGGCAGCTGTTGCGAGCTACCCTGATATAGTTCGTCAACATCTGAATCTCGATCCAGGACGTAATCTTTTATGTGGTATCAGTTTCGGTTATGGAGATGAATCGCATCCAGTCAACTCATATAGAACAGCGCGAGAAAAAATTGAGAACGTTACCAATTTTTATGTTTAAGATAAATTGCTATTGATTCACTAAGAAGTAAGTTGATTTACTAGATCATCGAAGTCGTTCGCTACGAAATCATGGTGGGGCGAGGGAATCTTGTTTGGGGGTTCCGAATGACCCCACTCGTTAGGACGTGCAACAAACGCTGTTTTAAATCCACATTTTTTTGCGGCATCGAGATCGAAGTTGTGAGAGGCTACCATGCAACATTCTTCAGGAGCCAATTGTAAATAGCGCGCACAAGTTAAATAGACATCGGGAAGAACTTTATATTTTCCTATCCCTTCGCAGGAAATAACTGCATCCCAACTTAGATGGTTTCTTCGCGCTGTATCAATTATTGCGCGGTAGGAGAGGAGCGTGAAAGATACGCATAGAAATTTTTGCTTTAATTTCGTTAATGCATCTGGAAAGTCAGGCCAACAATCCAGAGCATGGAGCGCATCCCATGCAATTGATTTTTTGTCGTTCGCAGTAAATTTATCAAACCGCATTTCGGCTACTAACTCCTCAAGGACGGTAGCATGAACGTCATCGAAATTTTTGGTTGCTGGAGTATGCTCGCCATGGTTTAGCATCTGTTTCAGCGTTCGCCGCCGATATTCATTACTCAACGAACCCCAGTCATAATCGAGGTCGTACTTATTTCCAATTTTTTGGAAAGCGGCTTTGAAGCCAGAGTGCCAGTCGAGAATAGTTCCACCGGTATCAAATGTAAGCGCCTTAATTGTCATAGCTAATTAGAGGAGTTTGTTTCATTTCGTATGAAAAAATCAAGTATACACAGACCGTTGCGTATTTTTTAATCAATTTTCTACGTTAGATAATATGGGTGAATATATTTAAAAACTTGTCTAGCGACAATATAGAGAATCTCATATGTCCGTTTTCAAGTGAGCGCCTATTTTTACGTTTTAATAAATGCAAATCTTTAGTAATTAGGTGATTCACATTATGCTGACCAGATAGATCAAGAAACTTTACATCATCAGGGTCGCGACACCAGAATGAAGGAGCTTCGGTAGTTTTTGTTTCTACTAGGGTGCAGAGTTTTCGCACTTCTTTTTCAATGATAGTTTGGTCTGCCTCCAATCCTAGGAACCGATCATATGCAAGAACAGTTAATAACTCGCGCATACACGCTTCATCGATTAATATCTCGAAAATATTTTTCTCATGCAGTGTCTTGAGTGGTTTGGCCTTGATGTCATTGAAATAAAGCCAGTCAAGCCAAATATTGGTGTCTAATACAATCTTCATCGAGCCTAGAAAAGCTCTTTATCACCAAGGTAGCGCCACTGTCCGACGGGTAACTTAGATAGCTTTACCTGTCCAATACGCACCCGTTTTAAGCCAGCTACTCTTAAACCAACTAACTCGCACATTCTACGTATTTGCCTTTTTTTTCCTTCTCTCAGAACAAATCGGAGTTGGTCTTCATTGATCCAAGATACCTTGGCAGGTTTAAGTTCTTTCCCATCGAGTTCTAACCCATGATGAAGTAATTCCATACCATTTTCTATCATGTTTCCACTAACACGTACGAGATATTCTTTTTCAACCTCGGAGTCTTGACCGATGAGTTTTTTCGCAATTCGACCATCTTGCGTTAGAACGAGCAGTCCAGTTGAGTCGATATCTAGTCGTCCAGCGGGAGCGAGTCCCTTAAGGTGTTGTCTGATGAATGTTTTTTTTGATTTGTCATCGGAGAATTGGTTACCAGGTTTTACCAATTTAATTGCAGGCTTGTAGTCATTCTCTGCTTGTCCTGAGACGTAACCAATAGGCTTGTTGATCAATATTGTTACCTTATTGATCCCGAGTCCCCTTTGAGTGAGCGTTATTTTTGCATTACTAGGTGCTCGAGTACCAAGCTCTTCAACTCTACTGCCATTAACTAATACCCATCCTTTTGCAATGTAATCATCAGCTTCTCGTCTTGAACACATGCCCCTTTCTGACATTAATTTAGAGACGCGAATCATTGCAGTGGGTTCAGGCATAGTTTGAGACCGTGAGGGCACTTTCTTGCCCTCACTGCTGCGCGATTTGAGACTCAGTCGAGCCATAAATGCACTATGCCGCTTCGAGTAATTCTCTCAACACGTAGGGTAGTATCCCTCCATGTTTAAAGTAATCTACTTCAATAGATGTATCGATTCTGGAGAGTAAAGAAACTTTATTTTGTTTTCCATTTTTTGCAGTAATAACTAATGTCATGTTTTGCTGAGGTTTTAGTTTATCCATGCCTAAAATTTCAAAAGTTTCCTCTCCAGTGATTCCAAGCTTCTCAACTGTGTCATCTCCTTTGAATTGCAGCGGTAGAACTCCCATGCCAACAAGGTTTGATCTATGTATGCGCTCAAAGCTTTTTGCAATAACTGCGCGCACACCCAAAAGTTGAGTTCCTTTTGCCGCCCAGTCTCTTGAGGATCCAGTGCCATATTCTTCACCTCCAAAGACTATTGTTGGTGTTTTCGATTTCTGGTAATTCATCGCTGCATCGTAGATAGACATTTGTTTTCTAGAAGGCTGGAACAGCGTATAACCGCCTTCAATGCGAGCTCCATTTTTATTGAGTGGAAGCATCAAATTCTTTATTCGCACATTAGCAAAAGTACCTCGCATCATCACTTCGTGATTTCCACGCCGAGCGCCATAACTATTGAAGTTGGTTTTGTTAACTCTGTTTTTTAGTAAATATTGACCTGCGGGAGAGCTTTCTTTAATCGCTCCTGCTGGCGAAATATGGTCGGTTGTAACTGAGTCACCAAAGATTCCGAGGGCTCGGGCTCCCACAATATCGGAGACAGCTACGGGATTCATACCAAAATTGTTGAAGAAGGGCGGCTCCGCTATATAAGTGGACTTAGGCCAGTTATATACCTCACCCTCTGCTGAAGGTACCTTTTTCCATAGCGGTGTAGCATTTGCTAAATCTTTATAGAGTTTCTTAAAAGTTTTAGCATCTGTCGCATGTTTTAGTGCCTCTGTAATTTCTCTTTTGTTGGGCCAAATATCACCTAAGTATATTGGTTTTCCCGATTTACTTATGCCCAAGGGCTCAGTCATTAGGTCTTTATTCATGGTACCCGCGATTGCATACGCCACTACAAGAGGTGGACTTGCAAGAAAATTTGCTCGAATATTCGGGTGAATTCTGGCCTCGAAGTTACGATTGCCGGACAGCACTGCTGAGCATACTAAGTCGTTAGTTAAAACCGCTTTATCAATCGGCTCTGCAAGTGGCCCTGCATTTCCAATGCAGGTCGTGCAACCATAACCAGCAAGATAGAACCCGAGTTTCTCTAAATAAGGTAATAATCCTGCCTTGGTGAGGTATTCAGTCACGACCCTTGACCCTGGAGCAAGGGATGTTTTTATGTGCTTCTTAACGGTGAGTCCTTTTTCAACTGCTTTTTTTGCAAGAATGCCTGCTGCGACCAATACTCCTGGGTTTGAGGTATTTGTACATGACGTTATTGCTGCAATTAATACATCTCCTGATCCAATATCGATATTGTTGTCTGTACGGTAACGATTATCCAGATCACTATTTTTCTTTTCAAATCCTCCGTTAGAAACAGGTGCGGAAAAGAGCTCTCTAAACTGGGTGGATACGTTCCCCAGCCGAATACGATCTTGGGGACGCTTGGGTCCAGCTAACGAGGGCTCTACCTGTGAGAGATCGAGTTCGATTGTTTTACTGTATTTGATTTCTCCCTCTTTTGGCATCCCAAACATATTTTGCGCTCTGAAATATTTTTCAAATGCTGTTACTTCATCTTCAGTGCGGCCGGTGTAGCGCATGAAATCGACTGTTTTTTTATCAATGGGGAAGAAGCCCATGGTGGCACCGTATTCAGGTGCCATATTAGCAATAGTTGCTCGGTCAGTGACTGGTAATCCGGCTGCTCCGTCACCAAAAAATTCGACAAACTTGCCTACAACTTTTGCCTCGCGAAGCATTTCTGTGATTGTTAGGACTAGATCTGTGGCGGTAACACCCCACCGTAATTTACCTTTTAGATTCACTCCCACAACATCAGGCGTTAAAAAATAAACAGGTTGGCCTAACATACCAGCTTCAGCTTCTATGCCGCCAACTCCCCAGCCAACCACGCCAATGCCGTTAATCATAGTTGTATGAGAGTCGGTGCCCACCAAAGAGTCGGGGTAATAAACTTTATTTTTTTTGTGAACACCTCTAGCAAGGTATTCTAGATTGACTTGGTGAACAATCCCTATTCCAGGAGGAACAACTTTGAATGTATCGAATGCTTGCATCCCCCATTTCATAAATTGGTATCGCTCAACATTACGTTCGAACTCAAGTTTCATGTTAGACCCGAGCGCCGCTTTGTTACCGTAATTATCGACTTGGACAGAATGGTCAACCACTAGATCGACGGGAACCAGTGGTTCTATTGATTTGGGGTTTTTCCTCATTGATTTAGCTACCTTCCTCATCGCAGCCAGATCGGCGAGAAGGGGGACACCTGTAAAGTCCTGAAGTACAATTCGGGAAACGACAAATGGTATTTCATTAGTCCTCTTGCCGTTGGGTTTCCATTGGGCAAGCTGTTTGATATGTTTTTCGGTAATTTTTTTCCCATCGCAATTTCGTAGTACCGACTCTAAGACAATCCTTATCGAAATAGGTAGTTTAGATATGTCACCAACACCGGCTTTTTCTAAAGCTGGCAACGAGTAAAACGTACCTTTTTTACCTTTTTTTAATGCGAATTCTTTTCGTGAATTGAACAGGTTGTGTGTCATTGATTTAGAGCCTCAGAGTCTTGGGGAAGATTAACGATCTACTCGACACAAGATGTCAAGTGTCGAGTAGATTTCATTATTCATACTGCATCTTATATAACGAACATGTCCACAAATTCGTGAACAGGTGTGTCCGCTAACTTTTTACTATTCGAGCAAAGATCAAGTATAGCTTTTTGTTGCTTAACTGGAAATTTCCTAGCAAGATTTGTTTTGAATTTTTCGACTAGTACTGGCATACCCTCTTTTCTTCTGAGTTTATGGCCAATAGGGTATTCACAAACAATTTCTTTCAGTTTTTTTCCGTCTTTAAATTCAACTGTTACTGCATTTGCGATTGAGCGTTTTTTAGGATCGTGATAATCCTTTGTAAACTTTTTATCTTCGATGCAAACAATTTTGTCTCGAAGTTTGTCTATACGTGGATCTGACGCGATATCATCCTCATAGTCAGAAGCTGTGAGCCGACCGTGCAGTATCGGTACTGCCACCATGTATTGTATGCAGTGGTCTCTATCGGCTGGGTTATTGAGAGGGCCTTTCTTATCGATAATACGAATACATGCTTCGTGGGTTCGTATCGTAATCTTCTTAATATCGTCTGCGCTTCGTTTTTCTTTTTTCAGCAAGTCATGAATTTTCATTGCACTTTCAACTGCTGTCTGAGAGTGAAACTCCGCTGGAAACGAGATTTTAAATAATACATTCTCCATGACATAACTACCGTAGGAGCGCTGGAATTTGAACTCTTTGCCTCCGAATAGAACGTCATAAAATCCCCATGTTTTTGCGCTTAGTACTGATGGATATCCCATCTCACCAGTTTTTGCAATTAGCGCTAGTCTAACTGCTCTACTAGTCGCGTCACCGGCTGCCCAACTTTTACGAGACCCCGTGTTTGGTGCGTGACGGTAAGTTCTCAGAGATTGACCGTCTACCCAAGCGAGGGAAACCGCGTTAATTATTTCGTCTTGACTTAATCCCATCATGCTTGCTACTACTGCTGTAGATGCCACTTTTACCAGGACTACGTGATCAAGGCCAACCTTATTGAAGCTGTTTTCGATTGCGAGACAACCTTGGATTTCATGTGCTTTGATCATTGCCGTAAGCACATCCTGCATTTTTAAAGGTTTCTTGCCTGATGACACTGCGTTTCTCGAAAGCCAATCTGCAGTAGCGAGTATGCCACCGAGATTGTCTGAGGGGTGACCCCATTCCGCAGCGAGCCAGGTATCGTTAAAGTCTAGCCAGCGAATCATTGCCCCAATGTTAAAGGCCGCTTGAACTGGATCCAGTTGAAATTGAGTACCTGGGACTTTCGCGCCGTTTGGAACTACGGTTCCTGGAACGATTGGACCTAGCAGTTTGTTACAGGCGGGATATTCAAGGGCTTCTAAGCCGCAGCCGAGAGTATCCATTAAGCAATATCGCGCAGTTTCGTAAGCTTGTTTGCTAGTTATGGTTTTTTTGGACGCGTATTTAGCGATGTCGACTAAAACTTTATCTGGTTTGGGTCGAACATTTGAAATATGTGCAGACATGGATTAATGGTTCCTGTTTGAATGATGATTGTGATGAAATAAAATTTTTTAAATAGTTACGGTAACAAGCATAGAATTTATTATCGTTTTTCTATAGCTTTCCACTTTAAGTTCTCTTTTCCGGTGTAGTTAGCGCTTGGACGAATAATTTTTCCGTCAATTCTTTGCTCCATTACGTGCGCCGCCCATCCAGATGTTCTTGCGATCACGAATAGCGGTGTAAACATGGAAGTTGGTATGCCCATTTGGTTATAGCTAACGGCTGAAAACCAGTCTAGATTAGGAAACATTTTTTTCTGATCCCACATGACTGTCTCAATGCGAGCAGCAATATTAAAGAGATTCATGTTTCCGGTTTCTTTACATAGCTTACGTGAAACTTCTTTGATTACCTCGTTACGAGGGTCGCTAATTGTATAAACCGGATGCCCAAATCCAATCACAATTTCTTTGTTTGCTATTCTCAGTTTAATGTCTTCTTCGGCATCTTTTGGGCCGTGGTACCGCTGTTGGATTTCATAAGCCACTTCATTTGCTCCGCCATGTTTCGGACCTCTGAGCGCACCTATTGCGCCAGTGATCGATGAGTACATATCCGAAGATGTTCCTGCGATAACACGGCTTGTGAACGTCGAAGCATTGAATTCATGTTCAGCGTAGAGATTCAAGGAGGTGTGCATTGCTCTTACCCACGATTTGGAGGGCTCTTTCCCATGTAATAGGTGTAGGAAATGACCGCCTATCGAGTCATCATCCGTTTCAGTTTCAATTCGACGACCGTTATGACTCCAGTGATACCAATATAAAAGCATTGAGCCAAATGAGGCCATCAAGCGATCCGCGATATCCCGAGCGCCTGATATGTTGTGGTCTTCTTTTTCCGGTAACACGGTTCCGAGTGCGGAGCAACCTGTTCTAAGAACGTCCATCGGGTGCGCTGAGGCGGGTATCCACTCCAAGACCGCCTTAACATTATTAGGTAACCCACGAAGCGCTTTTAGTTTTAATTTGTAGTTCTTGAGTTCGGCTACTGTCGGTAGTTTTTCGTGGACTAAAAGGTACGCGATTTCTTCGAATTCCGCGCTTCCCGCGAAATCTAATATGTCATAACCGCGGTAGTGGAGATCGTTCCCGGTCCGGCCCACCGTACATAACGCAGTATTCCCCGCAGGGACGCCAGATAGAGCTACTGATTTTTTTGGTTTTGGCTTATTTTCAACTTTATTGCTCATGATTGTTTTTCCTTTGCAAAAAGATCATCTAATTTTTCTTCATATTTGTGGTAATCAAGGTGGTCGTATAACGCTGCTCTCGTTTGCATCGTATCGAGTACTGATTTTTGTGTCCCTTCCTTGCGTACCGTCTCGTAAACATTCAGCGCCGCTTGGTTCATGGCCCTGAATGCGGATAGTGGATAAAGTACAAGTCCCACGTTAACCGACCGTAATTCGTCAACAGAGAAGAGTGGGGTATGACCAAATTCCGTGATGTTTGCTAACACCGGAACTTTTACTGCATCAGAAAACTTTTGGTACATATCAAGTTCTGTCATAGCCTCAGGAAATATCATATCTGCTCCAGCCTCAACGCATGCGCATGCCCGATCAATTGCTGCATCCAAGCCCTCAACCGCCAGCGCATCAGTACGAGCCATTATTACGAAATCTGGGTCAGTGCGAGCGTCTGCTGCCGCTTTAATTCGATCAGTAAACTCGGTTTTGGAGACAATTTCTTTGTTCGGCCTGTGGCCGCATCGTTTGCTCTGGACTTGATCTTCGATATGCATCGCGCCAGCACCGAATTTAATTAGTGATTTTATAGTTCTCGCTATATTGAACGCGCCACCAAATCCAGTATCTACGTCTACGAGTAATGGAAGAGAGCAAACGTCAGTAATTCGTCTCACGTCAGTAAGTACATCATCCAGTGAGGAGATTCCTAAATCGGGAATTCCTAAAGAGCCAGCAGCAACGCCACCCCCTGATAAGTAAATCGCCTTATATCCAGTTTGCTCAGCGAGTCTCGCGTGATACGCATTGATCGCTCCAATGACTTGAAGAGGTTGTTCTGTTTGAACAGCTTCTCTAAATTTTTTCCCTTGAGACAAGATTGTCATAATGATTCCTTAAGAAAATTCTATTGAAAAAATAAGTTTTTCGCCGCTGTGTTGATAGGCTTGCCATTTATGTTGGCCCGTTTGAGTAAATCCCAAAAATAACGGTAGCTCGCTCTGTCATGCATCTCATTGTTATGCAAGATTGGGCCCCAGTCTGCTGCTTGGGCTGCTATAAGTATTTGAGCGGCTCTTTCGATTTCACTCTCGTTCGGCTGCATACCGCTGATAATGGATTCAATTTGTGAGGGATGTATGGAGTACATACGCATAAATCCATAGCTATCCCTTGCTGTTTTTGCATCTTCAAGTGCGACAGACTGATCCTTGATTTCAAGGCATGGATTGTGCGTCGCTATAAGACCATGGCGAAGCGCTGCTGCGGCAACCTCTGCTTTAGCCCGCGAAATCAATTGATTGGTGAATTGACCCGGCGAGCGCATTGCTGTCGCGGGAACGGCGCCCTGATGGTCGCTAACAAAATCGAGTAATCCAAATGTTAGCCCTTCTAGGCCCTCCAAACTAGCAATTTGAAATACTTCACTCAGTGCACTTTGCGTTTCAATCAATATATGTAGGGGGGGAGTTGGTACGCCATTTTTTGCTGCGGCCTTATTTATGTATTCAACGGTACGAGCTGCATCATCGTATCCGAGCGGTTTTGGAATGGTTAGGTAAGCTATGTTTTGACCGGCTTCCGCCACAATAATATCCACATCGTCATGGCAAGCTTTATGCATCGGATCGTGAATACGAACCCCAAGTCGATTTTTTGGGCCTGCCAATTCTGCTACTAATTTTCCCACCATAAGAGCGTGCTCGTGCTCTTGCCCAGCGGGTGCGCCATCCTCACAGTCACATGTCACATCAAACCTTACCTGCATTGACGACTGTAATGTGACCGCCTTGCGAATAAATTTTTCGTTACCAGCGAAATGTTCGCAAACAGGGATCAAGGGTAATGCTGAGCCGGTTTGAAATAGAGCGCTATCGGGATGAATCATTTTTGTTCGGCTCAACTGAGCAGGTGGCTGACAGCACTGCGCTCTTCCTCAAGCTCTTGGAGTGTGTTATCCATTTTCGATCTACTAAATTCATCTATTTCCAAATTTGGAACGATCTGATAATCACCGTCGGCACAAATTGTTGGAAATCCATAGATAACGCCCTCAGGTATGCCATAAGAGCCATCAGAAGGAACACCCATGGTTGTCCACTCTCCGCTGGAACCCAAAACCCAGTCTTTAACGTGATCAATCGCAGCCGACGCAGCCGATGCAGCTGAAGATAAACCCCTTGCTTCAATAATCGCTGCTCCTCTTTTACCCACTGTAGAGATAAAGGTATTTTTGTACCAGTCCTGATCATTGACCGCTTCTGGTGCAGGTTTTCCATCAATACTTGCGAATCGATAGTCTGGGTACATTGTTGGGGAATGATTTCCCCAAACAACTAACTTCTTAATTGAATCAACGCTCATTCCAGTTTTGGAGGCCAGTTGCGAAAGGGCGCGATTGTGATCCAGTCTCAACATTGCCGTGAAATTTCTTTGTGGCAGGTCTGGTGCGCTTTTCATAGCTATATAGGCATTGGTGTTTGCTGGGTTACCCACAACAAGGACTTTCACGTTTCTATTAGCAACTTCGTTTAGCGCTTGACCTTGAACGGTAAATATTGCCCCATTTGCTTCGATCAGATCTTTTCTCTCCATCCCTTTGGAGCGCGGACGAGCGCCGACCAAAAGTGCTATATCGGCGTCCTTGAAAGCGATTTTCGGGTCATCGGATTGGATAATGTCCGTTAGGAGGGGGAAGGCGCAATCTTCAAGCTCCATTACGACACCGTTCAGAGCGTTGAGCGCTGGTGTGATTTCTAAGAGTTGGAGAATGACTGGTTGATCTTTTCCAAGCATTTCTCCGGAGGCTATTCTGAATAGAAGGCTGTAACCAATTTGACCTGCTGCCCCTGTAACGGCAACTCTTACGGGCTTTTTCATAATGACTTAATCCCCTTAATGTAATGGATGTTTATGGTAGCACCCGCTGTAGCTCTATAACTCCCGTTTTGTATTTTGATCGGCTATTCGATCTGATTGATATGTTTTAGGGTGTTTATTAGAGCTGCTCGTGCGCAGATTATTGGTGATATTTTACCTTTCGTGGTAACTCGAAGTCAATAGGTCTTATATAAGACATAAGACTTACGACAATTCTTGTAGATAATTCTTTCAAATGGGACTAGAATAATTAATATTATGGAGCTTATAACCGAGACCAGCACCGGCTACGTCCCTTTATATCGTCAAATCAAGCGGTTAATCACTGATGCATTAGTGACGGGAGAGTGGGCTCCAGGGCAGCCGATTCCGAGCGAAATTGAGCTTGCCCAGCGATTTAAAGTCAGTCAGGGTACCGTTAGGAAGGCAATTTCTGAGTTGGCCTCTCAAAAATTAGTAGTTCGTCATCAAGGTAAGGGCACCTTTGTGGCCTCTCATTTAAACGAACCCACTAAATTTCCATTTTTAAGATTATCGCCCGATAAGGGGCCGTTAGTCGATGTTGAAGCGGACTTAATTGATTTTTGGAGAATTAAATTAGATGAGGAGTCAGCAGCGAACTTGTCTGCCGTGGCTGGGTCTACGGGGTGGTTGATAAGAAGAATTTTAGCTCCTGAAGGAGTGGGAATTATTTACGAGGAGATACGACTGCCTGGTCAGCCTTTCGATTTTATGGAAGAGAAAACAATCCTAAATCACAATTGCATGTTGTACAGCATGTATGAGGCCGAATTTGGGATAAGGATTCTTCGTGTTGAGGAGAGGGTCAAAGCCGTACTGGTTGAGGGTGAGATCGTTGACAGACTGGGATTGCTAGATGGCTCTCCATTGCTAAGGGTTGATCGTGTTGCTTACACCTACGGAGATCAGCCGGTTGAGTTGCGCCGAAGTTACTGTAATACCTCCAATCATCATTACCAAAATCAAATTATTTAATGAGCTACTGGTCCATATAAATTGAAAAAAGGATTCAATATTTTATGAATACTAAACCAAGGCCAAAACATTTAGACCTCACCAAGATTCGTCTGCCTCTTCCTGGGTTTGTTTCAATACTCCATCGCGTCAGTGGGTTTGGGATGTTTTTGATGATAGGGGTCATGTTAGGGATCCTTGCTTTGAGCTTGGAATCACCGCAAGGATACGAGCGGGCTGGAGAGTTGTTGACTAGTTGGCTTGGAAAGTTCTTACTCCTAGGACTGATCTGGGCGTTTTCACACCATTTCATAGCAGGTATTCGTTTTCTTCTGCTCGACTTGCACGTCGGTGCGGAACTTGCAGCAGCGCGAAAATCAAGCGCTTTGGTTTTGATGTTGAGTCTTGCCTTGACTGTTTTGGCGGGAGTGCTCATATGGTGAATAAAAATATTACCGGAGCTCACTACGGACTCAAAGATTGGTTGGTGCAGCGAGTGACCGCTGTTGTCATGGCGCTATATACGATTATTTTTAGCGTGGTGTATTTCGTTACTTGTCCTCAAGACTATTTTGCCTGGAGTTATCTATTTCAGTCTCAATGGATGCGGATTCTTACTTTGTTATTTTTCTTGAGTCTTTTTTGGCATGCATGGATCGGGGTTAGGGATATCTACATGGATTACATCAAGAGTACTGCGTTACGTCTTGGTCTTCAGGTGATAACGATATTGGTCTTGATTGTTTATGCAGTTTGGATGATTCAAATTTTGTGGAGTGTGTAAATGTCTTATCCAGTTAGAAAATTTGATGCGGTGATTGTTGGGGCTGGTGGGGCTGGGTTAAGAGCCGCACTCCAGTTGTCCGAGGCGGGCTGTAAAGTCGCCGTCTTATCCAAAGTGTTTCCAACTCGTTCTCATACAGTGGCGGCTCAAGGTGGCGTGGGAGCGGCACTCGCGAATATGGGCGAGGATAGTTGGCACTGGCACATGTATGACACTGTCAAAGGATCTGACTGGCTTGGGGATCAGGACGCAATCGAATTTATGTGTCGAGAGGCTCCCAAGAGTGTGATTGAACTTGAGCACTTTGGCATGCCATTCGACCGGAACGAAAACGGATCGGTGTATCAACGCCCTTTTGGGGGGCACATGCAAAATTTCGGTGCAGGTCCACCAAGCCAGCGGTCTTGTTGCGCAGCAGACAGAACTGGTCATGCAATGTTGCACACCTTGTATCAAAGAAATGTTCGATCTAATACCCAATTCTTTGTTGAGTGGATGGCGCTAGATCTCATACGGGATGAATCTGGACAGGCTGTTGGCGTAACAGCAATGGAAATGGAAACTGGTGAAGTCGTTATTTTCCATTCAAAGGCTGTCTTATTTGCTACGGGTGGTGCGGGTCGCGTATACGCATCCAGTACCAACGCATTCATCAATACGGGAGACGGCCTGGGTATAGTGTCAAGGGCAGGAATACCTTTAGAGGACATGGAATTTTGGCAATTTCATCCTACCGGAGTGTCTGGTGCAGGAGTATTGATTACCGAAGGGGTTCGTGGTGAGGGAGGCTATCTCCTCAATAAGGATGGCGAGCGCTTTATGGAGCGCTACGCGCCTAATGCTAAAGATTTAGCTTCTCGCGATGTGGTTGCACGTGCTATGGCTACTGAAATAAAGGATGGACGTGGTTGTGGTGATGACTCGGATCACGTGCTTCTCAAGCTTGATCATTTGGGCGAGGAACTAATCGAGAGTAAATTGCCTGGTATCAGAGAAATTGCAAAGAAATTTGCGAACGTGGACCCTGCAAAAGACCCAATTCCTGTTGTTCCGACTTGTCATTATATGATGGGTGGCATTCCTACAAACTATAAAGGAGAGGTGGTTGCGCCATTGGGGGACAACAAGGAGGCAGTCGTACCTGGACTTTTTGCAGCTGGTGAATGTGCGTGTGCGTCAGTACACGGGGCAAATCGACTGGGGACTAACTCGCTGACTGATTTATTGGTGTTTGGTAAGTCGTCAGGTAATTCCACTGTAGAATTTTTAAAGCAAAATGCGTCTCATAAAGACCTTCCGCGTGACGCCGGAGAACTGACCCGTGAGAGACTTGACCGGTTGAATAATCAAACAAATGGTGAGTCTGTGGCTGAGGTGGGAGCTGCGCTCAGGCAGACGATGCAGAAAAATTGTGGTGTGTTCCGATTCCCTGATCTATTGGTTAATGGAGTTACTGAAATTAAGGAAGTTGAGCAGCGTGTCATGAGGACTGAAATCGGCGACAAGAGCAAGGTTTTTAATACGGCGCGTATAGAGGCTTTGGAGTTAGATAATTTGATTGAGGTGGCCATGGCTTCGCTGATATCGGCAGAGGCACGAAAAGAGAGTAGGGGAGCGCATGACCGGGCAGATTATGCAGAGAGGGATGATCAGAATTGGCTGAAACATTCGCTTTGGTTTAAAGAAGGTAACCGTCTGGATTATAAGCCGGTGCATATGGAGCCACTGACCGCTGAGACTATAGATCCCAAAGTCCGAACGTATTAAGAGCTCAAGTTATTTAGTTAAAAGGTGCAAGTGATGCTATTTAGAATTTACCGATACGACCCAGATAAGGATGCGAAGCCCTATACCAAGGAATATGAGATTGAACTCAAATCCACAGATAGAATGCTGCTTGATGCTTTAACCAGAATTAAGGAAATGGATGACTCTTTGAGTCTTCGTCGTTCTTGTCGTGAAGGCGTTTGTGGGTCTGATGCGATGAATATAAATGGCA
>CAJQIK010000019.1 GCA_905478365.1 uncultured Burkholderiales Genera incertae sedis bacterium
TCGTCCACTTTTTCAATAGTCTTTTCCCAGTCTTCCTCACCATAGATTTCGGTCAAAACTTTTGGTGTCAAACCTTCGGGTGAGCCGTCATAAACAATTTCACCTAGTTTCAGTCCAACCACGCGCTCCGAAAACATCTGCGCCAGAGCTACATCATGAATATTAATGATTGCAGCAAGCCCACGTTCTTTGCAGAGCTCTTTTATTAGGCGCATAATTTGACGCGAAGTCTTTGGGTCGAGACTTGCTGTTGGCTCGTCAACCAATAACAGTTCAGGGTCTTGGATCAATGCGCGACAAATCCCAATCCGTTGACGTTGACCACCGGACAATTCATCGGCACGCTTGTCAACCATGTGCATCAGGTTCACGCGGTCCAATAATCGGTAGGCTTCACGCACGCTTTCTTTGGGGAATTTGCGAAAGAGGCTCTGCCAAAAATTCACATATCCCAACCGGCCTGATAGAACATTTTCCATCACTGTCAGGCGTTCAACCAATGCGTATTCTTGAAAAATCATGCCCATACGTCGGCGTACACGTCTCAAGTCTTTGTTTGACAAGCTTGTAATTTCGCGCTCGCCCAGATGAATCGTACCTGCTGTGGCATCGACTAACCGATTAACGCAGCGTATTAGTGTGGATTTCCCAGCGCCTGATGGCCCGATTAGGGCAACCAATTGCCCATCTGGAATTTCAAGCGTTACATCATTCAATGCTAAGTCGCCTGTCTTGTAGCGTTTAGAGAGGTTTTCAAGGCGCAGCATCAAGAGCTTCCTTCAAAATAGAAAAAATAGTTGGACGCGCCTGAACATGGCGCGCCCAAGATTGGTATAATATTCTTATTTGCAGTCGTAGCTAACACCATTGGCTTTGTCGATCCCACGGATGACCGCCCAATCGTATTTGTGCTCGATTCCAACAAAGATGTCTGCTTTCTTAAATTCTTTCTTGAAAGTTTCATCCCACTTATACGTCCAGAATGCTGTCTTAATCTTAGCAACCAGTTCTGGGTGTAAGTTGTGAGCATGACCGTAACCTGTGGTTGGGAAGGTCTGAGACTTGTAAATCGTACGAATCTTTCCAGGGTCAATCACACCGCGGCGCACCATTCTCTGCATTACCGAATTCGCAATTGCGGCTACTTCATAGTCACCATTGTAAACACCAAGAATTGAGTTGTCGTGTTTGCCTGAAAAAGTAGGTGTGAAGTCCACCTCAGCCTTAAGACCAAACTCTCCCTTCAAAATCGCAGATGGCGCCTTGAAGCCAGAATTAGAAGTAGGCGAGGTGAAGGCCATGGTCCGACCTTTGATTTGATCAGGAGATGTCATGTCAGAGTCAGCAGGGACAATGATTTCCATTTCATACCCAAATTTACCGTCTTTGTAAGCCATCATGCCAAAGGGTACGAAACCTGCGCAACTTACAGCGATAGGGTTTGACCCTGTGTTAAAACCGGCAACGTGTAGGCGGCCAGACCGCATGGCTTCGAGCTGGGCAGCATTGGACTGCACAGGGAAAAAGGCAACCTTGCGGCCAGTTACCTCGGCCATGTGATCAACAAAACCCTGCCAAATACTTGCGTAGACAGCAGGGTCTTCGACTGGGGTGTATGTAAAGATGATGGTTGATGGATCAACCCAATCTTTTGGATCTGTTGGCAAATCTGCCAATTGATCGAGGTTCCTATCACAATACGCAACGTCCAACGTGCCGCGATGGCAATCCTCTTGCGCGTTGCCTATCGTTGGTACTGTTAGCAGCATAAAAGCACCAACTGCTGCAAATATTCCTTTACTAAAACTCACCATAATTTCCTCCTTATGCGTTTTCTTGTTATATGAGGTTACACTTTGTAGCATCTAAGGCAATAATTTTTGAAAAGGTTAGACTGAAACCTTTGAGATATGTTTTTTCAGAGCACCATGCTTAAAAAAATATTAATCAGTGCTGCCTAAAATTGACTCATAGTCTCTTGCAATCTCTTAAAAAGTGCTATGCGAAAGGCCTCGGTCCCTCTAATTTATTGGAAATATTTAACATGACTATTTTTCTTATTCGACACGCTCAATCAGCATTTAATGCCGTTCACGACCCTCTCAAGCCAGATCCAATGATATTCGATGCACCTATCACAAAGCTTGGAGAAGTTCAGGCTCAACAGGCTCGGAGTCAAATCGAAAAATTTGATATTAGGACCGTTATTGTTTCGCCCTTCACGAGGACATTGCAAACGGCCCAGTTGATTTTTGGGAATAGGCTACCGTTTCAAATTAGTGCGGATGTACGAGAGCAACTCTGCAACAGCTGTGATATCGGGAGTACGCCGAATGAACTTTCTAAGAGTTTTCCAAATTTTGATTTTAATCATCTAGATGAGCGTTGGTGGTATGACGGTGCAAAAGACCACCGTGGGATCCCTGTTGAGCCTGAAGAGGTTTTAATCGAGAGAACAAACAGTTTTAAAACCAGACTGATACGTGAAAATATTCACTCAACGGCAATTGTCTCTCATGGTAATTTCATTCGCGCATTGACTGGAATTAAACCCAAAAATTGTGAAATAGTTAGTTTCGATCCCCGCAACTCTATTTTGGAGGGAATTGACGGCAGCAGGT
>CAJQIK010000020.1 GCA_905478365.1 uncultured Burkholderiales Genera incertae sedis bacterium
GCTTTTTCTTGGCTACTGCCTTTTTCTTTGCAGGTGCTTTTTTAGCAACCGGTTTTTTCTTAACTGCAGGCTTCTTTTTAACTGCCATTTCAATTACCTCCTTCTTAAGTTAAAAAACTAAGCATAACTTTATCTTTGTTTATTGCTATGCCATTACTGATGAAGTACGCGCTACTATGTGCGTACCTTGGTCAGTTCGTAACAAAAAAGCCCACGGACGAATTACGAAGTCCAAAAACTTTTTTTTATTTAAAAGGATAGAAGGCCATTGAGTGGCCGAAAGAAGAACGGCACTCTCTGGTGAGGGAAATAGAACATTCCCGATGTTAAATAAGCAAGAGATCATAATCTATAACAATACTCTTGCTTATTAGCTCACCATTAGGTGAGTACGTTTTTTTCTCAGACATCGAGAAAACGTAAGTCTAGTCATTCAGCTCCGTTTTGCGCCATTCAGAATTCGACGCTTATTACTACTAAATTACTGTTTGGCGAGATTATTATCGTTATATTCTTTTCTCGCAAACTTTTTTGATACTTTTTTTGATAAATGTATTTTTTTTACAACTGTATTTTTAATTAATCCCAACTTAACGCGCCACCTGTTTGGTATTCTGTAACTCGCGTTTCAAAAAAGTTTTTCTCTTTTTTAAGATCGATCATTTCAGACATCCATGGAAAAGGATTATTTGCATTTTCATAAAGCATATCTATTCCGATTTGCTGGCATCTTCGATTCGCAACGTAACGTAAATATTCTTTAAACATCGGAGCGTTCAATCCGAGGACGCCTCGAGGCATAGTATCCTCAGCATACCGATACTCTAGTTCCACGCCTTTTTTCATTAGACCTTGAATGTCCTTCTTAAATTCCTCGGTCCAAAGATGTGGATTTTCTTGCTTAATTTGATTAATCATATCGATACCAAAATTACAATGCATCGATTCATCACGAAGGATGTACTGATATTGCTCTGCAGCACCCATCATCTTGTTTTGTCTACCTAAAGCTAATATTTGGACAAACCCGACATAGAAAAACAAACCTTCCATGATGCATGCAAATACGATCAAACTTCTCAGAAAGTCTCTATCTGCCTCTGGTGTTCCTGTTTTGAAGTTAGGATCGGACAACACCTCAATAAATGGAATCAGAAACTGATCTTTATCTCGAATACTCTTTATTTCGTTATAAGCGTTAAATATTTCACTTTCATCGAGACCTAAACTTTCTACTACATATTGGTAAGCGTGTGTATGAATTGCCTCCTCAAAAGCTTGTCTTAACAAATACTGACGACACTCTGGCGCCGTTATATGACGGTAAGTTCCCAACACTATATTGTTAGCTGCCAGCGAGTCTGCGGTTACGAAAAAACCCAAATTACGCTTTACGATAAGTCGCTCATCATCAGTTAAGCCCGCTGGGTCCTTCCAAGTAGCAATATCACGAGTCATATTGATCTCTTGCGGCATCCAATGGTTCGCGCACCCAGCTAGATATTTATCCCAAGCCCAATTATATTTAAAAGGAACGAGCTGATTAACATCGGCTGTCCCGTTAATCACCCTTTTGTCTTCAACTCGTACTCTTGTACTAGTAGCGCTTGCTACCGGATCAAGTCTGTCCGGCACATTACCGAGCGTATTAGTATCAACTGGCGATGATTCTTCAAACTGGAGCATACTATTTCCTTATCAATACAAAATTTTTATTAAAATGATTAAACCTAAGTGTGGCTCTAATGTTTTATTGGTCAAAAAGAAAAATTGGTCTTTTTTTTCTTCTTAATAACAGTAGTTTTCATATCAGCTAAGTTACTTTGATCATCCAACCCGATAGAGTTCCTTCCCACAAAAAAATTCGCTCGTCTTCTCGCTGCTGACTGAATTTTTTTCAATATTCTCACTGACAAGCCTCGCATTCAGGGTCGTCAATAGCACAAAACTGTGGTTCTACCGGCGCCACACTAGAAGAAACAGCATTAAGCTGCCCTGCCGCTACCGTAGACTTTTCTGCAGAAGTCGCCCCCATAGTTCTGAGGTAATAAGTTGTCTTAAGACCTCGATGCCAGGCTAGCTTGTAAATATCATCCAATTTTTTACCTGATGCCCCCGCCATGTAGATATTTAATGACTGGGCCTGATCAATCCATTTTTGTCGACGAGATGCACATTCGACTAACCATACCGGATCCATCTCAAAGGCTGTCGCATACACTGATCTTAGTTCGTTCGGTATGCGGTCTATCTTAGATAGAGCACCATCAAAATATTTAAGGTCAGAAATCATCACGTCATCCCACAACCCATATTTCTTTAAGTCGTTTACTAAATAGCTATTAGTGACTGTGAACTCACCGGAGAGATTCGACTTAACATATAAGTTTTGATACGTCGGCTCGATAGATGCTGATACTCCGATAATATTGGCTATCGTTGCTGTAGGTGCGATCGCTACACAGTTAGAATTTCGCATACCAACTGATTTGATACGATCACGCAATTGATCCCAGTCTAAAGTGGTACCTCTATCAACATCGAGATATCCACCCCTTTGCTGTTCTAGAAGCTCAATTGAATCAATAGGAAGAATTCCTCTCGACCAAAGTGATCCATCAAAAGTTGAATATCTCCCCCTCTCCTCCGCTAAATTTGTCGAGGACCAATACGCGTAATAGCAAACCGCTTCAGTAGACGCATCAGCAAATGCCACGGCCTCGTCTGAACCATAAGGGATGTTCATCTTGTGCAAACAGTCCTGAAAACCCATCATCCCCATACCCACTGGACGATGTTTTAAATTTGAATTCCTTGCTTTACCAACAGCGTAAAAATTGATATCGACAACGTTATCCAACATCCGCATAGCGGTAGAAACCGTTTGTTTTAACTTTTCATGGTCTAGTTTGCCATCCTTAAGATGAGCAACAAGATTAACTGAACCTAAGTTACAAACCGCTATTTCACTCTCTGAAGTATTCAGTGTAATTTCTGTACACAAGTTGGAGCTGTGCACAGCGCCTATATGATGCTGCGGGGAGCGAATATTACAAGGATCCTTGAATGTGATCCATGGATGTCCCGTTTCAAACAACATTGAGAGCATCTTTCTCCAAACCTGGACCGCTGGGACCTGCTTAAACAATTTTATTTCACCTGCTGCCGCCATACGTTCGTAATTTGTGTAAGCTTGCTCAAAAGCATCCCCATAAAGGTCGTGCAGATCTGGCACCTCTGATGGCGTGAACAAGGTCCATTGCTCATTTTGAATCACACGCTTCATAAACAAATCTGGAATCCAATTCGCAGTGTTCATATCATGAGTTCTGCGACGATCGTCACCCGTGTTCTTTCTCAACTCGAGAAATTCTTCAATATCCATGTGCCAAGTTTCTAAGTAAGCGCATACGGCTCCTTTTCGCTTACCACCTTGATTTACCGCGACAGCGGTATCATTAACTACTTTTAAAAAAGGTACTACTCCCTGGGACTTTCCGTTGGTACCCTTAATATGCGACCCCATGGAGCGAACAGGAGTCCAATCGTTCCCTAACCCTCCAGCATACTTTGACAGCAAAGCGTTTTCTTTAATCGCCTCATAAATACCGTCTAGATCATCGTCGACTGTAGTCAAATAACAGCTAGATAATTGCGGCCGGGTCGTTCCAGAATTGAAAAGCGTGGGTGTTGAGCTCATAAAGTCGAATGACGACAATATATTGTAAAACTCTATCGCTCTGGCTTCACGCTCCACCTCTCCCAAGGACAACCCCATCGCCACTCGCATAAAAAATGCTTGTGGTAGCTCGATACGACGATCCTCAATATGCAAAAAATATCTATCGTAGAGCGTTTGAAGTCCTAAATAACCGAACTGCTCATCGCGCTCAGGCTTTAACGCGGCTCCCAGAGCTGCCATATCAAACTGAAGCATTCGCTCATCGAGTAGCTCCGCCTCGACCCCTTTTTTAATAAATTCCGGGAAATAAGTTGGGTACCTAACTGCCATTTCCTCTCTTGTGAGCTCTTCGCCTATCGCCTCCCGACGCAAGTCGTTGAGAAGTAGTCGCGCAGTCACGTAACTGTAGGCTGGATCTTTTTCAATTAACGATCGCGCAGAGAGGATCAAGCTTTTATTGACCTCGTCAAAAGGTACTCCATCATAGAGATCACGCACTGTAAGGTTCAAAACGTTTTCAGCACTGACAGCCTCTTCTAGTCCAGAGCAAGAATCCTCTATTAATCTCTTCAAATTATTAATATCTAACGGCTTAGATATGCCATTTACCACCATCGTTAATTCGGGTGGCGCTTCATTTTGATTGACATCAGACTCTTTTTTCGCGCGGGCTCTTTCCTGATTTCTTTGCTCTCGATACAACACGTACGACCGAGCTACCTCTTGCTCTCCGTGCCTCATTAAAGCAAGCTCAACCTGGTCTTGAATATCCTCAATATGCACCGTGCCACCGGTCGGGTTCCTTCTCTTCAACGCCGCTGCCACATTTTGCGTCAATTGAGATACGAGCTCTCGTACTCGAGCCGATGCGGCACCTTGGCCTCCACTAACAGCAAGGAACGCTTTAGTCATCGCTATTGAGATCTTGGAGGGCTCGAAACCAACAACAGAGCCATTACGACGCACAACCTTCATCATCGCACTATCAATTTGCCCGCTTTCCTCTTGAATTTCACGTATGTTCTCTACGCTCAAACCAGTCGTCTCACTTACATTAGGCGTTAATTGCATTTAATCTCCTCACGTCTTATCCCTCTATATTTTTCGCTTTTCATGCACTTCTCACATCCCCGAGGGTTCTGTCTCCGGTCATGCATGTGCATAACATGAGGATTCCGACTGGCTTAAACCCTCAATACTGGCAAAACTTATTAAACTCACCCACAAGTTATACACAAGTGATACACAAGATGTTGTGTTCTCCAGTGGACCTCAACACCAATTCTAGTGTTGGGACGATCTGTGTCAAGCGTTTCTTATATTAATTTTGCGTCGATCCATTATGTCGTTATGACAAAATATCCCTACTTTGCGTAAGGGCCCTTCTCTGTCCTCATATTACGGTTGAGAACACCCAGCCAAAATCCGGGAATAACGATTAAGAAGGTGTCTCAATAAGGCCCAAGCCTGACAGTTCAGCCCAATTAAACTCGTCGCCTGGGTCTTGTTTTCGCCCCTTTGGCACCGCGATATGCGAATGTCCTAGCGCTGCTTCAATCGGGTAGCAGTCAACTAGAGCAAGACACAGATACTTCAGGCTCGCATATTGATCAGAAGCAAAGCCTCCCGTATCAGCACCTTCCAACTCAATTCCTATGGAAAAGTTATTGCAGTTTGATTCTCCTCGCCATTCTGACTCTCCCGCATGCCAAGCTCTTTTAAGGCAAGACACAAATTGGGTGACTCGACCAAGCCTATCCAGGAAAAAGTGGGATGAAACTTTAAGTCCTCTTATCTTTGAATAGAATGGGTGCTCATCAAAATCAAGCTCATTTGTAAACAACTGGTGGACATTTGAACCGCCAAACTCCCCTGGCGGTAGACTTATAGAATGAATAACAATAAGGCGAGGGAGCACATTCAGCGGACGTTCATCGTAATTCGGCGAGTGACAAATCTCTACATCACACAAATAACCATTTTCTATCCGAAAATGTGGCTTGGTCATCGAGGTGACTTATCCTTTTCTTTGCGATGCTCATTCGAGCAAAAAACAAGCCCTCCGGAACGAATACCCTCATTTAAAGGAAAGTGAATACCACAATGAGCACAACGAGCCATATCCTCTACAGCCGGAGTTGAATAGTCTTCCTTCGATGACGTTTCACGAAGCTTTCGCGCTTTGGTCTTTATAAACGCGTAAGCCAAGACAATCACCACAAACAATAAAACGTACTTAAGCACTCATCTCTCCATTAAACTCAATTAAAACTACGTCGCGCCAGCTAATCTCACGCCTAGGCATGCTTTCTCCAAGCTCTGATAAAAAAATATATATTTTTCAATAGCTTAAATTCGATAGAGCATATACTGAAAACGCCATAACGAAAATTAAACGAGCAGTTAACGATATATTCACCTATTAAATGTTCTCCCTAACTTATCCTAGATAGCGAATTTGCTGCCAATTCAACCATACAATCTTTGTATGGTGACTTAGGCAAACTAGAAATAATATTTTCGGCTGAATTTATCTCTAATTTAGCTAAACGACGGGAATATTCAAGAGAATCTAGCCGCCGAAAAATATCAACAACCGAATCTAAATCCGCAGCGCCATCTGCGAAAATCGCGGCTCGTATTTTTGCAACATCCTCGCTAGATCCATGTTCGAGAGCATGAATCATGGGTAATGTAATCTTTCCCTCAGCCAAGTCATCGCCCAATTTTTTACCAATTTCGCCCTCTGAACCATCATAGTCAAGTATGTCGTCAACAATTTGAAACGCCGTCCCTATATGCGCTCCATATTTTCCAAAGTCGGAAATCACCCCGTGCTCACCACCAGCAACAATCCCCCCGAGCATAGCGGCCGCCTCAAATAACCGAGCCGTTTTCGAACGAATCATCTCAAAATATGAGTCAACGGTTAAGTCAACATTTTTTACATTTGATAACTGAAGTACCTCGCCCTCGGAAATATCATTCGTTGCGTCCGCCATGATTCTAAATACACGGCTCTCACCAACATCAACCATAATTTGAAAGGCTCTCGAGTATAGGAAATCACCGACCAACACAGCTGCGGCGTTACCAAAACGCTCATTTGCGGTTTGCTTTCCTCTTCGGACGGTTGAGCTATCAACAACATCATCATGTAATAAGGTCGCTGTATGAACAAACTCAATTGCCGCAGCTAACTGCACCGCGCGACGATCCTTGCAACCAAGACTACCAGCTGACAACAACAATAAAATAGGTCTCAGCCTTTTACCACCACTGTCGATGGTATATCGCGCCACCTCGCCCACTAAGGGTACCTGAGAAACCAACTGGACTGCGATCTCCTCATTGAGTTGCGACAGCAGTTCGTTCGTAATTCTAGTTGAAACCGTGGTCATCTAAAGGGTCTGCTTATTATTCAGTATGTTAAAGGCTTAAGATTTATCGATTGATCGATGTTATGGACCACTCATGCGGGTGTCAAATAAGTTTGTGAATTATTGCGCCGTTCTCTGAAATCCTGTAAGCTACGCTCCCTTTTTAGTAAGAAATAACGGTTAATTGCCGGATGAACCTGGGATAAAATAAAAGTCATGTATGCTGTAATTAAAACTGGTGGGAAACAATATAAAGTTGCCGCTGGAGAAAAACTCAAAATTGAATCGTTGGGCGTAGAGGTCGGCGAGCAAGTTACACTGGACCAGGTGCTTATGGTTGTGGATGGTGCTAATGTTTCAATTGGCTCACCCACCGTTGCAGGGGCCAAGGTCGAAGCGACGGTCTTGAGCCATGGTCGCGGCAAGAAAGTGAAAATATTTAAGCTTCGTAGACGAAAACATTACAAAAGACAGCAGGGGCATCGACAAAACTACACAGAAGTTGTCATTGGAGACATAACGGGTTAAAAACTCTACGTCTATTAGGACAAGAAAGGTAAATAATTTATGGCACATAAAAAAGCTGGGGGTAGCTCGAGAAACGGTCGCGATTCAAACGCAAAGAGACTCGGCGTAAAGCGCTTTGGCGGAGAATTAGTATCTGCAGGCAGCATCATCATTCGTCAACGTGGTACACAAGTGCATCCCGGTGATAATGTAGGGATAGGTCGCGATCACACACTCTTCGCAAAAACAAATGGTCATGTACTGTTTGGAAAAACAGGACGATTGAATAAGAAGATTGTTAGTATTGTTCCAGCGTAGGGTTAAGCTGATCCGAAAAAACCCTGCCTGATAGGCGGGGTTTTTTTTTACCTAACCGATTAAAATTAAAAATGAAATTTGTTGATGAAGCCAAGATAGACTTGCACGCCGGTAAAGGTGGCGATGGCGTCGCGGCTTTCAGGCGAGAGAAATATGTGCCAAAGGGCGGTCCAAGTGGCGGTGATGGCGGTCGCGGGGGATCGATCTTTATTCGAGCCTCCAGAGACATCAATACTCTTTTGGAATACCGGTATAAACGCATATTTCGGGCTAAAAATGGGGAAAATGGGCAAGGCAAGGATTGCTACGGAAAGTCAGGCGAAGATCTCTTTTTAGAAGTGCCAATGGGTACGATTATCTACGATGAAACCGACAATTCAATCATATTTGATCTGAGTCAAGACGGACAAACAGAGCAACTTTGTAAGGGCGGAAAAGGCGGCTTAGGGAATCTTCACTTTAAATCCAGCACAAATCGCGCTCCGAGACAGTTCACTTATGGAGAAATTGGTGAGAGTCGAAGTATCCGAATGGAGCTCAGCGTGTTGGCCGATGTGGGGTTACTGGGGTTTCCCAATGCCGGGAAATCAACTTTAATAAGTGCGGTATCAGCCGCAAAGCCAAAAATCGCAGATTATCCGTTCACAACGCTTCACCCCCACTTAGGGGTTGTCCGGTCAGGGTTTAAAGGTGGCTTTGTAATCGCCGATATCCCTGGATTAATTGCAGGAGCGTCCGATGGCGCCGGATTAGGCCATCAGTTTCTCAAGCATTTACAACGAACCAAGATACTCTTACATGTCATAGATGTGGGAACTGAGTATCCAAATACTGAATCTATTGTCCAAGGTGCTCATGAAATTTGTCAGGAATTGCAAAAATACGATGAATCCCTATTTAATAAACCTCGATGGATTGCTCTAAACAAAATAGATTTGATTCCTAAAGAGGATCGGACTGCATTTTTTGAGAAAATATCGATCGACCTTGAAAAGGGGCTGGCACACAGCAAAAAAATATTCCCAATATCTTCCATCTCATCGGACGGTACAGCAACATTGATCAATGGAATCATGGAGCATATGAGTAAACTCGAAGAAGCTGAAAAGAATTAACAAACACGTTGAAGCCCGTAACGCAGAGATGAATACCAAGATAAATTCTACTAAACGAATCATCGTCAAGATTGGCAGCAGCCTAATTACAGACAATGGACGAGGTCTGGATTCCACCGCGCTTAACGAGTGGACGCGACAAATCGCTGAAATCAAGCAACAAGGGTACGAGGTAACGCTTGTATCAAGTGGTGCGGTCGCCGAGGGAATGCTTCGCTTGGGATGGAACAAAAGGCCTTCAATGATTCATGATCTGCAAGCCGCCGCCGCCGTTGGGCAGATGGGATTAATTAGGGCGTATGAAGACGCGTTTCAGGCTTTAGGGTTGCACACTGCTCAGATTCTACTCACGCACGACGACTTAACAAATAGAACACGCTATTTAAATGCTCGGTCAACACTTCGCACTCTTATCCGAATGGATATTGTGCCAATTGTCAATGAAAATGACTCCATAGCTACGGACGAAATTAAATTTGGCGACAATGACACTTTAGCGGCGTTAGTGGCCAATTTGATAGAAGCTCACACCTTAATTATTCTCACTGATCAAGACGGGCTCTTCACTGGAGACCCAAGAGCATCCTCTAATGTGCGTAAAATTGATTTAGCAGAGGCAGGGGATCCCTCATTAGAAAAAATGGCAACAAATAATGGCTCAACATTGGGTAGTGGTGGCATGCTAACCAAACTAAGCGCAGCCAAACGGGCTGCTCGAAGTGGTACAGACACCATAATTGCGAACGGCAAAGAAACTAATGTTTTAATGAGAATCATCGCTGGAGACGATGTCGGAACTCGTTTGAAAACATCCCGGCCAGTTATGACAGCAAGAAAACAGTGGCTCAGTAATCATTTGCAAGTTCGAGGGTCGGTGATCCTAGATGAAGGTGCGATACGCGCCATAACTTTGAACAATAAAAGCCTACTACCTATCGGAGTTATAGCAACAGCAGGAAATTTTGATAGAGGAGATGTTGTAACGTGCACTAATCAAGATGGGGACGTAATTGCCTATGGACTCATTAACTACAATTTTGACGAAACTAATCAAATAAAAGGGATGTCATCCGAGAAAATAGAGGAGACTCTTGGGTATGTTGAGGATTTAGAGCTTATTAGTAGAGACAATTTAGCTTTGGACAAATAGACGAAAATCTGCCTCCTAAAATTCTTTCCCTCTCAGGCCATCATGCTGGTTCATCTCTCCTTTTTTTAATAATTTTCTTAAAAGGGTTTCATTCAAAGTCAAGCTCCCATTACAAATGTAGTACTCCATTAAATCGCTCCTATAGCTGTTCGGCAGTTTAGAGCTAATTGCTCTCCATTTCGTCCGCTTGGCTGTTATCCATTCACCTTCAAACGCCCAACTTAACGCGTAAAGTTTATTTTCTCTAGTTTCGCATCTGAAACCCTCGTAAGTAATATTTACGCTACCTTTAGGGGATATGGCGAGTAAGCCCATACGCACCACACCATCCGCCGCATAAGTGATCGAAGACACGTCGACATAAAAATTAAATCCAGTTTGACTTCTTGTCTGATATTGACTGAAGCTACTTTTTGAAGAAAGAGTAGGCAAGTCAATAGCAGACTCCTGCCAAACCTCTGGAGCTTCGTACTTATAAACTCTAGGGGCGCCACGCGGATCGTTACGCGGATCGTT
>CAJQIK010000021.1 GCA_905478365.1 uncultured Burkholderiales Genera incertae sedis bacterium
TGCGTTCGCTTCAATGAATACGAAGGGCTGATCCGGATCCTTCGATGTATCAACTAAAAATTCAAAAGTGCCGAGATTAGTGTAGTGAACACTCTCGGCAAGACGCATTGCCGCATCAATAATCTGAATTCGTAAATCCTCATTAAGAGCGGGCGCTGGTGCGATTTCCACCAACTTTTGGAAACGTCGTTGCACGCTGCATTCTCGCTCCCCCAGGTGGGTGATCCCACCATTTCGATCACCCAAGATCTGTACCTCAATATGTCGAGCCCGCTTCACAAAACTCTCGACATAAACCTCATCAATCCCAAATGCGAGCTTCGATTCTGAACGACAACGGCTATACGCTTTTTCTAGCTCACTGAGCTCGCTCACAACCCGAGTCCCTCTTCCACCTCCACCGGACTTCGCCTTAATGATCATCGCCTGACCATCTGCCTTTAGGGATTCAAAGAATGTTTTAGCTTCCTCTAAGCTGACCGCATAATCCACACCCCGAGTTACAGGAACCTTAGCCTTAATGGCAGCATTCCGTGCACGAGTTTTATCTCCAAATAATGCCAGATGCTCGGAACTTGGGCCTATAAAAACAAGGCCAGCAGCGGCACATTGTTCAGAGAAATCAGCCCGTTCAGACAAAAAACCATAGCCTGGATGTATCGCATCGCAACCGTGTAAGAGCGCAGCCTTGATTAAAGCGTCACCGTCAAGATATGCACTCGGCCCCGAACCTCTTAGAGCGTGTGATGCATCACCCATTCGGCAATGGAGGCTTTCTGCATCATCCTCAGAATAAACTGTTGTAGCTCTTAGTCCAAGATCGCTACAAGCTCGCACGATACGAATAGCGATTTCGGCTCGATTAGCCACTAAGATTGACGAAAATATCATCACAGTCCCTGACAAGCGATATGAACGTTAGAACGAATAAATAAAAATGAGTACGTCAATCAAACCAAAAATATACGAGACCAATACCAAGCACCAATCCAACTGTGAATAACACCCAGAGATTGGCAACGTTGGTGTCCTTCAATTCTTCTTTTGTCTTCGTAATACTCAATCTCAATAATGAAAACGCACTGTAAAGACCTACGCCCAACAGAAATAAACCAACTATAAATATTAGATCAACAAATTCCATTATGTAAAATCCACCTCCCTAGTCTGAGTAGCACGCCTTGATAACTCTACACCTTCCCTCAACAGATCAGCTACGCCCTCAGGATCTTTAATAGCCGTCAAATGAATATTAGGTTGCGTCTTATCCGACGATATAATTTCTAGAGTACCAAGTCCGAAAATTCTCTGTTTTAGAGGCTTCTTAACTGTGTAATCACGAATTCTATATAACTCGGTTTGCTCGATCGTCTGACTAAACACTCCCGTCTTAACATAGAGCCTTTGTGAGGTAAGCTTGTAGTTAGTGCACCACGTCTGGAGAAAGCGTATCAGGGGCAGAATCACCGTCCAAAATAAGAAAATATAAAAGACAATATTGGTACGCTGAGATGGCTTTGCTTCCCAAATTATTTTTTCTTCCTGCATTTTTTACCCCCCGAATAAGAAGCGATTCTGTTCAAGTCTGACATATTTTTAGGTATTTTCAGTTTCGATTTTAATCTACCTCATCGCGAGCTAAATTTGCCCGGTAAGAGGCTAGATATTCAAAACCCCGTATCGCCCTTGATCCATACCAAGAAGTCATCTCGCCATCAATGAGCGAAATTTTAGATTCCCCAACATAGTCCAATGTCTCGTTGAGTTCTTGAATATCTTTTTTTCTAAAGGCGAAAGGTTCTGTTGAAAGCAAAATGTGGTCTACGTTTTCCGCAAGACTTTTTACATCTACCTCAGGATATCGTGAGGCGCTATCCACCTCAATCTGATCCAGCCCTACAGATGCTAAAACGCGAGCGATATAGGTATCTCGACTAATGCTCATCCAAGGTTTTTTCCAAATAATATAGAGCACACGCTCACGAGCCAGCTCACGAGTTTGACTGATCGCGAAACGATAAGCACTCATGAAGCGCTCCGTGAGTTTTTCTGCCCGTTCTGTCCTTTTAAACACGTACCCTATCAATTGATATAAAGGAATGTTGTCCTCTGGACCCAGTGGATGAGTCACTAATATATTTGGGATAAATTGTCTTGCCGCATCGACCAAATGTTTCGGATTCTCGTCTATATTTACAATTAGATGCGTCGCATGAAGAGATCTTAATTTCTCCAAGTCAAAATCCTTGGTACCACCAATCTTCGGGACATGCTTGACCCCAACTTTCGGATGAAAACAAAATCCAGTCCTTCCAACCACGTTATCTGCCAAATCGAGGTCAAATAGCAGTTCAGTGATGCTTGGCACCACACTCACAATTCGGGCTGATTCAGATGCTGGGTCGTGATCAATGTGTGCCGCGTCTAACAAACTTCATCCTTTAGCGTAGATCTGAGGCGTTCTTATTCATGAGTTTAATCCTTACGATGTAACAGTTGGTAAAGGAAGCGCTCTATTTTTTAGTGTCCGCAAAACAAAAGTTGACTTCGTGTGACGAATACCTGGGATTTGATACAAACTTTCCCGCAATAATCTTTCATAGTCACGCGTGTCTTTAACCGCTATGCGAATATCGTAATCATAATCCCCCGAAACTAATGACGCCTCCAAGACTTCCGGAATCTTTTCTAATTGCCTGCCAAATTCGAATAGAGTTTCATCGGAGTGGTTATCCAACGTGACCTGTACGATTACCGACTCTCGGTAGCCAAGCAAACTTGGATCCACGCGTACGGTATATCCCTGAATAATTCCTTCAGCCTCCATTTTTTTGATACGGTTCCAACAAGGAGTGCTAGACAAACCGACTTTTGCACTAATTTCCTGCAAGCTCGAACGAGCATTTTCCTGAAGAACAGATATGATGTCTAAATCATATTTCGTAATTTTCATGCTTAATTTGATCCTAATTTAGAAAATATTTCTTATTTTACCGCATTTATAGAGAAAATAAGAAGCACTTTTCTTAAGATTCTCGATAACATTTGTACATGAAAATATTAACGACTACCCCCGTAGCGGCCACCACTGGCTCCCAACAGACCCCTCCGAGGTCGGGAGCCAGTGCGTTGGTTGAAACCTTGGTTCATTTGGGCGTGGATAAGGTATTCGGGTATCCCGGCGGAGCGGTTTTACCAATATATGATGCGTTATACAACGAAAAACGACTTCATCACATCTTGGTTCGTCATGAACAAGCGGCGGTGCACGCCGCAGAAGGTTACGCGCGATCGACCGGTAAACCAGGAGTCGTTGTTGTTACGTCAGGGCCAGGCATGAGCAACACTACGACCGGATTGCTAGATGCCATGAGTGACTCAATACCCATAATTTGCATCAGCGGACAGGTCGCAAAGCCCCTTATAGGGACCCAGGCATTTCAAGAGTGCGATGCAATCGGGATCGCTAAAACAGTTACCAAGTGGCAGACTCAAATTCAAGATGTTCGAGAGGTCGTCCAGCGCACTGAAGAGGCCTATAACCGGGCCGTATCCGGAAGACCAAGTCCTGTGCTTATCGATTTTCCTAAAGACATCCAGGCACAGCTCATCGACAGTCCAATTGGCGTATCGTTGAGAAAAACCCCAAAGGACTCTACTCCCTCCGAGTACGACATCAGCCAAGCCATAAATCTTATCCTCGAGGCAAAAAAACCCATCATTTATGGTGGTGGTGGACTCATCAACTCCGGTAACCTCGCTTGCGACACATTTGCAAAACTCGTAAGCATGACCAAAGCTCCCTGTACGCTCACCCTAATGGGGCTCGGTGCTTTCCCGGGTTCACATCCGCAATTTATCGGAATGCCCGGCATGCACGGCACACTTGAGGCAAATTTAGCACTTCATGACTCAGATCTCATCGTTTGTGTTGGCGCACGCTTCGACGACCGAGTCACCGGAGATGTTGAAACTTTCGCGCCCAACTCAAAAAAAATACATATCGATATCGATCCAAACTCGATCAACCGTCTAGTACCTGTCGATGTCGGACTGGCGGGGGATTGTGGAGACGTATTGTCTAAAATTGTCCCAATATTAAGGGCGAAAATAAATACGCTACAAGATATCCAACCTTGGTGGGCAAAAATACATCGGTGGCAAAAAGTTAAATCCCTTAACTTTGAAACAAAAGAAAACACCATCGTGCCACAAGCCCTCATAAGATCGATTCAAAATGCAACAGCGGGAGAGGATCCAATTATCGCGACGGATGTTGGACAACATCAGATGTGGGCTGCCCAACATTTTGTCTTCAACAAGCCTGGTCACTGGCTAACATCTGGCGGAGCAGGGACGATGGGATATGGTTTGCCAGCGGCAATTGGAGCGCAGCTCGCCCACCCTGACAAGACCGTAATCTGCGTCTCTGGAGACGCCTCCATCCTTATGAATATCCAAGAGCTTTCGACAGCGGTGCAACACAAAACCCCTGTGAAAATAATTTTGTCAAATAACGAATGTATGGGAATGGTGCGTCAGTGGCAGGAATTCAACCACGGCGGTCGTTATAGTCACAGCTATACCGAGGCGCTTCCCGATTTTGTTTCGGTAGCAAAAGGCTTCGGGTGGGCAGCAGAACGCATATCCAACCCCGATGAACTCGATACAGCAGTGATGCGTTGCTTGAGGCACGACGGTCCATATTTCTTAGAGGTGGCCGTAGAAAAGCAAGAAAACTGTTTCCCGATGATGCCTGCCGGAGTACCTCATAACCAAATTCTTCTAAGAGAAGGTGAATTCTATAAGGACGATTCAACTTAAATACAATTTGGTCTATCACGGCCCTATGCATAGTTTATTCGACCAAAAATCGATCTGGACAATAAATCCCACAAGGATAAGTCAATGAAATTAGTAACTCTTGAAGACAAGTACGTCGCAACGGCTGGGCGCGTTTATCTGAACGGCATTCAAGCTCTAGTGCGCTTAATGTTGGTACAACAGCAACGTGATGCCGCCAGCGGGCTAAAGACTGGCGGATTTGTATCAGGCTACCGAGGATCTCCTCTAGGGGGCCTGGATGAGGCCCTTTGGAAAGCAGCACCCTATCTTGATGCGCATTCTGTTAAGTTCGTACCAGGCGTCAATGAAGAAATGGCAGCTACAGCGGTTTGGGGAACGCAACAGATTCATCTCACCGGTCAAACAGAATTTGATGGTGTATACGGGCTATGGTATGGCAAGGGCCCTGGGGTAGATCGTTGTGGCGACGTCTTCAAACATATGAATTACCACGGCACGTCAAAACACGGAGGAATTCTTCTAGTTGCCGGAGATGATCATGGCGCATATTCATCAACCTTACCTCATCAAAGCGATCATCTTTTCTCCGCATCCATGATTCCTGTGCTCTACCCGAGCAATGTTGAGGAATACTTAACGTTAGGGCTACACGGGTTCGCCATGTCTCGTTTCTCGGGGTGCGCAGTGGGGTTTAAGGCACTCGCTGATACCGTGGAATCCTCTGCGTCTATTGACGCGAATGTTAATAATCCGAAGATTATTATCCCTGACAATTTTAGGGTTCCCGAGGGAGGACTTAACTGTCGTCTCTCCAGTGAAACCTTAGGTGTGCAAGCTCGTAATCAAGAGGCGCTAATGCAAGATTATAAAATCTATGCAGCTCTTGCCTATTCCAGAGCCAATCAACTTAATCATGTCACCATTGATTCGCCAAACGCGAAAATTGGTATTGTCGCGTCCGGCAAATCCTACATGGATGTACTTGAGGCATTAGATGAATTGGGCATCTCGGAATCAGAAGTCGCGAACGTCGGGATAAGACTTTTTAAAGTTACTATGCCTTGGCCACTCGAACCAGACGGCATACGAGAATTTTCCAGAGGGCTTGAAGAAATTCTAGTAGTCGAAGAAAAACGACAGATGGTCGAGTATCAACTTAAAGAACAACTATATAACTGGGACCCCAGCGTTCGGCCCAGAATAATTGGTAAATTCGATGATAAAGGTGAATGGGTCCACAATCGAGGAGAGTGGTTGCTACCTGCGAAAGCGGACTTCTCAGTCGCACAAATAGCCCGGGTAATTGCGTCACGTGTCAACCAGTTTCACAAGAGTGATAAATTAACTGCACGGCTTAGATTTCTAGATTCTAAAGAGGCTGTTCTTGCGCGAGCAAAGGATACCCCTAGCCGCCCCGCTTGGTACTGCTCGGGGTGCCCTCATAACACTTCAACAAAAGTCCCTGAGGGCAGCCTTGCATTGGCAGGCATTGGATGTCACGTTATGGCCACCGCTATTTACCCCGAACAGAATAAAACCATGTCACAAATGGGCGGTGAGGGAGTTACCTGGATTGGTCAAGCACCATTCTCGCAACGAGAACATGTATTCACTAATTTGGGAGACGGCACCTATTTTCACTCAGGTTCACTGGCAATACGTGCTGCTCTAGCCGCAGGTATTAATATTACTTACAAAATACTTTTCAACGATGCTGTTGCGATGACAGGCGGGCAGCCAATCGACGGCACACTAACAGTCCCGATGATCGTAAAACAACTATATAGCGAGGGCATAACAGAAATCGTTGTAGTTACGGAAGAGCCAAATCAGTATCACAAAAATAATATTTTCGATATTGAGCCTGACATTGTTCACCGGGATCTTTTGAATGCTACGCAAGAACGACTGAAAAACGTCAAGGGTGTTTCGGTTCTAATTTTCGACCAAACATGCGCGGCAGAAAAAAGACGACGACGTAAAGCCGGAGAACTTCCAAAACTTAACAAACGTTTATTTATCAATACCGATGTGTGCGAGGGCTGCGGTGACTGTGGGTTACAGTCAAATTGCACCTCATTACTACCTCATGAAACCAAACTAGGAAGGAAAAGAAAAATAGACCAATCATCATGTAACCAGGACTACTCTTGCATTAAGGGATTTTGCCCGAGCTTTGTAACCATTGAGGGCGGTACGTCAAAAGACCTTAAAGTCAAATTAGGCAATTCTGTACGAATACCTGAAATACCAACACCGAACATTCCAGAGCTGCATGATGATCCATTCAACATTTTTATCACTGGGATTGGAGGGACGGGCGTGATAACGGTGGGAGCGCTACTTGGCATGGCGGCCCACTTAGAGGAAAAGAGCGTATCTGTCCTTGACATGACTGGTATGTCCCAAAAAAACGGGGCTGTAACATCGCACGTTCGCATTACGGAAAGAGATCATGAAATCCGGGCGCAAAGAATCGCGACGGGAGAAGCTGACTTACTACTTGGTTGCGATATGCTAACCGCAGGAGGTCAAGATGCTATATCAAAAACACGTGTTGGAAGAACAATCGCAATAATAAATACGCATAACCAACCAACCGGCGCTTTTGCGCAAGATAGAGACTGGTCTTTTCCAGATGCAACGCTACGAAAACTAATTAAAGAGTCAGTGGAGAATCAAGCCACTTTTATTAATGCAACACAAATCGCTACGCGTTTACTCGGCGATTCAATCGCAACAAATCTCTTTATGTTGGGGCTTGCTTTTCAAAAAGGAAAAATCCCCTTATTAGAGTCCTCCATTGTAAAAGCAATCGAGCTTAACGGCGTAGCTGTAGATGCAAATAAGAAAGCCTTTCAATGGGGTCGCTATACGGCGATCGACGAAGAAACTGTAATGAAGATAGCGGTACCCGAACACACAAAACAGACTGCAGGCCTCGAGTCCCTTAACGAGATAATCGAAGACCGAATGCACCGCCTAACGCAATATCAGGATAAAGAGTATGCCGACCGATATAAATGGCAAATTACACGTACGAAAAAGCAAATCGAGTCGAAAACGAAAAGCCAAGACCTATGCATGCGCTTTGCTAAAAATTTATTCCGCCTGATGGCCTATAAAGATGAATATGAGGTGGCCAGAATGTATACGGACCCAGCTTTCATGAAAAGTCTTGATAAATCATTCGATGGCAAGTTTAAAATCCGCTTCAATCTGGCGCCACCCCTAATCTCAAAACGCGACGCAAAAGGCCATTTAATTAAATCTACCTATGGAAGTTGGATGATTTATCCGCTGCGACTGATAGCAAAACTAAGATATCTTCGTGGAACACCTTTTGATTTGTTCGGAAAGACTGAAGAGCGCATAAAAGAAAGGCGATTGATAAAAGATTATATTTTAGCGGTCGAGCAAAGTCTTACTAACCAGAGCCCACTCAACGAGAGTGCTATTAGAGACCTCATTGAGTTACCATCGGAAGTAAGAGGCTTCGGTCATGTAAAATTGACAGCAATCGAAAATTTTTATACCAAGTTGAATCAATTTCACAAAACTTCCAGCGAAGTAACTTGGGAGCAAAACGCTGAGAGCAAGATAACGTAGGCCGTTTTATTTTGGCAAAATGATATTTTGAGAAAATAAGCGAATCGAACAATATTCGTCGACGCTCTACAGTTTTTCATTTGGAGTACCAGAAACTGATGACAAATTTAAAAGATAACCCGCTCGTTGACCCTACGGGCATTGGAAAAAAAGTACGGTTTGTTACTGCGGCTAGTTTATTCGATGGGCATGATGCCTCCATCAATATCATGAGAAGAATGCTACAAGGCAGCGGTACTGAAGTTATCCATCTAGGTCACAACCGCTCAGTTGACGAAATTGTTACTGCTGCCATTCAGGAGGACGCTCATGGCATTGCGGTCAGCTCTTATCAGGGTGGGCATATTGAATACTTCAAATACATGATTGATCTTCTCCGTGAAAGAGAGGCTGGACACATAAAAGTATTTGGCGGCGGCGGTGGCGTTATCGTTTCATCTGAAATAGATGAATTACATGACTACGGTATGGCTAAAATCTATTCGCCCGAAGATGGAGCCAAAATGGGCCTTCAGGGAATGATCGACGATATGATTCAAAGAGCTCGGGAAGCAAATGCGCCTGACGTGACGGGCTCAATTGATGCGATCTCAACAACAAACCATGGTGAAATTGCAAAAATCATATCTGCGATTGAAAATAAATCTATAGATGGCAATTTCTATCAAAATATCCTAAATCACGCGAACACCCTTGCAAAAAAAATTCCCGTTTTAGGGATTACAGGAACCGGAGGAGCTGGCAAGTCTTCCTTAACAGATGAGTTAATCCGACGCTTCAGACTCGACGAAAACGATGAACTGAATATCGCAGTAATCGCAGTCGATCCGTCTCGACGGAAAACCGGTGGGGCGTTATTAGGCGACCGCATTCGAATGAACGCACTCGACGGAGTAAAAATTTATATGCGCTCGCTTGCGACAAGAAGCGGTGGAAGCGAGGTTGCTGACTGTTTGCCGGGCGCCATTGCCGCTTGCAAATGTGCTGGGTTTGATTTAATCATTGTTGAGACGTCAGGTATCGGCCAAGGTGATGCCGCGATTGTGCCATTTGTAGATGTATCGCTATACGTCATGACCCCTGAATATGGCGCAGCTAGTCAGCTTGAAAAAATAGATATGTTGGATTTTGCGGACTTCATAGCAATTAACAAATTCGATCGCAGAGGAGCAGAGGATGCGCTGCGCGACGTTGCAAAACAATACCAACGTAATCACCAAAAATTCAACGAAAGCCCCTCCTCAATGCCCGTCTATGGGACTACAGCATC
>CAJQIK010000022.1 GCA_905478365.1 uncultured Burkholderiales Genera incertae sedis bacterium
AATTGTGGTTTGTGTACCCTAGCTATTATTAATAGCTTATTCGGGGTGGACGACGTTGAGTCAAGAGCGCGCGCATGGGTGAACTTTTATGATCAATTTAAATCAGGTTTAGACTAGGTAAAAAGGGTAGTTTATGTCGAGTAATGATTTGTCGTTTGAACGCGCGAAGGAAGTAATTCCTGGGGGTGTGAATTCTCCTGTGAGGGCGTTCGGATCAGTGGGTGGCGTACCCAAAACGATCGTTAGAAGTGAGGGCAGCAGAATTTTTGATGTCGATGGTAACGGTTATATCGATTACGTGGGCTCTTGGGGTCCAATGATAGCGGGACATGCCCATCCGCAAATTGTTAAGGCGGTCAAGGATGCCGCAGACGGCGGTTTAAGCTTCGGCACGCCGACCCCTGGCGAGGTGACTTTGGCCGAACGTTTAACGGCTACATTTCCAGCTATGGAGCAAGTCCGTTTAGTCAGTTCGGGGACGGAGGCAACTATGAGTGCGATACGGTTAGCACGTGGTTACACCGAAAAACCTAAAATCATAAAGTTTGAAGGTTGTTATCATGGACATTCGGACTCTTTATTGGTCAAAGCGGGTTCAGGAGCGTTGACTTTCGGCACGCCTAGCTCTGCGGGTGTGCCGCCAGATTTGGTCTCGCAGACTGTTGTGTTGGATTACAACATTCTAAATACTCTCGAAGAGACTTTTGATAACGTGGGGAAAGACGTTGCTGCAGTTATCATCGAGCCGATTGCGGGGAATATGAATCTTGTACAAGGCAACGCAAAATTTTTAGGCCGGTTACGGGAATTATGTTCCCATTACGGCGCACTACTGATCTTTGATGAGGTAATGACGGGATTTAGAGTTGGGCCGCAAGGCGCACAAGGTTTGTATGGAATCGAGCCAGATATCACCACGTTGGGTAAGGTGATTGGAGGCGGTCTCCCTATGGGGGCTTTTGGTGGTCGGCGCGAAGTGATGCAAAAATTAGCACCAATGGGTCCTGTCTATCAAGCGGGGACATTATCGGGAAATCCAATTTCAGTTGCTGCTGGATTAGCGACGTTGGATTTAATAAGTGAAGATGGTTTCTTCGAGTCCTTAACAAATAAGACAAGAGAATTAGTGGAAGGCATTGAGGAGCACGCGAAACGAGCAGGGGTTCCATTTTGCGCGTCTCATGTAGGTGGTATGTTCGGTATGTATTTTACTGATCGTGTGCCGGAGACTTATGAGGATGTGATGGGTTGTAACCGAGAACGATTTAATCGTTTTTTTCATGCCATGTTAGATCAAGGCATTAATCTTGCTCCATCAGCATTTGAGGCTGGCTTTGTTTCATCTGCGCACAGTGAACAGGATATTCGGACTACGCTCGATGCGGCTGGTGAGGCGTTTAAAGTGTGTTAACGGCATCAGCTTGGTACAGAATTTTATGTCTTTAGTTGTCCAAAATACGGAGTATTGGAAGTCGTTTGAGAAATATCATCAAATTCCTGAGGACGATTGTGGAGAAGTAGTCTTTGCCGGACGATCCAATGCAGGCAAATCTAGTGCGATTAATGTGATTACGAATCAGAAAAAACTAGCACATACGAGCAAACTCCCTGGCCGAACCCGTCTACTTAATTTCTTTAAGGTAGCAGACGATCGTTTTATCGTTGATTTACCTGGCTATGGATACGCGAAAGTTCCCGAACAGATGAGAAATGCCTGGGCGAGAGAGTTGACCACCTATTTATCGACTAGGCATCAAATTCGAGGTTTATTTGCTGTGATGGATATCCGTCATGCCCCAACGGCGCTTGATGAACAACTGGTTGAGTGGTTCGCGGTAACAGGTAAACCTATTCACGTTTTGCTTACAAAATCTGACAAACTTAAGCGGACGCAGGTGCAAAATCAGTTAAGAGTGGTTTCGGATATACTTTTGCGTCATTATTCGCAGGTTACTGTGCAAGTATTCTCGAGCTTGAATAGGACAGGATTAGATGAGGCTCGATCGAGGCTAGTTAGTTGGTTAACATAGGGCTATCTCGAGGTAAGTGGTTGCACTCGTGATTCTAGGAGGATATTTTTGAGCAAAAATATATTAGGTCGTTTCCCTCAGCGCCGGATGAGGCGAAACAGACGGGATGACTTTTCTCGCAGACTCGTGCGAGAAAATCACTTGAGTGCCGATGATCTTATCTATCCGGTATTCGTATTCGAGGGGAAAAATGAGACTCAGGTTGTCGATTCGATGCCCGGAGTTGCCCGATATACGCCTGATGCATTGCTGTCCGTTGCCGAGGAATGTGTAGCATTAGGCATACCTGCTATCGCGCTATTTCCGGTTATTGAACAGGATCTTAAAACCCCTCTAGCAGAAGAATCTTTCTCTGAGAGTGGCTTGATACCGAGAGTAATCGCGTTACTGAAAAACAATTTTCCAGAGCTGGGTGTTATCACCGATGTGGCACTGGATCCGTATACGAGTCATGGCCAGGATGGTCTGCTGGACGAAACGGGGTATGTGCTGAATGATGAAACCATCGAGGTATTAATTCGGCAGTCTTTAAGTCATGCTGCGGCGGGAGTGGACGTTTTGGCGCCGTCCGACATGATGGATGGCCGTATAGGAGCGATTCGCGAGGCACTCGACAAAAACGGATACGAGCGAGTCCGATTACTCTCGTATGCGGCCAAATTTGCGTCAAGTTTTTATGGCCCCTTTAGAGACGCTGTCGGTTCATCCGCAAATTTAGGGGTCAGTAACAAAGAAACTTACCAAGTAGACCCGGCAAATTCTGATGAAGCTCTATGGGAAGTTGGTCTTGACCTTCAGGAGGGCGCAGATATGGTAATGGTCAAGCCTGGTATGCCCTATTTAGACATTATCACGCGCGTAAAACGAGAATTTGGAGTACCGACCTTTGCGTATCAAGTAAGCGGTGAATATGCCATGCTGAAGGCTGCCTTTGCGAATGGTTGGCTCGATGAGGAGCGCTGCGTATTAGAGGCCTTGTTGTCCTTTAAGCGTGCTGGGGCTAATGGAGTTTTAACTTATTTTGCAATAGACGCGGCAAAATTAATTCAAACTAAAACATAGTTTCGTCCCAAAGTTTGAATTAGAACAATGCTCCGGAATCTGTGCGCGGAGCGTTTTCCTCATAGAAGTATTCGACAACTCCATTTTTATCATTAGGTAATCCGGTTTTTGGATCAATTAAAATCGATTTTATGCCCTCTGGGCGGGCGAGAGGTTTGTCTTCAGGGATTCCTTTTAGGGCTGTTTTCATATAGTCAATCCAGATAGGCAGCGCGGCTTTTGACCCAGTTTCTTTGTCACCCAGTGGCCCAGGCTGATCCTTACCAACCCAAGTGATAGCAACAATGCGTCTTTGGAAGCCGGCGAACCAGGCATCAATGTTGTCGTTGGTTGTTCCCGTTTTCCCAGCTAGATCTTTTCTTCCTAATGATTTAGCGCGGATGCCAGTCCCATTTTGGATAACGTTTCGAAGTAAAGAATCCATGGTGAATACGTTTCTAGTGTCGAGCACTTGATCTGCTGTCGTTCTCTTACGTTGTAATTTTGTTTTGAAAATGAGATTACCCTCAATGTCCTCAATATGAGAAATAAAATATGGTTCGATAAGATAACCACCGTTCGCAAATACAGCATAGCCCCGAGCCATCTCTAGAGGCGTAGTTGAGCCCGCGCCAAGCGCCATCGTTAGGTATGGCGGGTGGTGCTTTGGGTTGAATCCAAATCGGGCTAAATAGTTTCTGGCATATTCTGGCGTTATTGCCTGAAGTATCCGAATGGCCACTAGGTTTTTAGATTTAGCTAATGCATATCGCAGGCTGATAGGGCCTGCGAACTCCTCATCATAATTTTGTGGGTCCCATACCTCGAAGCCTGTTTGGCTCTCATGTATTTCGAAGGGTGCGTCATCAATAATGGTTCCCGGAGTAAACCCACGCTCTAACGCCGCAGAGTAAATGAAGGGTTTAAAACTAGATCCGGGTTGTCTTTTAGCTTGTGTGACGTGATTAAACTTGTTGCGATAAAAATTATATCCGCCGACCAAAGCATTGATAGCTCCGTTATCCGCGTCGATCGAGACAATCGCTCCTTCCGCGATGGGTAACTGGCTTAGGGCCCATTGATCCTTTTTTAAATTTTGAAGATAAATTAGGTCGCCATCTTTGAGTGGTGAAATAACGTCAGACCCAGTAATTAGGTCTGTAGAGCCGTAAACCGTTTGTTCCGCCGATAACGTGACAGGCCCGGTCCCTTTTACGTATGTCTCAATCGCTTGTTCCGTTACATTTAGGACGACTGCAGGCCTTAAATCCTCATACGCATTTGAATCTTGCAGTGCATCCTCTAGCCATTCATCGTTAACTATAGAGGGAAGATTAATGGAGCTTAAAGGCCCGCGATAACCTTGTCTCTTGTCGTGCGATTCCAGTCCTTTTTTGAGAGCTAGAAACCCAGCCTCCTGATGCTTGACCGATAAAGTAGTATGGACGTTAAGGCCTTTTGTATAGGCTTCATCTCCATACCTCTCAGTTAACGCCTGCCGAACCATTTCTACAAAAAACTCAGAGTTTCTGCTTGGGTTTTTCCGTGCTGAGGACAGTTTAAGTGCTGTGCTCTTTGTTTGTTCAAGCTCTTGATCCGAAATGAGTCCAAGGCTATTCATTCGATTTAAGACGTAACGTTGTCTTTGCGTGGCTCTTTTTAGGTTTACAACAGGATTATATTTCGACGGTGCCTTCGGTAGACCCGCTAGCATTGATATTTCTGCTAAAGACGCTTGTGTGAGGGGCTTTCCAAAATATACTTTAGAGGCGGCTGCAAAACCATAAGAGCGTTGTCCGAGATAAATTTGATTGATATACAGCTCGAGTATCTGGTTTTTAGTGAGGTTACGCTCGATTTTTATAGCTAAGAGGGCTTCGTTAAATTTACGCGTGAATGTTTTCTCTGATGAGAGAAAAAAGTTACGGGCTACTTGCATAGTTATGGTGCTCGCGCCTTGCCGAACCCCCCTTGCTGAGACGTTGGCTATTGCTGCTCTGCCGATACCAATAAAATCGATACCATGGTGATTCCAAAAATGTTCATCCTCGGCCGCAATAATCGCGTTTTTGAGTGAATCAGGTACTGAGTCAATACTGATGAACTCTCGATGCTCTCTACCGAATTCCCCAATAAGCGTTCCTTCGCGACTGAAAATGCGTAGTGGCAACTTAGGTTTGTAATCGGTTAGGGCGTTGACAGGCGGTAATTTCGGGTACGCTGTAACAAAGGCGAAGGTCCCTGCGAGTGCGCCAACGATGCCGAGGCTTATACAAAGTAATAAAAATTTAGAAAATAGGTTTCTTAAGCGCATCTATGGCGTGACTGGTCAGATTCAGAACAAGTACCCCTGATTATAGTACGCATGAATCAGAAACAGATTGTTTGTTTTTTGATACGACTAGTTTTAATTAATTTTTTAGAAAAACTTTGTGAAGACGGACAGAGTCAAGACTAATAGGTAAAATTTAGGTATGGAAAATACAAATGAGCGTACGGGTGCAAATTCCAGCACTTTATCGTCTTTTAAGGGCAATATTTATCTCGTAGGAATGATGGGAGCGGGGAAAACGTCTGTCGGTAGACTCCTGGCTAAACGTGCTCGGAAGAGTTTTTTTGACTCGGATCAAGTGATTGAGGAACGAACGGGCGTGTCGATTCCCACCATTTTTCATCATGAGGGTGAGAGTGGTTTTCGTGCTCGGGAGCAGGCCGCGATCGCTGATCTAACAAAACTCGATGATATTGTGCTTGCAACGGGTGG
>CAJQIK010000023.1 GCA_905478365.1 uncultured Burkholderiales Genera incertae sedis bacterium
CCTAAAACAACGGTCATTTCACCGGCAGGAGCCGCTTCAGCGTCTATGTTGATTAATGCCTGGTCAACCGATTTTTGCGCATATTCCTTTAAACGCTCATCACTAAAATAATCGTAAGAGAATCGACCACCGCCACCAAATGAACCTTGTTCACGACGGCCTTTATGCTCAACGATTACTTGAATGGACAAACGGATCAGAGGCCTGACATCACTTACAACGTGCCCATCGAGCCGAGTTAATAAAATAGTGTCGTGAACAGCGGCTAAATTTGCTACCACCTGCGTCACCCTGGCATCGATCTGTCGAGCGTAGCCTTCTATTTTTTCCAAAAGACGTATTTTTTCCGCATTTGAATAACCGAGTAATGGGTCCTCGCTAGAATATAGCGCCGGCGAAGCAGTCACTCTCGTTGGCATAACCTTAGTTGCGCCCTCACCAGCGATCGCTTTAGTCGCATCTAAAGCCGAATGAATTGCAGCAATAGAAATCTCATCAGAATAAGCAAAAGCAGTTTTTTCATCCACGATAGTTCGAGCACCTACCCCTTGGTCGATGTTAAAACTACCCACTTTGACAATTCCATCTTCAATGGACCACGATTCCGATCGACTATATTGAAAATACAAATCAGCATAATCAATTGTTCTACTCGCAACACGCGAAAATAAGTTGGGCAACATATCCAAGGTGAGCCCTCCTGGGTTTAAAATAACCTCGGTCGCCTGCTCCATAGTCTTATCACTCAAAATCATATTCCTCTTACCATCGGTTCGTCATACATTTAAATAACTTAATTTTCCTATCCTTAAGGCGTCGCCTTATTGTAATGAGCCACGTTGTACGCGAACCACATTCGGATCGCTCCAGTTACCCTTTACAATATAATGCCGCGTTGCAATCCTGTCGAATGGATTACCGAGTAACTTTTGTGCCAAAAAAGCAGCCAAACCAATTGCGGGATTCGCTGCGACGGCTCCTGCAACTGATGCGGCACCTGAAATTTTTGGCGTAACGAATACTTCTAACTCCTGCTCTTTTTGTACTAAGTCAGCGCTACCGGTAATGGCGACCGAAGCCGAAGTACCGTCCATGAGCAGTTTATCAGTTCGCGCAACTCCCCTCGTAACAATTATTTCCGAAGTAATATAGTCAAAACTAAACCCCGATGAAAACACATCCCGAAAATCAAGCGTTATACGCCTTGGCAATGCTTGTAAACTCAGTAGGCTAATAATATGGCCCGCACCCGGGTTGATTTTCAGAAATCGCCCATCTTTTACCTCAAGATTAAGGGCTCCATCTAGTGTCTTCAAATCTAATACAAAAGGGCTACCTCGCCAGCTTACAGAACCGCTGAGCGTTCCAGCACCTCCATGCATATGCTCTGCACCATCAAGACTAAAGAGATATTGACCGACATCTTCCACATTAAACTCTACATAATATTCAACCCTTGGCTCTAAGCCAGGTCGCCAATTCCCACGCATTGTTAGTGTTCCAACATCGGTGATTGTAGAGAGCTCCTTGATATCCCAGCGCCCATTATTTGGTATCGCTCGAAACGTTACTGCACCGCGCCCAATATCATCGAGTTCAAATTTATCGATGACCGCATCAATTGCGAGTAGAGGTCGATTCAACTCAGCGGCTTTGTTAGTTCCAGACACCTCTTTACGAGCCGATCTTCGCACCGCTAGTCGGGTCAAATGAGCGGACACTTTAGCCTCATCATTACCGTAATCACTGAATGCAATCTTCCCCGCAATTTTCGTGCTGTCAATGTTGAATAAACCGTCACTCTTTAAAAACTGACCATTAACCTCAACGTCATCGAACGTATTACCAAACGCGTCAACTCGACGAACATGCGTATCAACCAATACTGTCAATGGAAAAGTGTTGCTCAAGTCCTCTTTTTTCCGTTTATCAACAAAATCGCGCCAACCATCTAAATCTAAGTGAGAGATTTCCCCCCCAATAAGAAAGAAACCATCATCAACAACCTTCGCGCTATTCAAGGTTCCCCTTACGAGATTACGATTAAAAAAAACTAGATTTCCAACCTTGGCGTTTCCATAAGTGAAAGTTACTTCGCGAGCACCTGATTTTTTTGATACGTATGCAACCTTTAAAGGTTGTCCATTGCCGACAAACCCATCAAGGGGACGAGGTAGCTTTGAGGCCACACGTTCTAGCTCGACATTAAAATCCATCGATAATTCGTTCGGTCTAAACTCAAGAACCCCCGATGACCCGATCTTCCCTGATAACTCAACAGGGAGGCTCAGATAATCCATAAAAGCTCCAGCATAGACATCAGCCTCGAATTTGATTCTGCCTAGGCCACGGTCTACCCGCTGTGAAGCAAAGGAAACAGGCCCTTCAAATATTAAAGCCTTACCATTACGAATCATAACTGCGCCTTTAGTAAATTCCACTAAAGCCTCAAAGTCATTAAATTCAGGAGCCAGTTCGGTTACCCTCAAACTTGAACCGGTTAAGTTGATCGAACCATCCACCTGCGTATCTTTGCGATTTAAAAGTGGAACCTTCAATCTCAAAGCAAGCTTTCCGACACCGTCGCTAACCATGTTCTTTAAGCCACCTTTAGTGGCTTTGCTTAGTGGGCTTTCGTTCACATACCGGATCAAATCTGAAATCGGCGCCAAAGCCGTTCCGTTTAAGGTCAGAGTAGTCTCAGGCGTGCCGGTCTTATCAATTTTTAGCTCGCTATCGGACACATTGACACCAAAAATCTGCGCCGCTGTCGGAGCAAAGACTACTTGATGGTTCTTATACTCGAAGCGGCCATCAATATCGTCTACCGAAGGCCAACCTCCAGCGATCTCCACTCGTCCACTTTTAACTTCAGCACTAACTTCAAACTCTGCTCCATTGCGAGTAAAAAAAGAACTCGCCATCTCACCTCTCGCAGTGACAATTATTTTTTCAGCCGTACCTGAGTCCACACGATTTTGAAACCAAGATTTCGTTTTCTTTAACCTACTCGGCAAATAAAAAGGTAATCGGTTCAACTCAACTTGATCAACTTTAACTTGAAGATCAAGCATCGATTTTTCAAACTCCTCCAGAATAACAACTCTGGCAGCAGCGGTTCCAGCAAGATCCGCATTCGAGAATGCGACGCCGGTCATATCAATCTCCCAAAGGCCAGAGATTTTTTTTCCGGTAAACATTGACTTAAACTCAGAAAAATACAAGGGTTGCGAGAAAAAAGC
>CAJQIK010000024.1 GCA_905478365.1 uncultured Burkholderiales Genera incertae sedis bacterium
TGGCGGAGAGTGAGGGATTCGAACCCTCGATAGGGCTATAAACCCTATACTCCCTTAGCAGGGGAGCGCCTTCAGCCGCTCGGCCAACTCTCCGTTCGGCAACGCTTGTTGCGTGCCGAGAGGGTGTATTCTAGTTGAAAGTGTTTCTTGTATCTACTGTGATTGCTCGAGTCCGAACACTTGATGCAACGACCTTACGGCAAGCTCCATGTATTTCTCATCGATAACTACGGTAATTTTAATTTCTGATGTTGAGATCATTTGTATGTTTACGCCTTCTTCAGATAGTGCAGCAAACATTTTGCTCGCCACACCGCCGTGAGAGCGCATTCCCACGCCGACTAAGCCTAATTTGCAAATTTTATCGTCACTCACCAGGTCTCGGGCACCAATTACTGCTTGAACTGGTTTGAGCACAGTAAGTGTTCTTTCCAAGTCATTTCGGTGTACCGTAAATGAGAAATCTGTTTTTCCATCAGTACTTATATTTTGGACAATAACATCCACCTCAATATTTGCTTTCGCAATGGGGTCGAGAATTTTAAAGGCAACCCCCGGAGTATCTGGCACCCCAAGTACAGTTACCTTAGCTTCGTCACGATTAAATGCTATCCCAGAAACTAGTGCGGCTTCCATAGTTCCATCATCCTCAAATGTAATTAACGTTCCTGACTGAGACTCTTCCTCAATCGATATATTTGGGTCTGTTAGGCTTGACAAAACGCGAAGCCTAACGCGATATTTTCCTGCGAATTCTACTGAACGAATCTGTAACACCTTTGATCCGAGACTTGCCATCTCCAGCATTTCCTCAAAGGTGACTGATGTTAAACGACGCGCGTTAGGCACCACTCGAGGATCTGTTGTGTAAACACCATCAACATCGGTGTATATCTGACACTCTTCTGCGCCGAGGGCTGCCGCAATTGCGACACCAGATGTGTCGGACCCACCTCGACCTAGGGTCGTGATGTTGTTTGATGCGTCAACCCCTTGGAATCCTGCAACGACAATCACTTTACCTGAATTAAGATCGTCCAGAATTCTCTCTTTGTCAATTTCTAAAATTCTTGCTTTAGTATGCGCGTCGTCAGTAAGTACTCGAATCTGTGACCCAACATACGATTTCGTAGGAACACCAATATCAATTAGTGCCATCGCCAAGAGACCTATGGTTACTTGTTCTCCAGTAGAGCATACGACATCTAATTCTCTTGGGTCAGGCTGAGTTTGAATCGCATTTGCGAGCTCAATGAGGCGATTCGTTTCTCCAGACATGGCGGATACAACAACCACGACGTCATGACCCGCGCGTTTCCATTTCGCAACGCGCTGAGCAACGTTTTTAATTCGGTCCGTTGACCCTACCGAGGTGCCACCATATTTTTGAACGATTAAAGCCATTTATTTCAATACTATATTTGTAAAGGGGGGCATTTTAACGCAAGTTAGTTTATAAATTCATCATTGAGTGAGCACGTTATAGATTGATTTTGTTATAATCCGTCCCTTCAATCACGCGCCCGTAGCTCAGCTGGATAGAGTACATGCCTACGAAGCATGGGGTCGCACGTTCGAATCGTGCCGGGCGCGCCAATTATTCTGTGTCCTAAATAAACCACATAAAGCGACAGCTTTAGGCGATTAAACTAAGTGGAGCTCTATGAAGGCTTTCGCGCGTGGATTAGTTTCGTGAGACCGGGAATCATCTCATCTTCTTTAATGTCGATAAAACCGACCTCATTTAAGCGAGTTCGTAACCAGCCAGGAGTAACTGAACGTGCGTCAGGGGTAAAGGCCATGTGCTGCAACTGCCAGAGTGCTGCCATAGGTGGTCCAGAGCGATTGTCTTTAACCATAAAGTCATGAATCATCAGGTTACCGCCTGGTTCAAGACACTCAAATGCGTATTCAACCAGCCTTGGTACTTCGGTTCCGGGAATCCCACTGAACAAGTACGACATCAGAATGGCACCTTGTTCTTTTGGCCACTGCGTAGTCAATGCATTTGAAGGTATGTACCGAATACGGTCCACCATTTTCGCTTCGGAAATGAATTTCCAGCCGATTTCAGCGACGTTAGGAAAATCAATGATTGTTGACACTAGCTTTGGGTTGGCCTCAAGTAACCTAATACTCATCGCTCCAGTGCCGCCGCCGACATCGAGTAAAGTCTCTGCTTTACTTAGGTCGACAAGCCGGCACAGTGTCCGTCCAGGTCCTAGTGATCCCGCGTGCTGGGCATCACAATAAATTGATGCTTGCTCGGCATCATTCATCCAGTGTTGATAAGAATCAACTGCATCCGGTGCCAGCGAGCCATCTAAAACTTCATTTAGTTGTCCTAAAAAAGGATACATTTGTTGATCAATCTGATACCGCAAATAATCCCCAAATTCATATTTCGCACCTTTTGATAGGAATGATTCGGCGCCAGGAGAATTTGAGTATATTTCCCCTTTGTCTCTTTCAACTAACCCGATGCTGTTAAGTGCCGTCATCAGTGTGGTAATTCTGTTGATAGGTACCTTTACGGCATCTGAGATCTGTGCGGAGGTTTTTGGGCCGCTAGCTAATTGCGTGAAGACGTCAATGTGTAACCCTGCGAAGAGCGCTTTTGATGCCATGAATCCAAATGCGATACGCGAAACGTCTTCCGCGGTTTCTGCCAAACTATCCTCCAACAAGATTAACTCTCCCTAGGTGTATTTTCAATTGCAAAAACGTTCAGTCTAACACACACGTTTTTGTTGACCTGGACTCTGAGGTCATATCGTGACGAAATTTCTACACTCAAGCAGTAAATAATCTGCCTATTGGGCTGGGTGAGTTCAATAACGTCGGTTTGCTGATAGAATGTTGACGGTGAATTGTGTGCTGTGCGCCCGTAGCTCAGTTGGATAGAGTACTTGGCTTCGAACCAAGGGGTCGGGAGTTCGAATCTCTCCGGGCGTGCCAATTGTTCGATCACGCAATTTAGCGATTTTTAGGTTTTGGCCTCTCTCATAACGATGCACTGATTTTTAAGGATTCTCGCGTGCTCATCTTATTACGATCATTCATTTACTGTTTCAGTATTACGGTACTAGCGGGGCCAGTTAATCTCGCTTTTGCTGGCGATGCGGCTATTGAAATCCAAGAGGGTAATGTTGAGAATTGGATAAAATATTACGAACGTGAACGAGGCATCGAGATACCCGCTCCAGTAAAGAAGACGCCCGAAGATGGTAGTCGCGACTTAAAGGCAGAATCTCAAGGTGTTTCGACAGAATCTACTCAAGATTCCTCAAAATAAACCGAATTATTTTTTTGGTGTTGGTTCATCAGATGGGTAGTCGAGCTCGACTTTAGCACCAGACGGATCAAAAAAGAATAACTGCCATGGGTCTGATGGCCTCACCTGGCGTAGGGAATAATCAATCTCGTGTCGTTCTAATTTCTTTATGGTTTCGATTAAACCAGTTGCGCTAAATGCCATGTGATCAATAACACCCTCTCTGCTCTCTGGTAGTGTTCTCCCACCGATCACATGCAGAACGGCCGTATTTCCTGCATATAACCAAGCCCCTGGGAAGTCGAATGGAGGACGTTCGCCAGATTCTAAACCTAAAAATTCATTATAGAATTTGATGGTTTCGTCTACGTTATCCGTTAAAATCGTAAAGTGATTCATTGCGGTTGCGGGCATCCATCATTCCTTTTTAATTAGCTAGACTAATGACTTAAATTTGACAGCTAAGGCACATCATTAACTACTTTAACTACATCGTACCAAACTACTTACGGGCTGGTTATAGAAATGTATATCTCTGATTTTATTGCTGCTGTCCTACGTTATATTTTCTGTGCTTTTTTATTGATCGTTTTTCTATGTTTAGAGATTTCAAAATCTCATTCGGAAGTTTTTCGTGGTGATGTAGCTCGCATCGCAGATGGAGATACGATTACTCTTCTATTGGAAGATAACAAAAAGATAAAAGTCCGATTATTGGGGATTGATACCCCGGAACTCGACCAACCTTATGGGAAAGAAGCCCGAGACTATTTGATGCAAATGATTCTAGGGCAATCAACTACTTGTATATGCACCAAGCAGGATCGCTATAAACGGTGGGTGTGCCAGGTACTAATTGACGATGTTGACGTGAATTGGATGTTAGTACGAGATGGATTTGCGTGGTGGTATCGGTATTATAAGTACGAGCAGTCAGCAGAGGATCAACTGCGCTACGAAGAGGCTGAATTGATAGCAAAGCTTCAACGAATTGGTCTATGGTCAGATGAAGACTCAGTTCCTCCTTGGGAGTGGAGACGTAAACGTCGTGAGCAACGAGAAATGAAGTAATCAGTTACCCTTATCGACAAATAAATACAAACGTTATCCGACATGAAGTTAATATTATTAGCTATTCTTGCCGTTGTATTGGCAGCCAACAATCCCAGTGAAAATGATTTCGAGCAATACGTAGGGGATAAAATAGCTAGGAATGAAATAGCTAAAAAATTATTGTCTCAAGAAGGGGGAATATTAAAATCTATTGTTGAGGCCTTGGAAGGTGTCCCATGTCTGGTTGATCAACCATTTTCCCCTGAATATGAAAATTATTTTGTGTTCAGCCTCTACACTATTGATCTGCAGTGTTTTTCTGGACCTAAGGTGACCTTATTGGGTGTGTCGGGGCAAATTTTCCCTATTGATTCTGTGAGCTCTGTTCCTAAATAGCGGGTATTTCTTGATCAATCTAATGCGTCAAGCCCTCGTTGAATGCGTGACAACGCTTCACTCAGCATGATTCTTGGGCATGCAAAATTGAGTCTCAAAAAACCTGGCGCTCCGAAAGGAGTTCCATCATAGATACCGACACCAAAATTCTCAAAGTATTCTGATGGATTCTCGACATTCATCTGTCGCGCATCAATCCAAGTAAGATAAGTTGCTTCTGAATGATATGTCTTCAATTGAGTGTGAGGGGCAAGTGAATTTTCAACATGGTCTCGATTAAGTCTCAGGTAATCGACTAGAGCGTTGTGCCATGGTTTCCCGTCCTTATAGGCAGCCAGAGTTGCGGTGTAGCCTAAAGCACCAACATGATGAACTATGCCGTTCATTATTTTTTTTAATTTATTTCTTAATATTGGATTCTTAACGATGGCGTACGCGCATCCAAGTCCGGGCATGTTGAACGTTTTACTCGCGGATAGAAGCGTTACTGAAATATCAGCAGCATCCGGGATGTTAGCAGTAACTGTGTGACTTTTGTCTTTATCTAGGATCAGCCCAGCATGTATTTCATCAGAGATCAAAGTGAGATTGTGTTTGTGACAGAAATTGACCAAGGCATTGAGTTCATGGATATCCCAAACGCGTCCTGTTGGGTTATGAGGACTACAAAATAAAAAAGCCTTTGTTTTGTTAGTTACGCTCTTTTCAAGTGAATCGAAATCCATAGCCCATTTTTTTCCATCCCACATCAATGGAGTCGTAATCGCCTCACGATCTCCATTGATTGGCGCGGATAGGAATGGTGGGTATATCGGCGTATTCGACAGAATGGCTTCGCCTTTATCGGCGAATGCTCGGCTCACAATATTGAGTCCCACAACTAAGCTGGGTAACCAGACAATCCAGTCCGTATCTATCGACCAGTTGAATTCAGTCTTTAAATATTGTGCGACAGTGGAGGGTAATTCTTTGGGGGGTTCTGTGTACCCGTATATGCCATGATTGATTCGGTCTAGCAGGGCGCTCTTAATACACGGCGCTGTTTCAAAGTCCATATCTGCAACCCACATCGGTATGATCTCTGGACGATTATATTTATTCCATTTACTGCTGGAAGTGCCCAGTCTATTAATGATTTTATCGAATTCGAAGTGCATAGTTTTAATGGAAGTTTCTGGATTTTGTAACTAGTTTACCAAGAAGAGGTGAGAAATCGACTAATTGTTTTGCAATTAGATGAATCACTTGCCCATCTCTTTCTATATAGCCCTTGACGCCTAATAGTTGGGCATTAAGCAGTACCTGACGTTGTTCAGAAGCGATTCGACGCCAGATTACAACATTGGCATACCCGGTTTCATCCTCCAATGTAACGAATACCACGCCACTTGATGTGCTGGGTCGTTGTCGAGAGGTAACAATCCCTGTGATGCGGACTGGCGTCCCATTAGGAAGTGTTTTGATATGTTCGGCAGTTATCATTTTTCTTTTAAGGAGTTCTGATCTCAGTAAGCATAATGGGTGCTTTCTCAAAGAGAGTCCTAGGCTTCGATAGTCAGCAACAATATTTTCACCCATCGTGGGTTTTGATAACTTGATTGATTCTTGAGTATCGGGAAAATTACGAAATAGTTCAGGTGGATTTAAATCCAGACCGTTAGCCCACCAATTTGCCTGATATCTATTGCCTATAGAGTTTAACAAGGCATCTGATTGGACGAGTGCATGTATATCTTTTTTATTTAATTTGGCCAGTCTGATGATTTGATCAATGGTTAGATGTTCAGCTCGATGAGCGATGATATTATGCGCGGCTTTAGTAGAGAGTCCTTTAATCATATTGAAGCCAAGTCGAATAGCTGGTTTGGTTGTATTCGGTGTATGGGTGAGGCGACACTCATGATGGCTTAGTAGAACGTCCACGGGCAAAATTATTACGTTATGACGTTGCGCATCTTGAATAAGTTGGGATGGTGTATAAAATCCCATCGGCTGACTGTTAAGTAGTGCGCATGTGAACGCAGCTGGTTCATGCCGTTTCAACCAACTAGACACGTAAACCAGTAAAGCGAAACTTGCTGAATGCGATTCAGGAAATCCGTATTCTCCAAATCCAAGAATTTGTTTAAATATTTTTTTAGCAAACCTCTCACTGTACCCACGTATTTGCATTCCTTTGATTAGCTTTTGTTCAAAATGACCTAATCCTCCTCGACGCTTCCAGGCTGCCATAGATCTTCTGAGTTGATCGGCTTCTCCAGGCGTAAACCCCGCCGCGACAATAGCCAGTTGCATAACTTGCTCTTGAAATATAGGTACACCCAGGGTGCGTTCTAAAACTTCTTTGACGGATAATGAGGGGTAAGTAATGGGCTTTTTCCCTTGGCGACGTTCGAGATATGGATGAACCATACCTCCCTGAATAGGTCCGGGACGTACAATAGCAACTTCAATGACTAGGTCATAAAAGCATTTTGGTTTCATTCGGGGCAACATGGACATTTGAGCTCTAGATTCGATTTGGAAGACTCCGATAGTGTCTGCTTTCGATATCATTTCGTAGACTGCTGGGTCTTCTGATGGGACGTCAGATATAGTGAACGGTTTTTGATACCAATCTTGAATAAGATTCAGTGATCTGCGAATCGCTGAGAGCATACCCAGTGCTAATACATCAATTTTCAGTAATCCAAGTGCGGCTAAATCATCTTTGTCCCACTGTATGATCGTTCGGTCTTTCATGTTGGCATTTTCAACCGGCACTAATTGAGTCAAGGGGCTTTGTGAAATTACAAACCCACCAACATGTTGAGATAAATGCCTAGGAAAACCGGATAGTTCTTGAGTGATATGGATGAGTTGTTGAATGACTTTATTGTCTGGATTAAAGCCTGCTTCTTTAAGTCGGTCAGTGCGGCTTGACTGTTGATCCCACCATGAGAAGTTTTTAGAAATACGATTAACTTGTTCTAAGTTTAACCCCAGTGCCTTACCAGCATCTCTAAATGCACTTTTCGGTCGATAAGTCACAACTGCCGCAGCTAGAGCTGCTCGATTCCGACCGTATTTGTTATAAATATACTGAATAACCTCTTCTCGACGATCATTTTCAAAATCCACATCAATGTCAGGCGGTTCATTCCGTTCTTTAGAAATGAATCGTTCGAACAGCATTGCTGATCGGTTAGGGTCAACTTCTGTGATACCTAGCGCATAGCAAACGGCAGAGTTTGCCGCACTACCTCTGCCTTGGAACAGAATTCTTTGAGATCGAGCGTAGTCAGTGATATCAAATACGGTTAGAAAATAAGGTTCATAATTTAACTCATGAATGATTTTTAGCTCCCGATCAATTAGTGATTGAACCTTCTTCGGGGTACCTTTAGGGAATCTCCAGACGAGTCCTTTTTGAGTTATTTCACGTAGATGCTGAGTCGCACTGATACCGTCTGGGGTTATTTCTTTGGGATATTCATATTGCAAGGCGCTTAATTCGAATGTGCATTCGTTCGCGATTTTCAGAGTTTCGGCGATAAGGGTTTCTGAGAATAGATTTTTGATCGTATTGATATCGCGTAGATAATTTTCCCCGTTGGGCGGCAAGTCAAAACCGCTATTCTTGATCGTTTTTTTAAGACGAATCGCATGTATTGTGTCTCGTAACATACGACGTGTGCTTATATGCATATGTGCGCTACCAATAGCTACAAGAGGTGTCATTGTGATCTGAGATAACTGCTCTAGTATGTGTGTTTGCCGTGATTCATGATTTATTAAAAGTTGGGTCACTCCTATCCACACCTGATTTTCAAAATAATTTTTCAACCAAGCTATTTCTTTGGTCTGAATTTCTTGTAAAGCCTCGGCGTTAGGAAGCCATACGGCGATGCAGTTACTTTCTGTCTCTACGAAATCTTTGTGGCTTAAGTAATAATCGCCCTTAGGAGCACGACGGCGTGCGGTGCTGATGAGATTGGCAATATACCCATATCCGCTACGGTTCTTAGCGATTAAAATGAATCGAGTGCCTTCTTGCAATCGGAACTCAGACCCAATTAGTAATTGAATATCTACAGCTTGGGCCGCTACGTGCGCTCGAACGATGCCTGCAAAAGAGCATTCGTCCGTGATTGCAATAGCACGATATCCAAGTGTCTTTGCTCGTTCGACCATTTCCTCAGGATGTGATGCTCCCTTAAGGAAACTGAAGTTACTGATGCAATGAAGCTCTGCGTACGGAGGCATGAGGGGCGTATTTATTAAGAAAAAATGCCATGTAAGAACCACTTTTGATTCTTTACGTCTTTATATATCCAGATTTGTGAACGATCTTGAGTTAAAGCTAGGAAATAATCCCGTTTGATATCTTTCTCATCCCACCATCCTGTTTCAATACGTTCGGGTCCATTGAGTATGGTGAGTGGGCCGCGTAGCTGAGGAATATCGGATATTGATATCAGTGCTTTAGGTGTACGTAGTAACCAAGAGGGCCGATGATTAAGTGGTGCATGGTAATGTTTTTCGCCAGGGATAGTTGCGCGCCAAGACTTTTCCGGACGATGATCGGCGTATACCGTGACACCATAAACGGATTTTTCTCCTAATCTTGCTTGTAACTGATCAATCAATTGACCTCCGCTCAATGCAGTACGTTCTGATTGAGGAATGAGCGAGTGACTGGATGGAGTTAAGGTGAGCTCTTTTATGGATTTCAATTGGATTGATTCGATTCTGGACGGGATCGTTTCTCGATTGAGTCGCTCCTGAGCGAGACTGGTTAGATGCTTGGGGTCTCGAGATGGTACGGATAGCTTGAAATTAAAGTTATGTGAAAAATTTTCTTCATTCGTGATCGAGAGTTCAAATTCAATAACGCCACGTTGCCTGACTTGTAAATAATTAGCCATAATTTGCATGATTCGATTAATGCCAAATAGAATTTCTGTTACTGAGGATGCGGGAAGGTTGAGCGATATTTCGGTATTAAAGCGATGCGGCAAGATAAAAAGTGGATGTGGATCTGGTTTTCTTCCGAAAGCGCGGTCTAATTGATCTAATACACCTGATCCCCAGCGCTGGGTAACAGCAGATCTAGGTACGCATGCTAATTGACCAATCGTTTTAATCCCAACATCACTCGGTTCAATATTCGATATGTTTTTATATTCGATATTTGAAATCGATAATGGGTTAATGTATTGAGGTAGGTCATCTAGCGTTAAGACCTCAGCATTTGTTTTTTGTAGCGCTAGCCATATGGCAGCTGTCGGGGTTGGTGATACTGCAGTTTGTGCGTCAAGCCCCAACTTAATAATCGTTTTTTTTATTTGATCGATAAGGTGCTGAGTGCTTCGAAATAACGCGATACTAGCGCCAATTTCAATAAGAACTGAGCTCGGCAAGCTAATACTTATTTGAGATGAATATTGAAAAAGAGATATGGCTATTTCTTCTAGTTTTTTAGCTTCTTTATGTTTATTGCGATGCTTAACTTCAATAAGATTTGATATTGCATAAGCCGCTGATAGGCTCATGCCATTTTTGATGCCTAAAGACTGACATTCTTTATTAATAGCAATGATTGTGTTTGATGGTCCGATAATTGCTATGGGGTTTTCAATTGTTCTATCAATAGAAAATACATTGATAGGTAGATCGGGAAAGTTTAGACAAAGCCACAGCATGTTTGTTGTGATGGGTTGGGAATTGATATTGGATTAATAGGTCCGCCACCTCTTCGTTTGGGAATTTCGACTAACATTTCATGATTTTTTTGCTTAAGAATAAATCTCCATGGAGTCGGGTTGTTTTTGTATTTCTCTGATGGTTTAGTAAAAAAAATACCTAAAATATTTTTTTCTTCTAACGTCAGTTGTAGTCGACGAATGATTTTTTCTGTTATCTGAGGGAACCAACCGATGACTGCGCTGCAAGCGTGGGACCGTAATCCCTGTTCCATACACCATCCTGCATCAGTAATGGTTTCTGCATGAGTAACGATGACTTTACTGGTGTCTACTCCCATATTGGACAAAAATGGTGCGTAGGGAGTGTAAGGAGGACAGACTAATAAGATCCAACGTGAATCTTGAGAGAGTCGAGCAAGTGCAGGAAGTAATATCGAGAATTCGCCGATACCTATTTGGTGAGGTACGATTTCGATGAGCGTACCGAGAGGCCATCCGTGAATCTTGTCATCAATCTTAAGGAATCCAGAAGGTACGTACCCCGTTGAGTTGGGCTTATTATGTTCTCTACCTCTCCAAACATGAGAGGGGAGTGTTGCTCGAAGTAGGGCAGGCTTCATTACTTGATTGATCGCTAGCTAATTTTTCCATTACGGATGATGCCAACCGCAATACCTTCTATAGCGAAGTCATCTCGCTCACTATTTAAATATATATGAGGGAAATCAGGATTCTCTGCTTCTAGCCATATGTCTTTACTTTTTCGTTTGAATCGTTTGACGGTTACTTCTTGATTAATGCGAGCAACGATTATTTGTCCAGATCGAGCTTCTGATGATGCATGAACAGCGAGCAAATCACCATCTTGAATACCGACGTCACGCATACTACTCCCCCGTACTTTAAGTAGGTAGTCAGCGGCCGGTTTAAATAAAGACTGTTCAACTTGAACTCTATTTTGAATATGCTCCTCAGAAAGGATGGGTTGTCCCGCCGCTACTCGACCGACAATAGGTAGTCCGGAATTCTTGAGAAGCTGTATGCCTCTTGATGTTCCACGTGTGAGTTTGATGTGTCCTTTTTTTTCTATTGCTTTGAGGTGGTCTTCTGCCGCATTTGCAGACTTGAAGTTCAGTGCTCGCGCAATATCTGATCGCGTAGGTGGAAATCCAGTGTTTTCGACAAAACTTTGAATGAGTTTGAGAATTTCAGTTTGTCTTTGTGTGAGTGGTTTCATATCAATAACGTTTAAATATAAGATACTGTAATTATATACAGTATCTTATATTTGCCAAGTTAATTTGTAAAACATCTGCACCGACAAAGAGCGTTAATCCTTTAATTTTTTTCGGGATGAGCGATATTCGTGC
>CAJQIK010000025.1 GCA_905478365.1 uncultured Burkholderiales Genera incertae sedis bacterium
CCCTGCGCTTGCACCATAAACACTTCATTCAACGTCTGGTCTGGTGAGGTAAAAATACCGTCGTAATCTAGGTTCGCAAACTCGATAGGGATTGCACCATTACCGATGAGATCGGTATTCGCATAATTTACGTTCAAGTCCAAAGACGTCGTGTAATCGTCACGATAACTCAGGGCACCGAAAAAGTTGAGCGCATCAGACGGCGATGCGTCGCGCCATCCCTGCTCATCAAAATGTTGAACCGTTCCGTAGTAACCGACAGTACCGTCATTGCCACCGGTCTCGAACGTAAACACGTTACGATCATGAGCGGTCGCATTATAAAGTTCAACGTTCGTCCCATTGAAATTAAATCCATTTTTAGTCTCGATACTGATCGTTCCGCCCAAGGTATTCAAACCAAAAACAGGATTGGAGCCACCGATCAGGTTCATAGAGTGAATGGATCCTTCGGGGATAAGATCCCAATTAATAGTATCTCCAAACACCTCATTCATACGAACGCCATTTTGATAGACGGCTAGCCCCTGCGGCAGACCAAGCAGTGGCGAAGCGGTAAACCCACGATATTGAAGATCTGGCTGTAATGGGTTGTTTGCTGCTTCATTTATATTCACGCTATTGAAACTGCGTTCCATAAAATCCGTTATGTCTAAGTTGGCCCCCTGCTCAAGGTCAGAGCCCGAAGAGGACTGGACGTTGTAAGGAATTTTTTCTACCGGCAGCCCAACACCCAGCACTGGAGTAATACTGATCACGTCAATAACAACTGGCGCAATCTCGACGTTGGATATCTGTTCAACATCTTCGGCATAGGTCTGAGCGGATAATACAATTGATACAGATGCACCAACGATGGTGCGATAGTCAAGTTTCATGCGTCTTTCCTGCGAGTTTTTATAACTAAAGCAATGCAAACTACGTAAATTAAGCCAATTAGTATATGGGAATTATTCCCGAAATTCTTTACATCGGAACTATGAAAAATTGGTTAAACTTAATTTTTAAAATAAAAACGAAAAAATAATATGCCCAAAGCACTCATTTTTGATGTCTTCGGCACGGTTGTCGACTGGCGTGGCAGCATAACTCGAGAAGCGCGTGCGCTTGCAGAGCAGAAAGGAATTCGACTCAATGCAGGTAGATTCGCGAACGAATGGCGCTCTGGCTATCAACCGGCCATGGACCGTGTCCGAAAAGGAGAGCTACCCTGGCTTAATATAGATGCGCTGCATCGACTTATTCTGGACGAATTGATCCCTAAATTTCAATTAAACCAATTATCTGAAGAGGAATTAAACACACTGAACCGTGCTTGGCATCGCCTCAAGCCATGGCCTGACTCGGTTCGTGGCTTAAAACTTCTAAAGAAAACTTATACGATCTCCCCGTTGTCGAACGGAAATTTTTCTTTGTTAAATAATATGGCCAAATACTCTGGCTTACCTTGGGATTGCATTATCAGCGCTGAGCTTTTCGGTCATTACAAACCGGATCCTGAGACATATCTTGGATCAGCTAAATTGTTAGATCTTGAACCTGATGAAGTCATGCTGTGCGCCGCACATAAAGATGATCTACTCGCAGCCCAAGCGTGTGGCTTAAAAACTGCATTTATTAAAAGACCGAGAGAATTTGCGCCCTCAGTGAAATTAGACCTTTCATCCGATGAAAGGTTTGATTTCAATGTCGATAGCATCTTGGGCCTCGCTGATCAATTAAGTAACGTGTCTTAACAGCAGTTTGTTCGACTAGTGAACTCAGAACATAAGACTAAAATTTGGGATGTTTCAGTTCGAACTTTTCATTGGACAATCACTGGTCTTATCAGCTATCAACTTTTCACTAGCTTATCGGAAGATGGCCCCTCGGAATTTCATGTCACCATTGGTTATTGCGTATTAGGTTTAGTACTCTTCAGGATTTTTTGGGGTTTCTGGGGTAGCGATACTGCTAGATTTTCTACCTTTCTTAAATCGCCCTCCTCAGTGGTCAACCATGTTTTAAAGAGCGGTCCTAAAGAATCTACGTTTGGACATAATCCACTGGGTGGCTATTCCGTTTTGGCCATGATCTTAGCCATCTCCGTTCAAGTGATAAGCGGCTTATTTTGTGATGATGATCTAATGCTGTCTGGTGCGTTTAGTCAGGCGACATCGGATAGTTTTACCTCAACTGCAAATCTCGTGCATGCCATTAATTCGAAAGTATTGTTGATGCTTATTTGCATTCACGTAACAGCTATCGGTTGGTATCAGTTGATAAAAAAAGAAAATCTCATAAAACCGATGATTGTAGGTCACTCAACCGATATTCCAACAAGTACTGAGACATATCAAGTTAAGGAGCGACCCAAACGCGCTCTTATGCTTGCCGCTTGCTGCGCTTTGACGGTTATCTTATTAGTATCGTTTTAATAAATACCTGCATTATTGGTAAGTCACGACGTCAATCAAACGGAGTTACTTATTACGATATTCATCGTGACAAGATTTACAAGTTTTTCCTAACTTAATTGCGGCCTTTTTCGACGCATCATAGTCCCCAGAAAGACTGACCGTTGACAAATGACTAGCAGCCTCTTGCATCTGCTTCAGCTTGACCTCAAAGTCTGCAAAGTTTGTCCATATTTCCGCCTTGGATTTAGTAGGTCCTTCAAAAGAATTGGCGACAAAACCTTCTAGTGGGATAAGGCTCACATCCGATATGATTTTCGCTCTGCGCGCAAAATCTTCTTGATCAAAAGGACGTTTTCCTTTGATCATGTCAACAATGGCCCCGAAATTCCACCCCATGACCGCGAAAGCACCTTGACGATATTTAATTGCTTTCTCAACAGATTGCGACGAAACGACGCCAGAAAAAATGAACATCATCAAACCCAGAGATCCAAAAAGATAACGTTTCAGCATATCCCCCCCTCAAAATAAATACGATATCGATAACGAAGTATAGTGTTGTTGATGGCGTTAACTGTATAACAATTTCTTACAGTCAATTTAAACATGTTCATCTATCGCCCATAGAACGTGTTCTCTAACCAACGCTGACTCATGCGATTTTTTTGACTCAAGCGCCTGGATAATTTCCGGCGTAGTTGGCGCATTGCCAAGTGCACACGCAACATTACGTAGCCATCTTTCATAGCCAATACGACGAATTGCACTACCTTCGGTAAATTGACTAAACTGAGCTTCAGTCCATGAAAATAAACCCACTAATGTCTCACCATCTAAAGGGTCTCGGGCATTAAAATCGTCAATAGTTGTCATTGAAGCGTACTTGTTCCATGGACAAACAAGCTGGCAGTCGTCACATCCGTAAATACGATTACCAATTAACTTCCTCAACTCTTTCGGAATACTTCCTTTATGCTCTATTGTTAAGTAAGAAACACACTTACGAGCATCTAACTTATACGGTGCAATAATCGCACCTGTTGGACAAACATCCATACACCGGGTACACGTTCCACAATGTTCAGTCTCTGGACTATCTATCGGTAAATCTAAATCGGTATAAATTTCACCTAAAAAAAACCAAGATCCAACATCCTTATTTAAAAGTAGAGTGTGTTTGCCGCGCCAACCTAGGCCCGATTTAACTCCTAACTCCACTTCCATAACAGGTGCGCTGTCAGTAAACACACGATAACCAAATGGGCCAATGATAGATTCCATCTTGCGCGCAACTTTCTCTAGACGCCTCCTGATCACTTTATGATAGTCACGACCTAGCGCATAACTTGAGACAAACCCTTTTTCTGGAGCATTAAGAAACTGCATACCACTCATAGTCTGCTCTCTAGCCTGAAAGTAATTCATCCTTAAAGTGATAATCCGCTTGACCCCATTAACAAGTTTATTCGGGTCAATTTTCATATCTAGCCGCTTAGCAATGAAATCCATATCTCCTGCATACCCGTTGTCAATCCACTCCTTTAAGCGCGGCGCAGATTCAGATAAATCGCAGTTCGCAATTCTTATATCGTCAAACCCGAATTCAGTGGCAATGTTCTTAATTTGGGATGCTAGTTGAGCGATTTCTGTTTTAGGTTTGTTCAATGAATTCATAAATCGCCCAATAATAATCTGGCGCTAGATCCGATCGTTATCCAGCCGCTCTTCTAAATCCACTATCACCGGTATGAGGTGATCTAAATTGGGGTTGATTGCGATTGCTTGAGAAAGATAATCATAGGCTTTTCTTGCTTGAGATCGCTCCATCCAAATACTCGCACAGCTTTGCATAACTCCGTAATGATAGGGGTTGAGCTGAAGAGCTATTTCATAATCAGCAAGTGCACGATCAAGCTCGCCTAATCTTAGCCACGCATCGGCCCTCTTATTCCAAGCTTCAGAAAATGATGGCTCAGCCTCGATGACCGCGTCAAGATATTCAATTGCCTGATTCGATTCTCCGCTTTGAAGCGCACCGATAGCCTTCACAAAAAGACGCTTCGCAGACAAATTATCAAGTCTAAGCCAAAGACCAGTAATTGCTTGATCTGCCATACCGCGAACCGCAAAATTATCGTCTCTCAATAATCGCAGCATGTAAGGTACATCCTCACTAATCCCTGTTTCTGCCAAACGAGCGAGCGCGCTCCGCCGCACAGATGGATCAAAATCCTTAAGCTCTTCCAACGCCTCTTCACGCCCAGACTTGGTCCCCCAATCTTCAGCTAAGGTAGGCTGACCCAGCGACAAAACCAAGCTCATGACAGTTATAAACTTAGAGACGGAACCCATAGTTGTTGAATCCTTTACAATTTGTGAACAAACAGACAAAGTATCTTAAATGCCCTTTTGGCTTCGGTACCATATTACAATTTAAGAGCCGTTTTGATTTACACTCTTATAGCATATACCCTGAAGGCATAATCGTGTGTAACCAACTATTAACTAAAATTAGGTCTATCCTATGCGCAATAAAGTTCCCTTATTACTGAGCTCACTAAGTCTTGTCGGATTATTTTTAGCTCAGCCAGTGTCCGCAGCGCCCTACCCACTCGGGACCATGACCTGCGACGATATTGGTGCCTTTGCCTCGGAAGCAATGCGATGGCGTAAAGAAGAAATGATTACCTATGAAGATGCCATGAGTCGATTAGATGAAAGAACGTTCGCTGATCCTGTGGAAAAAAAGAATTTATCGATAGTAGTGGATTATGTTTTTGGAAACTATGGTCGTAATTGGAACGTTGAAAGCGCAGGCAATGTTTTTCGAAGTGACTGCGAAAAAGGGCGTGACGATCCAGTGGAATAATGATCAAGCATCTGATCTATAGAATAAAACTAGCGGCTATATAGTTACCCAAACGTCTTAATTACCTTTTTACACAAAGCGCTCAATCAATAATGTCAGATCATCGAGATTTCAAATTAGAAACTCTAGGACTCCATGCAGGACAGGAACCCGACAGTGATCATGGGTCTAGAGCTCAGCCCATTCATTTCACAACGTCGTATGTTTTCCCGGACACAGATACCGCCGCATCACTGTTTAATATGGAGCGCGGCGGACATGTCTATTCACGAATTTCAAATCCTACCAATGCTGTTCTAGAGGAACGTATAAGTGCAATGGAAGGTGGCGTAGGTGGTATCGCAACTGCAAGTGGCCAAGCGGCTTTGCATCTTGCCATTACCACATTAATGGGACAAGGCGGACATATCGTAGCGTCTCAATCGTTGTATGGAGGGTCACATAACCTACTCCAGTACACGATGCCCCGGTTTGGCATTGAAACCACATTTGTCAACTTTAGAGACCTTGACAGTCTAGCAGCAGCAATCAAGCCTGAGACAAGACTTGTATTCAGTGAAACATTGGGGAATCCTGGTTTGGATGTTTTGAATATCCCCGCTGTTTCAAAATTGGCCCACGACCATTCTCTTCCACTCATGGTCGACTCAACGTTCACCACGCCTTACTTAATTGAGCCTTTCGCACATGGCGCAGACCTTATTTTCCATTCAGCGACGAAATTTCTTGGCGGACATGGTGTAGCTATCGGCGGAATATTACTAGACAGCGGAAACTTCAATTGGTCCCAAAGTGATAAGTTTCCAACGCTATCCGAGCCATATGAAGGGTTTCATGACATGGTGTTTACGGAGGAGTCCCCGATTGCAGCGTTTTTGCTTAGAGCAAGGCGTGAAGGGTTACGTGATTTTGGCGCTTGCATGAGTCCTATGAACGCCTTTCAGATCATGCAAGGCGTGGAAACTCTAGGGCCCCGCATGCAACGACATATGGAAAATACTCGTTCAGTGGTAAGTTTCCTGAATGATCACGAATCTGTAAGCCAAGTGACCTATCCAGAATTACCAAATCATCCTGATCATAAATTAGCGGCCCAACTTTTGCCAAAAGGATGTGGTGCAGTCTTTACCTTTGAATTGAAAGGTGGTCGGGATGCGGGTCAGAAGTTTATTGAAAAATTAAAAATATTTTCTCATCTCGCCAATGTGGGAGATGCGAAATCTCTTGTCATTCATCCTGCTTCTACAACCCATTTTCGGATGAGTGATGAAGATTTAGTAGCAGCTGGCATACACCCTGGAACGGTACGACTATCCATCGGACTTGAAAATATCGATGACTTATTAGGCGATCTTAAACAGGCGCTGAAGTCTCGTTAACAGCACAATTGATCATGCTTATTAACGTCGACAATCAAGTAACATACATCTACACCGCGGCTCAAAGGATCCATCATGATAAGCCAACCGTCCTTTTTATTCATGGCGCAGCTAATGATCACAGTGTTTGGAACACGCAATGCAGATACTTCTCAACCCACGGGTGGAACGCGTTAGCTATAGATCTCCCAGCGCATGGCAAGACGAATGGGGTAGCGTTAGACAGTATCTCTGCACTATCGGGCTGGATCAAGAAATGCACAGAGATTCTTGAGCTTGAAAAACTATCGATAGTGGGGCACAGCATGGGTTCGTTAATTGGTCTTGAGTTAGCATCAAAATCAAAAAGCATTGTCAATCAATTAGCTCTAGTAGGCACCAACGCACCCATGCCCGTTTCAGATCAGCTACTAGAAACGTCAAAAAGCAAACCAGCGCTAGCCTACCAAATGATCAATCAGTACTCATTTAGCAACCGCGCCAAACTTGGGAAAAATGACATTCCGGGCATATCAATGCAAGGCGTGAGCATCAAACTAATGCAACGAACAAAGCCTGGTGTACTACATGCAGATTTTGTAGCATGTAATTCATATGCAGATGGCGTTGCGGCGGCGGAAAAAATCATCTGCCCTACTCTATTATTGCTAGGCGCGCAGGATAAGATGACACCCGCGTCCCGAACAAAAGCACTTGAAGAAGCGATTCCCGACAGCACTGTAAAAATACTATCGGGTACCGGACATGCGCTCATGGCCGAACAACCCAATCAAGTAACAGATTGCCTGAAGGATTTTCTAATCGGCACTTAAACAGAAGCCGTTATTCAACTAAGACATCAGACCATAGAACTAGACCTGTTTCAGCATTGTCTCGGCATCGCTTACATCCATGCCACCTGGAGCCTCTTCAAGGTTTACAGTCTTGACAACCCCATCTTCAATCAGCATGGAGTAGCGTTTTGACCTTACGCCTAAACCTCTAGCAGTTAGATCAAGGTCCATCCCAACAGCTTTAGTAAACTCAGCGCCACCATCTGCCATCATTCGAACGGATCCGGTCGCATTATTTTCTCGACCCCACGCACCCATCACAAAAGCATCATTAACAGATATGCACCAAATTTCATCAACTTTTTGCTTTAGCTCTGCCGCCTTTTCAACATAGCCGGGTAAATGCCTCGCAGAGCAAGTCGGCGTATACGCTCCCGGTAACGCGAAGAGAGCAATACGCTTACCCTTGACCAAATCAGACATCTTGAACTCATTCGGCCCGATGCTGCAGCCCTCGGTTTCCTCGTCAATATATTCGCGTAGCGTACATTCTGGAATTGTGTCACCAACTTTAATAGTCATTTGTTACTCCTTGTGAGAATAATTTTAGTTTTTCTTTTGGGACGCAATTATACTATTACAATCTCCGCGATTCGCAAGCATTTAACCCTGATACGGACAGGGACAATACACGACATTAATATAAAAATTTTTACTTTATGGCGTTAAAAAACTACATCACACCGAGCGGCATGAAGCGACTTAAAGACGAAGCACTAAATCTGCTTGACGTAGAACGACCTGAACTTGTCAAAGTTATCCACTGGGCTGCATCTAACGGTGATCGATCTGAGAATGGTGACTACATTTACGGAAAGAAAAGACTTCGAGAAATTGATAAGCGCATAAGACTACTCACTAAAAAGTTAGATAGCGCTGTAGTAATTGATCCCGAGCAACGGGACGGTACAGACCAAGTCTTCTTCGGTGCAACAGTCTCCTTTCAGCGGGCTGACTCTTATAAAAACACCATTTCTATCGTCGGCGTTGATGAAGCAGATGCAAAAAAAGGATTAGTTAGCTGGATTTCTCCGCTTGCAACCTGTTTATTGAAAGCTCGATCCGGTGACACAGTCTACCTTGATACACCGAGCGGCAGGGAGAAACTAAAGCTAGTAACTGTTGAATACAAACGTATTGATATCGATTGATACTCCCCTTCGCTAACCTATTGAAGCGTAAGCCGGGCTCGATCGACCGAGACCATCAAACAAATCCAAAAGCCTCTCCTGATAATCAAAAACATCATCTGATTCCTCAAAAACTTTTAAACGCGACCCACACCGCATCCACTGAAAGATTCCGACCATAATATAATCAGAGAAATTGGGAGTGCGCCCTCCCAAAAAATTTTGAGATCTCAGAGTCTGTCTTAATGGCTCTAATGCCTTTAAAAATTCAATACGCGCACCTTCCGGATCCCTTCCCCATTCTTCTAAGGAAACCCCAAAACGGTTTTCTCGAGTTTCCCTAAAAACTTTTTGATCAGCTTTATTTTGTGTCTCATAAAAATCTAAAATACCCATACGCGAAACCAAGACATGTAGAACTGTTTCTGTCCAATGCTTTACGAAAAGGGACTGCGCTCGCGACTCATCACCGTCGAACAACAAATGATGTGGATACTTCTTTTCCAAATAAAGCGCTATATCCCAAGAGTCGAAAACTACCGTGTCATCATCTACTATGACCGGTACCTTACCCTCATTTGGAGTAGGTAGAAGATCCTTTTCAGTAAGTGCCTTAATGGGAATTTCTTTCCAAGGTAACTGCTTATGAGCTAATGCGTACTTGATTCTCCAGCAAAACGGAGAAAAACGTATATTGGGATATTTAGTCGCTAAATCATACAACTGGATCATGAGTTAGTCCTTTCCTTTGATCGTATGGGAGCCTTGCCCAAACAAGATTTTTTTTGATTCGTCGTCAACAACAGGTCCACTACTGATTTCTTTTCCCTTTGCATATGCTTGAACTACCGATTGTTTCGATCGAATGCGCCCAAACCATTTTTTTATCGCTGGAAAGTCATCTAGATTCTGTCGCTGCCTTTCATGCAAAACGACCCAAGGATAGCAAGCCATATCCGCAATCGAATAATCGTCTACGATATATTCACGCCCATTGAGTTGTTTATCCAAAACAGCATATAGCCTTCCGGTCTCGTTAACATACCGGTCAATCGCATAGGGTATGGGGTCAGGCGCATACGATACGAAATGGTGATTTTGCCCTGCCATTGGACCCAGGCCACCCATTTGCCAAAATAACCACTCCATGACTTGGACCCTTTTACGCAAATCACTTGGAATATACTGACCGGTCTTTTCGGCTAAATACTGGAGAATTGCACCAGATTCAAAAATGGAGATAGGCTCGCCACCACCCAAAGGATCATCATCAATCACTGCGGGCATACGATTGTTGGGCGCGATTTTTAAAAAAGATTTCTCAAATTGTTCACCTCGACTAATATTGATCGGAACAATTTCATAATCTAAGTTTGCCTCTTCTAAGAACATAGTAACTTTATGACCATTAGGCGTGGGCCAGTAAAATAGCTTAATCATTTATTTCTTCTCTCCAATCTAACCGGGTTTTAATTCATGAGCCGCACAGATTCTCTCAGCGACTAAAGTAAAGCTATCAGCTATAATCGTCGGCGCTGGCGCAATGGGATTAGTAGCAATTCCGGACCTTTTAATGAGCGCTCCCTTGCAACCAATTGCCATCGCTCCGGCTACATCCCAAGCATGTGCGGCTATCAGATACGAGTTACTCGGTACCACATTCATTTTTTGAGTGGCATAGACGTAAACTTTAGCGTCTGGCTTAAGTGTCTTAACTTCCTCAACTGATATAACTGTTTCAAAAAAATCAATTAATCCAGCGAACTTTAATTGCTCCTCGGCCACAACAACCGGCGAATTGGTCAGCGCAACCATGCGAAATCCAGACGACTTTAGTATCGTTAAACCAGGCACTACGTCGTCATGTGGTGGCAGCTTTTTCATTCCTCCGACAATATCAACTAACGCGTCTTCTGTTAATGAAAGCTCATGACGATCGACAACCATTCCCAGAGCAGATCGACCTACCTCCGCAAAATTTCTGGACCACCCAAGAATCACAGATAACATTGCTGTCTGAATAACTTGCTCAAACCATTCACTCACAACGATCTTATCGCCAAAGTGCGTTTTGAAATGAGGCTCTAATACTTTTAAATCAAGTAAGGACTCATTCACATCAAAAAACAAAACTGGGCGCATATGTGTCCTTTCTGTAAAACACCATCGTTCAAAAAATTAAGGTCATCCCTCTACCACTTAAGGTCACAAAGAAAACCGCGTATTCGTATAAACTAACTAAATATGTAACGACTAATAATATAGAGGGTAGCATGTCTAACTACGATCTTATTGTAATAGGAGGCGGGAGCGGCGGCGTCGCAACAGCCAATCGCGCGAGCTCTTACGGGGCAAAGGTAATATTGATAGAAAAAGGTCGGATGGGAGGTACCTGTGTCAACGTTGGATGCGTGCCTAAAAAAATTATGTGGTCGGCCGCAAGCCTTCATGATGCAGTTATAGAAGCTAGTAACTATGGATTTGACGCTCAGATCAAGGGATTGGATTGGGCAAAGCTCAAAGAACAGCGAGATAACTATATACAAAGGCTCAATGCTGGATATGAGCGCGGTTTGGATGGCAACAAAGTTGAGGTTATAAAGGGGGAAGCAGTTTTTGAATCAAAAAACACAGTAGTCGTTGGAAAAGAAAAATTTCAAAGTTCTCGAATATTGATTGCTACCGGTGGCTATCCAGTGATTCCGGAAATCAGCGGCGCTCATTTTGGCATAACATCAGATGGATTTTTCGAGCTGGCTAATCAACCCAAAAAAGTCGCTGTCGTTGGGGCAGGATATATTGCTGTAGAATTCGCCGGATTACTTAATGCGCTTGGTTCCGAGGTCTCACTTTTTTTAAGAAAAAACGAATTTTTACGTCAATTCGATCACTCAATTCGTTCGATTTTGATGAAGGAAATGGAAAAAGACGGTGTCAAGATCGTCAAAAACACAGCGATCAAAGAACTCATAAATCATAACGATACGCTCTCTGTAACATCTACCTCTGAAGAAGTACACGCTGATTTTGAGCAAGTTATTTGGGCTGTTGGCAGAATGCCTAATACACATACCCTTAATCTCGAGAGTACTGGCGTACAGACGACAGCCTCAGGACACGTCACGGTCGATAAATACCAAGAGACCAATATTTCTGGAATTTATGCTGTCGGAGACATTACTGGGCATCACGAATTAACGCCCGTTGCTATCGCAGCTGGCAGGCGTCTCGCTGATCGGCTATTTGATGGGCAAGAAGATCGGCACTTAACGTACGAAAACATACCAACTGTTATCTTCAGCCATCC
>CAJQIK010000026.1 GCA_905478365.1 uncultured Burkholderiales Genera incertae sedis bacterium
CCGTCCTTTCCCCCAGTTCTCGACGATCAACCTCGACTGTTTTAGGTCGCCCGTTTTATTCTGTTGCGCCGATAGGGTTAGAAAAATATTTCTGGCGGCCAGGTTACTACTCCACTTGTTAGTGAGACGCAGAGCTGATGCTAGCGGTTCAGATTTTATTGTTAATAAGAGTTGGGCTGAATCCGGAGTTTTATCTTCTAGAATTTTTCCTGTTAAGGTTCCTCCGATTGCAGACCATTGGGACGCGAATGCATTTTTAAAATACAAAGAGTGCGATAAAAAATTATATTGGCGTTCTTTGATCCCGCATGTTGCAGGATAAGAACCACGGAAAACAATGTGTTGATTTTCGACGATGGGATTTTTAGGCCACCACGTGCAAGGTCTATCCACTAACACAAGTTGATTGGTAATCGGGGCATTTGGTGGTGAACTTATTAAAGTTACCGTCTTTTTTTCTTGGTCGGGAATAAACTGAATGTCGAAGACATTTGCATTAATTGGCAGTGCATCCGCTCCAGCGTTGTAGGGTCTTAGTGGTTCTTCATCAAATTGTGAGGGATCATGAGGGGCAAGCGAGAAGCTCGATCGATCGACATAAATGTTACCCTCGATTGATTGAATTCCCATATCGTAAATTTTCTTCAAAAGCTTATGAAATCTTGGGAGATCAAATGTGGGGTCACCGCTACCTCGGAAGTATAGATCGCCCGTCAGCACTTTATTTAAGGCTGTTCCAGTTATTAAAATGTCGGTTTCCCAACGAAACCCTAAGCCAAGTAAATCGATTGCCGCTTTCGTGGATATCAACTTCATTACGGAGGCTGGATTAAGCGGAGTGTTTTCATTCCCCGCATAAATCGTTTTGTTGTGAGTGATGTCGTCAATTTGAACAGCAAAGCCCGTCGGATAGTTTTTGACCAAATGGTCCAGACGGTTTTGAAGCGTACCGGATAGCTTGAGCCCCTCTCCAAAAGAGCCTAGCGGGATGAGTAGCAACAATATCAATAAAAATCGCGCCATAATCAGAAATTATTATTTAGAGAGTAAATATGAGTTATAAATATTAAATTTGTTTTAAAAAAACGGTAAAATAAAAAGTAAGCACATACTTACATAATATTTTTTTGGTAATATGTGTCCGTTTGATGAGTTTACCACTTGAAAAGCCACGGTTTGATCCCATATCATTAGCACTCATTGATGTCGAGTGCTAACAATATCACTCGATTGAAGGTTTCTTCTAGTTGCTTAGGTTTAGGCGACTAGAACATTTTAATTGTAAACACTTAAGTTTTAGGAGACACCACATATGAAAATTCGTCCCCTGCACGATCGAGTGATCGTCAAGCGACTCGAAGAAGAGCGTACAACTGCGTCAGGCATTGTCATTCCTGATTCCGCCACCGAAAAACCAGACACTGGTGAGGTCGTTGCCATTGGAACCGGCAAAGTTCTCGATGATGGAAAAAATAAGGCGCTGGATGTAAAGCCTGGCGATAAAGTTATATTCGGTAAGTACTCAGGTCAAACCGTCAAAGTCGATGGTGAAGAGCTTCTCGTGATGCGCGAGGAAGACATTATGGGCGTTCTTGAGTAAGACTTCGCCCTAAATACATCGAATAATCAAAGTTTTAAGGAGCTAAATCATGGCAGCTAAAGAAGTAAAATTTCGCGACGCCGCACGAGCAAAAATTGTTGCTGGAGTGAACGTGTTAGCGGACGCAGTTAAGGTAACCTTAGGCCCCAAGGGCCGTAATGTCGTACTTGAGCGTTCTTTTGGCGCACCTACCATCACAAAGGACGGTGTTTCTGTTGCGAAAGAAATTGAGCTTAAAGACAAGTTCGAAAATATGGGTGCACAAATGGTCAAGGAAGTTGCATCAAAGACGTCAGACGTCGCGGGTGATGGAACCACTACAGCTACCGTTCTTGCGCAGTCTATCGTTCAAGAGGGCATGAAATTTGTGGCAGCAGGAATGAACCCAATGGACCTTAAGCGAGGCATTGATAAAGCGGTAACCGCGGTTGTGGCAGAGCTCAAGACAATCTCAAAGCCGTGCACAACCAGTAAAGAAATTGCGCAGGTTGGTGCCATCTCAGCTAACTCAGACCCAGAGATTGGTCAGATTATCGCTGATGCAATGGATAAGGTCGGTAAAGAGGGCGTTATCACTGTTGAAGACGGTTCTGGTTTGCAAAGTGAGCTTGAAGTCGTAGAGGGTATGCAATTCGATAGAGGGTATCTCTCTCCTTACTTCGTGAATAATGCAGACAAACAAATGGTGAACTTAGAAAATCCATACATTTTGCTTCACGATAAGAAAGTATCAAACATTCGTGATCTACTTCCAGTGCTTGAGCTTGTATCTAAGTCTGGACGGCCATTACTCATCATTGCTGAAGATGTTGAGGGCGAGGCGCTAGCAACTCTTGTCGTTAATAATATTCGTGGAATTCTAAAAGTCGCAGCGGTTAAGGCGCCTGGGTTTGGTGATCGTCGTAAGGCGATGCTTGAAGACATCGCAATCCTTACTGGCGGTACGGTTATTGCCGAAGAAGTTGGCTTGAATCTTGAGAAAGCAACGCTAGAGGATTTGGGCGAAGCTAAGAAGATCGAGATTGGCAAAGAAGAAACCACAATAATTGATGGTGCTGGCCAACAAGCTGATATTGAAGGCCGCGTTAAAGCCATTCGAAGTCAGATTGAGGAATCGACAAGCGACTATGATCGTGAAAAGCTCCAAGAGCGCGTTGCTAAGCTTGCTGGTGGTGTCGCGCTAGTCAAGGTTGGTGCAGCTACTGAAGTTGAAATGAAGGAGAAAAAAGCTCGGGTTGAAGATGCCCTACACGCTACTCGTGCTGCGGTTGAGGAGGGTATCGTGGCTGGTGGTGGTACCGCACTCGTTAGAGCGCGGTCTGCGATTGATAAGCTAACCGGAGACAACTCCGATCAAGATGCAGGTATTCGCATCGTGGCTCGCGCCTTGGAAGAGCCTCTCAGAACCATTGCGCAAAATGCTGGTGATGAGGCGTCTGTTGTGCTTAACAAGGTTGTCGAATCAAAAGCTAATAACGGCTACAACGC
>CAJQIK010000027.1 GCA_905478365.1 uncultured Burkholderiales Genera incertae sedis bacterium
GATGTTTAAACGTTTCTTTTTGCCCGTTTTTGCAGCGCTTTTATTGGCTGGTTGCAGTGGCTCTGACGTAGAACAGATTATCGATGGGGCCTTAGTCGCCGACCATCGTACACCGACTTATGTTGAGCGCGATCAATTTCGTCATCCAAAAGAGACATTACTCTTTTTTGGGCTGGATCCAGAACAATCGGTAGTTGAAGTTACCCCTGGGTTTGGTTGGTACGCGGAGATATTGGCTCCGATACTTCGTGACTCGGGGCAGTACTACTACACTTCCTACACGTTGCATGACGATATCAATCCTTATTTTGTAAAAGTCGAAAAGGCTTTCAAAGAAAAAATGGATTTAAATCCAGATATTTATAGCAAGCTCAATTGGATTCACTTTGATCCGAATCAACCTGAGTTTGCACCGAATGGCCCCGTTGACATGGTGCTGACTTTTAGAAACGTTCATAACTGGGCAAAAGCAGGTACAGCCGAATCGATGTTTTCTGGATTCGCCCGTGCGCTAAAGCCAGGCGGTATTTTGGGTCTTGTAGAACACAGAGCTAAACCAGGAACGTCATTGGACGATCAGATACGCAGTGGCTACATGACGGTTGATTACGTTGTACAAATGGCAGAGGCTGCGGGATTTCGCTTGGATGCTTCATCGGAAATTAACGCAAATCCAAAAGACACAACGGATCATCCTGGGGGCGTTTGGAACTTATTGCCAAACCTCAGAAATATTGCGGATGAAGATAAGGAAGCCATTTCGGCTATTGGAGAGTCAGACAGAATGACATTACGCTTCGTTAAAGAATAATGACGATGAAGACTGACATAGAAATTGCTCAACAAGCAAAATTGAAACGTATCACAGAAGTTGCCACAGAAAGGTTAGGCATCCCCGAGGAGCATGTAGAGCCTTATGGTCACTATAAGGCCAAATTGACAAACGAGTTTGTAGCCAGCTTAGAAGGCAAGCCTGACGGTAAATTAATCTTAGTTACTGCCATTAGTCCGACTCCGGCAGGTGAAGGCAAAACGACAACAACCGTTGGGCTTGGAGATGCACTCAATTCAATTGGTAAGAATGCACTTATTTGCCTCCGGGAGCCGAGCTTGGGACCTGTTTTCGGAATGAAAGGTGGCGCGGCTGGCGGTGGCTTGGCACAAATAGTTCCGATGGAAGATATAAATCTTCATTTTACGGGTGACTTTAATGCCATTCAGCTGGCTAATAACCTATTAGCTGCAATGCTTGATAATCACATACACCACGGTAACGCCCTAGGGATTGATGTCCGAAGAATAGCATGGCGACGCGTTGTTGATATGAATGACCGAGCGCTTCGCTCGATTGTTGTTTCTTTAGGAGGGCCAGGTAATGGCTATCCACGCGATGACGGGTTCGATATCGTTGTGGCATCTGAAGTTATGGCTATTTTATGTTTGGCTGATTCGATGGAGGATCTCAAAGATCGTTTGGGACGAATTGTTGTCGCCTATACCAGGGACAAAACGCCTGTCTTAGCTTCTGAGCTAGACGCTCACGGCGCAATGGCTGTGCTGTTGAAGGACGCAGTCAAACCGAATCTCGTGCAAACCTTAGAGAATAATCCCGCGATTATTCATGGAGGGCCATTTGCGAATATTGCGCATGGCTGTAATTCTGTCATTGCGACCCGAACATCATTGAAGTTAGCAGATTATGTCATTACTGAGGCTGGGTTCGGTGCTGACTTGGGAGCGGAAAAGTTTATAGACATAAAGTGTAGAAAGTCTGGGTTAAGACCTGATGTAGTCGTGCTGGTGGCGACAATTAGAGCCTTAAAATTTCATGGCGGTGCGCCTCTGACTGAACTCAATCATGAAGACGTATCGGCGCTAGAGAAGGGCTTTGCAAATCTAGAGCGTCACGTTACAAACATGAGAGATGTATTTAATCTTCCTTGTGTGGTCTCTATTAATCACTTTACACATGACACTGAAGCGGAGCTAACACGTCTGCAAGAACTTTGCGATGCCCTTGGGGTTTCGGTTGTCGTTGCGAAGCACTGGGCAGAAGGTGGTGTGGGCGCTCAAGGGCTCGCCCATAAAGTGGTAGAGCTCATCGATAAAGGAGCGACCGAGCTCGCCTTTGCTTACGAAGACAAGGATAGTTTGGAACGCAAAATTGAATTGGTTGCCAAAAAAATCTATGGGGCTTCTGAAGTAAAGCTGGATACGAAGGCGAAGAATAGACTTTCTGAATTGGAAAAAGAAGGTCACGGTAATTTGCCTATATGTATTGCAAAAACGCAGTATTCATTTTCTAGTGATCCGAGCTTAAAAGGTGCACCGACCGGCCATACCCTAACTGTTCGGGAGATACGACTATCCGCAGGTGCTGGATTTGTCGTGGTGGTATGTGGCGATATCATGACGATGCCTGGTTTGCCAAAGGTACCGGCGGCTAATCGTATTGATCTGAGTCCCGACGGAAAAGTGGTTGGATTGTTTTAGTATTCAGGATCTCCGTGTGTATGACTTAAGGAAATTTTGACATGAAGTCTCAAGCCATAACGGCGCTCACTCAGGCTGAGGGGGAGAGCGTCCATCCGAGGGATATAGAGTGGGTCGAGACGAACATACCATGTCAGGTCGCTTGTCCTGCAGGAACGGACATTCCTGGTTACATTGAAGCCATCAATAATGGACAGCTGGATGAGGCTTACGCAATTAACTTTAGGGATAATATCTTCCCGGGAGTACTTGGGCGGGTTTGTGCGAGACCATGTGAAGATGCGTGCAGGCATGGTCGGTCACCTAACGGAGAATCTGTAGCGATTTGTTCGCTGAAGAGATCAGCGCATGATCTAGGCGGCTCTCTGAAAGTACCGCCTAAAATTAAGGAATCTAGTGGTTACCGCGTTGCAGTTGTCGGAGCAGGAGTTGCCGGGCTTGCTACCGCGCGCGATCTCGCTCTGGAAGGGCACAGAGTAATCGTATATGAAAAACATCATCGCCCCGGTGGGATGCTGGTACAAGGAATTCCTTCCTTTCGCTTGCCTCGAGATGTGATCGAGTTGGAGATCAACCAAGTCCTATCGTTAGGCATTGAACTGAAATGTGGTGTCAATATTGGTAACGACGAGACTCTTGATGTTTTGGTTCAATCTCACGACGCTGTTGTATTAGCTGCTGGTACTTTGAATGGTAATCGTTTGGATGTTGCCGGGAATAGTCTTCCTGGAGTTGAGCATGGCTTAGATTTTCTGATGGAGGTGAACGAGCGTGGACGACGAGATATAGGATCTAAAGTAACGGTCATCGGAGGCGGCTATACAGCGATGGATGTAGCCAGAACCGCTGTTCGATTAGGGGCGGACACGACGGTTTATTATCGTCGTGGCCAGCATAATATGGTCGTTTTGCCTGGTGAGGTCCAAGAGTTATTAAATGAAAATGGAGCGATGAATTACTTTCAGACGCCATATCAATTTTTAGGGAAGAACTCAGTAGAGCAAGTGGAATTCCTTAAGACTATGATTAATGTCGAAGAGGGAAAGCAGGTTTTAGGTATCGAAAAAGGTAGTTCAATTAACATCGACACTGATAGCGTGATTTTGGCTACCGGACAACGGGCAGACACGCAATGGGTCTCCGGTCAAACTGGTGAGAGCATTATGGCTGGTCAATCAGGTCTTTCGATTGTGAACGAATTTGATACGCCACATCCAAAAGTTTTTGTGGCAGGAGATTTTGCGACTGGTGCAACAACTTTAATTGATGCGATTGCTCATGGGCGCAAGGCTGCCTTGCGGGTAACCCGATTTTTAACTGGGGCTAGTTCTCCGACAAAAAAAATTAAAATCGAGAGAAAAAAGTTTGCCACTGACTTCGAAGGAGGACAGTTTCCCAGGACGCAGGAGATGAACGTAATACCCATCCAGCCGGTACCCGTCATTAACGCGACGGATCGTATAGATGGTGCTGAAGTTGAGCTTGGTTATGATCAAACATCAACAGATCAAGCAGGGAAACGCTGCTATTTATGTCATTACAAATTCGAAATCGATAACAGACTTTGTGTGCTATGTGACGAGTGCGTTAAGGTGAAGCCCACGGACGACTGCATTTTACCAATTTCTGATTTAAGCCTCGACGATGACGGATCGGTTGTTAAATACAAACAGTTATGCAAAGGTGAATCGGACTCACTTTACTATAATCAGTTGTGGATCAATCAGGACAAGTGTATCCGTTGTGGGCAATGTGAGGCAGTATGTCCGGTTGGAGCAATATCGATTCAAAAGGTGAGTTTTCTAAAAGTTTAGTGGCTACACTTTCCTTTCGATTTAGGACGCTTTATACTGAATTCTTTGCGCGGGAGCTCGCTCCGCTTTTCTGGTTTGGCAGTTCTCGACACGTTAATTTCATCCATTATGTGGAGGCAAAGCGTGGCATTTGTACTAGCACTTGACGCGACCGGAGTACCAAGTCGTTGGCTTAACGTAGAGAATGCGATTACTTACCATGCGCGGGGGATGGTCGCTTGGTCCTTGGGCGATGCTTTGGCTACATTTCGTGGAGGTATCTCGCGCTTAACTGGTGAGCGGTCTGAGATTCAAACCCAAAGCATAATTGCGATAAAAGGTGCTGTGGACAGGTTTGCAGGCAATCCTCACCCGTCACTAACAAATAGCGCCTTATTTTCTCGTGATCGGAAGGTGTGCGCGTATTGCGGAGACCAATACCGTGAGAAGGAACTTTCTCGTGATCATATTATTCCTGTGCATGCGGGTGGGGAAGATAAGTGGATGAACGTTGTGACCTCTTGTCGACCGTGTAACATTCGTAAGGGTGGGAGAAATCCGGACCAGGCGAAAATGCCGTTATTGTTTTTGCCGTATATTCCTAACAGGTACGAGCATTTGGTCTTACAAAATAGAAAAATATTGCAAGATCAGGCTGAATATTTAATGGCAAAGGTACCAAAGCACAGTCGTTTGCATGCTTAGATTGCAGTTCGTCCTAAATTTTTGGTGGAATAGACTTTGAAAAAAATAATTTCTACAGTACTTGTTTGTTTAGTTTTGTTGGGGTGCAAATCGAATCAGATTTCCGGTCGCTCGCAATTTATGCTGATACCTGAGGATATGGCAATCAGCGAGTCCAATAAAGCATACAAAGCGATGCTCACACCGATCAAGAAAGAGGGGAAGCTGAATACTGATCCTCAAATGCTAGAGCGAGTGAAAAATATTACAAGTCTGTTAGTAGCTCAGGCGATTCTCTATCGTCCGGATTCAAAAAATTGGAATTGGTCCGTACAGGTGATTGATGAGCCTGAAGTGGTTAATGCCTGGGCGATGGCAGGTGGAAGGATGGCTATATATTCTGGACTTATTACCAAATTGGAAGCGACTGATGATGAAATTGCTCAAGTAATGGCTCATGAGATTTCGCATGCGCTTTTGGCTCATACTCAGGAGCGGATGTCTCGGGCTTTAGCTATGCAACTAGGCATTACAGCGATGTCTATAGCCTTACAAGATGAAAAGTACGGCGGTATCGCGATTCAAGGAACTGCACTTGCAGCAATCGTGGCGCTTGAACTGCCGAATAGCCGAACAGCAGAGAGTGAGAGTGATCGTATTGGCATCGAAATTGCGGCTAAGGCTGGGTTTGATCCAAGAGCTGCCGTCACATTATGGAAAAAAATGGCCGATGAGAGTGGACAAAAAGATTCCCGTTTCGACTTCCTGTCGACGCACCCCGCGCCGGTTAAACGAGTCGAGGAGCTTGAGAAATTGACTCAGGTGATGATGCCGTATTACGACGATAAATCTCCGCGACCGACACACCCGGTTAGCGGGGGAGATCTTTAGCGGTTAATCGCCATACTATTTGTTTGAGGTTTGAGCCGCTAATCAACTGGAACGAAATAAAAAAAAGGCACCCGAAGGTGCCTGTAAAATCCTCTTTAGTGAGGATATAGGGGAATGTAAACGCCGCTGGAGTCGAGAAGCGACGTTACAAGTTTATAGACAAACTACCAATATGAAGGTTCCCATAATCGTGGAATTGAATCTTCAGAGTTTTCGACTGATGATTTCCTTCATGATCTCATCTGTTCCACCATATATCCGTTGAACGCGAGCATCTGAGAACATGCGACCCACAAGATATTCGTCCATAAATCCGTAGCCTCCATGTAGTTGCACGCAATGATCAATTAGTATGTTTTGCTGCTGAGCCATCCATAATTTAGCCGCTGATGCCGTCTCTGTATCTAGACGGCCAGCGAGAATTTTTTGGATACAGTCATCGATGAACGCGCGAGCTACTTTGAGTGTGGTGACCATTTCAGCTAACACAAAACGTGTATTTTGTTTCTCTATCAATGGTTTGCCGAAAACCATCCGATGCCTCACATATTCAACGGTCGTTTGGTAGGCGCCTTCCATTGCACCTAGAGCCATGTCAGCGATTAATAATCGTTCGTACGGAAGATCGGCCATAAGTTGATATAGTCCTTGACCGGGATTGCCGCCCAATAGATCTTTGGTGCCTAGGCTTATATCATCGAAAAAAAGCTCTGATGTATCTTGTGCTTTGAGTCCGATCTTTTTTAATCGGTTACCAACTGAAAATCCTTTGTGTTTCTTTGTCTCCACTATGAACACAGAAAATCTACCGTTGTCTTCAGGAGTATCCATTCTTGCAAATACCAGAACTAACTCAGCCAAATAACCATTCGTAATAAATGTCTTTGATCCGTTCAGTTTAAAGCCGTCTCCTGTTGAACTCGCTCTCGTGCGAATCCCTCTTAGGTCTGAACCAGCGTCAGGTTCGGACATGGCGATTGCACCAACCAACTCGCCTCGAGCCAATTTTGGGAGATAGTGGGTCTTTTGTTCTTCCGTTCCATGATTCAGAAAATAGTGTGCAACGATACTGTGAACGCTCGGGCTCATCCCTGTGAGCCCGCGGTGTCCCATTGATTCATGAAGAAGAGCCTCATGCCTGAAGTCGCCGCCACCGCCGCCATATTCCACAGGGATGTCGGTGCATAGAATGCCGATTTCTCCAGCTTTCCGCCAAATGTCATGCCCAACATGTCCTCGCGCTCTTGATGCCTCGTCATGAGGAACCATTTCAGTGTCTAAGAATCGCGCAACTGTCTGTTGATACGTTACTAAGTCTTCGTCTAGCCAAGCTGGTTTAAATTGATATGTCATGTCGTCTCATTTGATTTAAAGCTGACAGTTCTCGAAGATTGTCACGTTTGCCATCCCACCACCCTCACACATAGTCTGGAGCCCTAGTTTCACATTTCGATTTTTGAGGCTGTGGATGAGCGTGGTGGCAAGTTTAGTCCCGGAGCTACCTAGAGGATGGCCTAAAGCTATGGCGCCGCCATTAACATTTAGCTTAGTGCCCTCTGCTTGAGTTGCTTTTAACCACGCTATTGGCACTGATGCGAAGGCTTCATTTACTTCAAAGAGATCAATACTATTGATCGAAAGACTGGCTTTTTTTAATGCTTGTTCTGTTGCGGGAATTGGTGCCTCGAGCATTATAACTGGATCATGTCCGATTACGGACATGTGACTGATCCGCACTAATGGTTCGACGCCCAATCGCTTTAATCCGTTTTCGTTACAGACGATAACTCCGCTTGCGCCGTCACAGATTTGGCTTGCCGTTCCAGCAGTGAGCTTACCTCCTTCCAGAATTGGCTTCACCCCGGAGATACCCTCGAGGTTGGCGTCAAAACGAATACCCTCATCGATATTGTGAATTTCTCCCGTTAAGTTGCCGTCAGCATCTTTAATTCCAATCGGAACAATCTCTCTTTCAAATAATTTTTTCTCGACCGCTTCTGATGCTCTTCGGTGACTTTCGAGTGCATAGGCGTCGAGATCATCCTTTGAAATGTCATATTGATTCGCCATCATTTCTGCGCCGCTGAATTGGCTAAACTCAATGTTTGGGTAGCGCGTCTGCAGTTCTGGACTCATGTAATGACCCATTCCATTTTTTTTCGGAAGCGCCACGGTTGAAAACATCGGCGTTCGCGTCATACTTTCAACCCCTCCCGCGATAACTATATCCATGGTCCCTGACATGACAGCTTGTGCCGCAAAATGCAGCGCTTGTTGAGACGAGCCGCATTGACGATCAACGCTGGTCGCTGGAACGGACTCATCTAGGTTAGAGGCGAGAACTATATTGCGCGCAACGTTCATGGCTTGTTCGCCGATTTGACTCACGTTACCAAAAATCACATCTTCGATGACATCGGGCGGACAGTCGATCTCGTCTAAAAGTGCATCGATGACCTTTGCTCCTAAATCAACGGGGTGCCAATTAGAAAGATGACCACCTCGTCTACCTCCTGCCGTTCTCAGAGCAGAAACTACGTATGCATTATTCATTGCGACCCTCGTGTTTTGTTTTCTTTATCTAGTTTTATTTTTGTGTTTGTAGTAGTGACTGTTGCAGAGTTTTCAAAGCATACCTCTGCGGGATGTCATTGATTGTGTTACCGCAAGGCTCGTAATGAATAGCAATGAACCCACACCCTGATGTGCAACTCCGAGAACGGTGGGTACATGTAACATGAGCGTAGATACTCCAAGAGCTATTTGAACTACGAGGAGCCCTAAAAGTAAAGAAGATAGTTTCTTTGTGCGAATCGATACATCTCTTCGTCGCAATCGAAACCAAAATACTGGTATTAGTAAGGCGAGGATATAAGCGATGATTCGGTGATCGAATTGCACTGTGATCATATTTTCAAAAAAATTACTCCATAAAGGAGTCAGTGAAAATAGATCCGGAGGAATGAATCGGTCGCCCATCAGTGGGAATGTGTTATAGATTAATCCAGCTCTTAATCCGGCGACAAAGCCTCCCGATAAAACCATGAGGAAGATGATGAAACTCACAATCACCGACAACTTGTACATGCTCTTGACCGGTATACTTATATTAGTCTTTGAGGGGTAAATGACTGACAATGTCGTCCATGTAATTGCTCCGAAAATAAGAAAGGCAATACCAAGGTGGGCAGTTAAACGATATTGACTCACGTTAGGATCATCAACAAGTCCGCTCGCAACCATATACCAGCCCATCGCCCCTTGAAGCCCTCCAAGCGCGAAGATTCCAAGTAAGCGGGTTGTCAGTTCTGAGTTTAAGCGTCTTCGCAGTAAAAAATAGAGAAAGGGCAGAAAGAAAACGAGACCGATTAGCCGACCAAGCAATCGGTGAAAATATTCCCACCAGAAAATAACTTTAAATTCGTCAAGCGACATACCAAAGTTGACTAATTGATACTCAGGACTCCCTTTGTACTCATCAAAAACTTGATTCCAGTCTGTATCTGTAATCGGGGGAATCGTACCGACAATTGGCTCCCACTCCACTATGGATAATCCGGAGTGTGTAAGACGTGTGGCTCCGCCAACAATGATCATGCAAAAGACCAAAAGTCCACATATCGTCAACCAAGTAACGACTTGTTTTCGGTAAATAGTTTGAAGATTTTCCATAAGCTGTGACTGAATCGATATTAACGTTACCTAAAAGTTGACTTGATCTTTACCTTTAAGTTGCAACATTTCCCTGGCCTCCTTCGGTGTTGCAGTTTCAAGTCCTAATTCTTCCATGATATTTTTGATTTTGCTTACTTGCTCTGCGTTTGATTTTGCTAGGGTCCCTTTGCCACCCCACAAGCTATCCTCAAGACCCACGCGAACATTCCCACCCATTACTGCAGACTGCGCAGCGACATACATTTGATTGCTGCCAGCACCTAGGACTGACCAAAAATAATCGTTGCCGAACAAACGGTCTGCCGTTCGTTTCATGTGCATAACATCTTCAGCGTGAGGGCCGATTCCCCCTCGCAATCCAAAGACTGATTGGATGAGAAAAGGTGCTTTTATTAGGCCGCGGTCGACAAAATGTGCGGCAGTGTAGAGATGGCCTATGTCGTAGCACTCGATTTCGAATCGGGTTTGGTTGTTGGCGCATGACTCAAGGATAAAAGCTATATCCTTAAACGTGTTTTTGAAAATACGATCCTCAGATTCTTCTAAATAAGGTCGTTCCCATTTGTGTTTAAAATCTTTAAAGCGCCCCAGCATCTCGTACAATCCGAAATTCATAGACCCCATATTCAAAGACGCAACTTCTGGTTTCAATTGAAGTGCGGGTTGCAGTCGCTCTTCCACGCTCATTGTCGGAGCGCCACCGGTAGTGATGTTAATAATCACGTCGCTACCCTTTGAAATTGTCGGCAGGAACTCACGAAACATGTTTGGATCTTGAGTCGGTTTACCATCATTTGGGTCTCTAGCGTGGAGGTGAACGATGGCTGCGCCCGCCTCAGCAGCACCAATCGCCGCATCAGCGATTTCTTGTGGGGTAACGGGCAAGTAAGGAGACATTGATGGCGTGTGTATTGAGCCGGTAACAGCGCAGGTGATCATTACTTTTTTAGCCATAAAGGTCCTTTTTTTACTTATTTTTTAAGGAATATTTAGTAGATCGTGCTTAAAGTGTTTTTTTAAAAAATTACTTCTGTAAATTGATGGAAAAAGACTAACATAAATCATCTCCTCCTTGCCCTTAATCAGATGGGTGCTTGTCTCTTTTATGCGCAATAAGCTCCATCAGTTTTCGATCTCGCCATAATTCCTTTTCACTGTGGCGTGAAAACGGCAAAATATTTCGTCTTTGTCCTTCAATTTTTTTTACTAAGCTGCCTTCCCAAGTTGGGTGCTGTACGTTGCTCATCATTTCCGCATATGCACTGCCGAATCGTGCAGCATAATCGGCGACTCCGCCGGGGGCATTAAGATCGATGGTCTCAAATGGCCCCATAAACGCCCATCTGAGCCCTAAACCATCTTTTACAGTTTTATCTAAATCTTCAACAGAGACATAATCCTCATCGACTAACCGCCATGCTTCCTGCAAAAGAGCCGCTTGAAGTCGATTTAAGATGAAACCTGGAACTTCTTTTTTAACCAAGATCGGCACTTGACCAACTGATTTGTGGAGCTCATATGTTCTTTCGATGGTAGTGGAATCGGTCCATGGCGCAGGAGAGATTTCTACGATGGGTACGATGTGAGGTGGATTGACTGGGTGCGCTACAAGACATCGGTGGCGACCTTCAAGATTCTCGCTGAATAAAGAGGTTTGAATTGTTGAGGTTGAACTCGCTAGGATGCAGTCGCTGGGCGCGTACAGGTCCAAATCGCTGAAAACCTTCTGCTTGATATCAAGATTTTCAGAGGTATTTTCTTGGACATAGTCTGCTTGAGATACAGCTTGCTCCATTGATTTACAGGCATGGATACGTTTCAGGACGACAGACGGGCTTTCCTCGATTAAGCCGTATTGTTTTAAGTCGCTCAGTCCTTGTTCTATCTGACCGATAGCTTTTTCGGCTGCGCTATTTTGATTATCAAACAAATACACATGATGCTTTGCTCTCGCGAAGACAATTGACCATGCGCGTCCGATAAGGCCAGATCCAATAACTGCTATGCGTTTCATTTGTACTCCTCGTTCTACTATGACGATAATCCGCGCGTATTTGTCCGCGTTATACCTAAAATTTTGATGAATTCTTATGTTACGCGTTCTCTGCTCGCAATTCTTGGGTTTACTCGTTTATATCAGTCAAAGTATTTAAGTCAGACGATGTATGATGAGCGGTGTCGAATTAATTAATTGCGAACATTTTTAGATTAAAAAATACAACTTGTATGTTGTGTCAAAATTTCGCCCCAATCGAAAAATAATGACTTCCGAAGCTGCTAAAAAGGATTTAATTACCTCGTCGTTAAGAATTCTTGCTATAGAAACTTCTGCTGAGATTTGCTCTATAGGTTTATCTCTTTTTGGGGAAGTGACGATCGCCGAGAATAAAGCGAATCAAAATCACTCGGAGCATGTACTCCCGATGATCGATAATTTGTTGGAAATCAATGATCTAAGTTTGGGAGATATCGATGTGATTGGATTTGGGGCAGGTCCTGGTTCTTTTACTGGCGTGCGGTTGGCTTGCAGTGTTGCTCAAGGGCTTGCGTTTGGCGTTAACATTCCTGTTGTGCCTGTCCCATCATTAGAAGCGCTGGCGCAAAAAACAAACAGAGATAAAGTTTTGGTTTGTCAGGACGCGAGAATGAGTCAAGTCTACGCAGCTGCCTTTGAGAGGATAGGTGATATTTGGGTGCCGATGGTTGATCCGTATGTTTGTGATCCGCAAGACGTGACCATACCGGCTGGTGATGGATGGGTTGCATGCGGGAGTGGGTTTGTCTCGTACAAAGAAGTATTCGAAACTTCGAAAAAATTTTCGATTCCTATCCTCAATGGCGAATATATCCGGTCCACAGCGCGGGAAGTGCTAAAGATCACGTGTCGTGACTTCTTAGCTGGAAAGGCTGTATCCGCAGAAGATGCCATTCCCACCTACGTTCGCAATAAGGTGGCTTTAACATTAGATGAGCAAGTATCGAGCCGATAAAGTGGACCTAAGTTTAAAGGGAATGTCCGAAACAGATATAGATGCTGTTTTGAGAATTGAAAAGGCGATCTATGCGTTTCCCTGGACATTAGGAAACTTTAATGATTGTTTGGTTGCAGGGTATCGATGTCACGTTTTGATAGGGGATGATAAGCTCATAGGCTATGGGGTTCAAATGCTAATATTAGATGAGGTGCATTTACTCAATCTCACTGTAGCTTCGGACTTTCAGAAAAAAGGCATGGGAAAAGCTCTTTTGAATTTTTTGATTGATGATGCACTAGAGCATCAAGCCAACAAGATGATTTTAGAAGTCCGGCGCACCAATCTGGCAGCTATTTTTTTGTATGAGTCTTTTGGCTTTGATCAAATTGGACTGCGAAAGAATTATTACCCTGCTCATCTTGGCCGAGAGGATGCGATAGTGATGGAGATGGTGTTGTGAGTACCCGAGATGAAATTCTTATTGAGCTTGGCATATCGCCCTTTTGGAAAAATAGTCTTGAAGGCCGCACCCGATTTGACGCTGAAGAGTCCGTTACGTACACAAGCGTATCTGCTGGTGAAATGAAGTCGGGGGTTTTATTTAAATCGAGTCTTCATACTATTGTTGGAAAGGGTGATCCCGAGGCCGGTTGGGTATTCATAGCAGAGAGCCCAAGTGCTCAGGGTGGTGATTCAGCAAATAGCCTGCTCTTGGGGGATGCGAGTAAATTATTTAGTAATATGTTGATTGCAATGCACTTAGCGCGAGATAAAGGTGTGTATTTGATTGACGTTTTACAAACTTATTCTTCTACCGAGGACGCGATCATCGTTAAGGAAGAGGGTAGTTGTACAGAATTTCTTGATCAACAGATACAATTGCTGCGACCTTCAATCATTGTAGCGATGGGGTCCGCGGCGGCGAAGCGTTTAATGCGTGATAACGCTATGTTAGATTGCCGACGAACGGTGCACGACTACTGTGGTTTTGACCTTGTCGTCACTGATCACCCTTTAGATCTATTGAAAGAGTCGTCAAAAAAAGTGAATGCTTGGAAAGATCTTTGTTTCGCCTCTGATCTCGTGAAAGGGCATCAGGAGGACGCATCAGTAAGCTAGGAAAGATGCCAACTGTCATGGAAAATAGACCGATCCAAGCAATAATTAACCGTGGTGCTATTGATCACAATGTTTCTGTCATTAAAAAGTTGTCGGGTAACGCGAATGTTTTCGGGGTCGTCAAAGCCGATGGATACGGACATGGTTTGCGCCGTATCTATCCCGGACTTTCGGCTTTAGATGGGTTAGCAGTAATCGAACTGGAAGCAGCTTCGTATCTCAGAACGCAAGAAGCGACTCGACCAATATTATTACTCGAGGGCGTTTTTAGCCCACAAGAATTGAATGATGCGATTCAACTTAATCTTGATCTAGTCGTGCATTCTGATAGACAGATTGAATTGCTCGAGCAATGCGACTCGAGCAGTTCGGTTAATATTTTTTTAAAAGTGAATACCGGAATGAACCGGTTGGGTGTTTCGCCCAAACACGTCGTTCAATGCTATCGTGCGCTCCAGAACTGCATTGCTGTAAAAAGTATTACCGTTATGACGCATTATGCGGATGCAGATAATGAGCGTGGCGTTGATTGGCAAGATGCTAAATTGTTACAAGCGCTAGGTTCGATGGATGTGCCTGTATCCAAGAGTAACTCCGCTGCTTTGATTCGTTTTGAGTCTCAAAATGAGGCATGGGTTCGACCGGGCATCATGCTTTATGGTGTTTCGCCGATTGAAAGTATATCTGCGCTTTCGTTGGGTCTAAGGCCCGTAATGACTCTAAAGTCAGAGATTATTGCAACACAAGATCTGAACGCGGGTGACCGGGTGGGTTATGGTGGGACATACACAGCGCAAAGCAATGTGAGGATCGGAATCGTAGCGGGTGGTTATGGTGATGGCTACCCAAGATCGATGAAAAATGGTGCCCCAGTCCTAGTAAATGGTACTCGAGCCCCTATTGTTGGGCGCGTATCGATGGACTCTTTCGCTGTTGATATCACTCATATTTCCCAGGCTAGGATCAATTCAGATGTTGTGCTTTGGGGTGAGGGTCTACCGGTCGAAGAGGTCGCGCAGCATGCAGGAACGATTGGCTATGAATTGTTGACTCGCGTAACTCAGCGGGTGCCGTTTGTATGTTTCGATTGAA
>CAJQIK010000028.1 GCA_905478365.1 uncultured Burkholderiales Genera incertae sedis bacterium
TCCATAAGATATTTTCCGGACGGCCTCATGTTTACCAAGTATGGAGTTGTTTTGCCTATTTCTTCGAATAGTTCAAGTGGTAAGTTAAACCCAGCTCTTTTCGCAATTGCAATTAAATGAATTAGCGCATTGGTTGATCCACCAAGCGCCATTAACACGCGAATAGCATTCTCAATAGATGACCAAGTCAAAATGCTAGACGGAGTTAACTTTTCCCAAACCATCTCTACGATACGCCGACCTGAATCGGAAGCCATGCGAGGGTGATTTGAGTCTGGCGCAGGAATCGTTGACGCATTAGGTAACGCAAAGCCGAGCGTCTCTAAGATGCTGGTCATGGTTGACGCAGTACCCATCGTCATGCAAGTACCAGCGGATCTTGCTATACCTTCTTCAATATCACGCCAATCTTTTTCTGTGATATTGCCTGCTCGGAGCTCATCCCAGTATTTCCACACATCAGACCCAGATCCTAGTGCTTCCCCGTGCCAGTTACCTCTAAGCATAGGGCCGGCCGGGACAAATATACTGGGTAAGCCCATGCTTAGAGCACCCATTAGCAGTCCTGGTGGTGTTTTATCGCAACCGCCCATCAAAACACAACCATCAATCGGATAAGACCTTAAGATTTCCTCAACCTCCATTGATAGTAAGTTTCGGTACATCATGGTCGATGGCTTTTGGTAAACCTCGGCTAATGACATTACGGGTATTTCGACCGGGAAGCCTCCGGCTTGCCAAATTCCTCGCTTTACGTCCTGAGCCCTTTCTCGAAAATGTGAGTGGCAATGACTAAGTTCGCTCCAAGTATTTAAAATGCCGATAACTGGCTTTCCTTCGTAATCTTGACGACTAAAACCCATTTGTAAAGTTCTGGAGCGATGTCCAAATGCTCGAAGACTTTCAGGCCCGAACCAACGATGAGAGCGCAGTTCAGAGCTGTGTTTTAATTTTTTATTATCGGACATCGTTCTAAAGGCTGAATATAGTTAATTTCAAAGTCACCGTGGCATACTATAGGCATACAGTCAAAATAACTTATTTACGGACGCAGGAAAACGCGTAATTTGTAAAGTCTTGATTTATGCGTCTTAACATACTGAGCTAGAATAAGAATCAAATACGTGTTTAATTTTTTTTGAACACAGCGATCAAGAGAGGAGTGACAAATGATTAAGGACCGAATCGATGTAAATATTGCAGGAGGCTTAGATCTGCCCTTGCCACGCATGGTACATGTGAGACAAAAATTTGTCTTATCCAAAATTAACAGCGTCACTGAAACTGTCGCTCAAGGGTTCGCCAAGCCCAGTATTCAGTCGAAGATTAAACCAGGAATGTCGGTTGCCCTTGGAGTCGGTTCTAGGGGCGTCAATAATATCGCTGAGTGTGTTAAAGCTGTAGTGGATGAAATTAAAGCCTTAGGAGGGAAGCCATTTGTTTTTCCTGCCATGGGTAGTCATGGCGGGGCGACGGCGGAGGGCCAAAAAGAGGTATTAGATGGGTACGGTGTAACCGAATCATTTATTGGTTGTCCCGTTCAGTCCAGTATGGAAGTAGTCGAGATAGGTAAGGCCGACGATGGGATGCCGGTTTTCATGGACAAACTGGCTGCCGACGCTGACGCTATTGCGCTCGTATGTCGGATTAAGCCCCACACCAACTTTAGAGCGCCTATCGAATCAGGCATCGTAAAAATGCTGACTATTGGTATGGGAAAGATTATCGGAGCTTCAACGTTACATACCTATGGTATGGATATGTTTGGGGTGTTGCTGCCTAAGGTAGCTAAAATAATCATGGATAAAAAGAACTTTTTATTTGGTGTGGCGATGGTTGAAAACGCCGCAGACGATACTGCGCTCATTGAGGTAGTGCCGAGCGAAGAGGTATTAGAAAGAGAACCCATACTTTTGGCGCGAGCGAAGGAATTGATGCCGAAATTACAATTTGAAGAAATTGATGTTTTGGTTGTAGAGAAGATTGGTAAAAATATATCTGGCTCTGGTATGGATCCGAATATCACGGGCCGTAATTGCCGAGATGTTGAGTGGGAGATGAGCCCGCACGTTAAGAAAATAGCTGTGCTGGGGCTAACGCCTGAAACTCATGGGAATGCAACCGGAGTAGGTGCGGCTGATGTCATTACGATGGATGTTTACCGTGATCTCGATATTGCTAAGACCTACGCAAACGTAATCACTTCGATGTATCTTGACGGGGCTGCTATCCCAATCATCATGAATGACGATCAGGAGGCAATACAACTCGCCGTAAAAACAGTGGTTAGAGTGAAGCCGGAAGATGTCAAAATCGTAAGAATTTCGACGACGCTTGAAGTTATGGATTTGCATGTTTCAGAGACTCTATTGCCTTATATTAAGAGTAATCCAGACAAGTTTGAGGTTGTGGGCGAGCCAGAGCTAATGAAATTTGATGCCAAAGGAAAGATTTACCCTATGATGGCTCCTCGTTCACACGTCCAGGCTTAAGGGCTCCTTGCTAGGCATTTGATGAGGCGTCCAGCATGCGTATCCATTTAGATCCCATCGGAGGTGTCGCAGGGGATATGTTTATTGCCGCTATTCTGGACGCAAAACCAGAATGGTATGAAGACATGTGTGCATCTATTCGAACCGCAGGCTTGCCCCAAGAGGTTGAACTATCCCTGCGGCCGCACGCCGATTTTGCACTTACCGGGACACGTTTTAATGTTTCCGAATTGGGTACACATGAACATCATCACACGCCATTTGTGAAGATCAGAGATATGCTATCGCATTCAACGCTTGAGTCAGGTGTTCGACAAACCGCAATAGATATTTTTTGTCTTTTGGCCGAGGCTGAGGCCGCGGTACATGGTAAGTCTATCGAAACGATCAGCTTCCATGAAGTGGGCGAATGGGACTCTATTGCAGACATTGTTGGGGCGGCCTTTTTGATTGATAGAGCATCTGCGACCTGGACTATAGGCGCTTTGCCACTGGGCCGAGGAACAATAGATACAAGTCATGGCAAATTGCCCGTGCCAACTCCGGCCACGGTAAGTTTGCTAGAGGGCTTTTCTTTTGATGATGACGGTCTTGATGGGGAGCGTATTACGCCAACCGGAGCAGCAATTTTGGCCTATCTAAAACCGCAACAGTTCGGGGTAGCGCAAGGTGGGAAGTTAGTTGCATCAGGGACTGGTTTTGGAACTAAAACATTTCCTAAAAAAAGTAACGTCTTGCGTGCTTTGATGTTGTCTACAGATGTACAGGGGGCTGCATTACACGACATGGTCTATCAGATTGAATTTGACGTTGATGATCAAAGCGCTGAAGATTTAGCGATAGGTCTGACTCATATTCGTTCACTCCCCACGGTGCTTGATGTCTCGCAAACAGCTCTGTTTGGTAAGAAAGGGCGAGTGGCCACTGCGATTCGTGTTTTGGCGACAACTGAAGATGTCGATAAGGTTTTTGAAGCATGTTTTTTTGAGACCACAACGATCGGATTGCGTTTTGGAGAGGTAAAACGTTTGACTCTAGATCGATGGGAAAAACAGTTTGATGCCGAGGGTAAAAAATGGAGCTGTAAACTTGTAAGCAGGTCAGGAGCAACAACTTTAAAGGTAGAGTCTGATAATCTTATTGGTACTAAAGGCTACGCTAATAGAGAGCGGTTACGAAGAGAAATTTCAACCAAATACGAGACCTTAGATGACTGAAGACGTTCATCAATACATAACTGCAATACGCGCATTGCTCGTTGATATGGGAGAGGTTTCAGTCGCGGTCAGCGGGGGTATTGATAGCGTAACGCTTGCTTTATTAGCAAACCAGACGCCAAATATTTCTGTTCAAATGTATCATGCTTTTTCGCCGGCGGTACCCGCTCAAGCCACGGAGAGAGTGAAGCAATTAGCCCGAGACTACACCTGGGACCTGAAAATTTTGGATGCTCAGGAATTTGCTGATGAGGACTATTTATCTAATCCTGTTAACCGTTGTTTTTATTGTAAAACGAATTTATATAAAGCTATATCCAATTCGACCAAAAGCGTAATACTGTCGGGCGCGAATACGGATGATTTATCGGATTATCGACCCGGATTAGATGCGGCCCAAAACGCTAGCGTGCGACATCCTTATGTAGAAACGCAAACGCACAAGACCATGGTTAGGGCTATAGCGAAGCAAATCGGTTTAGGGCGGCTCTCTGAGCTGGCGGCGTCCCCGTGTTTATCGAGCCGAGTTGAGACCGGGATTCGCATAGACCCAGAGCTTTTACCGCTCATTAATGAGACAGAGCGTTTAATTACACGATCCGTCTTTCCAGAGCCTAAAACGGTGAGGTGTCGAATTCGATCGGTTGGTGTTGTGATAGAACTGGACGATAGATCAATGTCGCGCTTAACAACGCAGAAACAAGAAGCGCTGACAGAAAAAATAAATAGTCTTTTTGAATATCGAGGTTATGTATATCCAGTGAATTTTGAGGCGTATAAACTGGGCAGTGCATTTATTCATATAAAACCGATGCATGTTGGCGAACCATAATGAGTTACTCAAAAGATATTAAGTTAGATTTTGATCGAGAAACTCGTATTGGCCTCGACGAGGCAATTTTTTGCGAAGGCAAAACTGCAGAGCAAATCGCAGAAATCCTTCGACAAGCTCAGTTGAACCAACACCGATTTTTGCTTACGCGTTTATCTCAAGATAAACAAAAAAAGTTACTTACTTTCGGGGCGTTTGAAATTGACTACGACCCAATATCAAGAACTGGTTATTTTTTAGATCCCAATAAACCTATCAGTCACAATCAAGTCTCGGTCATTTGCGCGGGCACCTCCGATGTTCCAGTGGCAAAAGAGGTCGCTCGGACTCTTCAATATTATGGACATCTGGCGACGGAGATCTCAGATGTAGGGGTGGCTGGGCTGTGGCGTTTACTTGATCGATTAGACGATATTAAGACAGCTAAGGTTATTGTTGTAGTTGCTGGAATGGATGCAGCGTTACCAACTGTCTTAGGTGGTTTGGTACCGCAGCCAATAATCGGAGTGCCAACATCGGTCGGGTATGGCGTGGCTCAAGGGGGCGCAGCCGCGCTTCATGCTATGTTGGTTAGCTGCTCTCCGGGAATAACGGTTACAAATATTGATAACGGTTACGGGGCCGCATGTGCTGCCCTGAGGATACTCAAAGCAGCACTAATCTAATTGCTTGTTTACTGGAGCTCTGTCGCTACTGCATCAATTCCAGCTTGAGCGCAGATCCCGTCGTCGCTAGCTGGTGCGCCAGACACCCCAATGGAGCCAATATGTTCGCCGCTGGCAGTCATTACGGGTAGGCCTCCTTCAAATGCTGCAACACCTGGAACATGGGCAATACCGGGTACGCGAGTCGCAGCGATTTCTTCTACTACTTTAGTCGAAAACGGAAACCCTGCAGAGGTTTCTGCCTTTAGTATTGCTATCTCAATACTTTTTAAATAGGCCCTGTCCATACGCTGGAAATAAACTAAATTACCGCCAGCATCCATGATGGCAATATTCATGCGCCAACCCTCTTGAATGGCTCGGTCTTCACAAGCTTGCGCCATTTTCTTTGCCATCTCCAATGTCAACACGGGCCGCATTTCTACTGCGGATGCATTGCTAAAAATAAAGCTAAAACAGGATAGAACGATGAGACTAATAAGTTTCTTCATGCTGCTACTCCTTGCTGAATAATTGAAAAAAACCCCCTAAATTAGATCCTACTATAAAACCATGTTTGGACCGTGGACGTTTAAAGAACATATCGGGCTAAATCTTCACTTTCTGAAAGATCTTTGAGCCGCTCATTAACATATTCAAGACCGATAGAAATAGATTGGCCATGTTTTTTAGACGCATCGAATGAGAGATCTTCTAATAGCTTCTCCATTACTGTGTAGAGTCTACGGGCCCCAATATTTTCTGTTGTTTCATTGACGTGCCAAGCGATTTCTGCGATGCGACGTATACCTTCGGTTGTGAATTTTAAATAAACCTCCTCAGTCTCCATTAACGCCTCATATTGCTTGCACAGACAGGCATCTGTCGATGTCAGAATACATTCAAAATCTTCGACCGTTAAGCTCGAGAGTTCGACTCTAATTGGAAATCGGCCTTGAAGCTCCGGTATCAAGTCAGAAGGTTTAGTTAAATGAAATGCACCACTACCGACAAACAATATATGGTCCGTTTTGACCATGCCATACTTGGTGGATACAGTCGTTCCTTCGACGAGAGGTAACAGGTCGCGTTGCACACCTTGCCGTGAGACTTCGCCGCCACTGCTTTCTTGTCGACCAGAAATTTTATCGATTTCATCCAAAAAAACGATTCCATTTTCCTCGGCGTTGGCAACAGCCGCAGTTTTTATCTCCTCATCATTAATAAGCTTACCCGCCTCCTCGTCGATGAGGACTTTCAAAGCATCTTTTATTTTTAGTTTACGTTTTTTTGTTTTGTTTCCCCCCATATTTTGGAACATTCCTTGAATTTGGGACGTAAGGTCTTCCATTCCCGGAGGCGCAAGGATCTCCATTTGAGCGTTTAGTTGGGTGATATCTATTTCGATTTCCCTATCGTTTAACTCACCTTCTCGCAGTCTTTTTCTGAACTTTTGCCGGGTAGCTGATTCCGTGGAACTATCTGAACCGTCCGCATCAATTGTGCGGGCAGGCGGAAGCAAGGTATCTAAAATTCGTTCCTCAGCAAGATCCTCCGCGAGGTGTTTAACTCGAAGCGTTTCTTTTTCTCGCATTTGTTTTATACCGATTTCGATGAGATCACGAACGATCGACTCAACATCCTTGCCGACATATCCAACTTCTGTAAATTTGGTTGCTTCTACTTTGATGAATGGAGCATCAGAGAGTCGCGCTAAACGTCTGGCAATTTCTGTTTTACCTACACCAGTTGGCCCAATCATAAGTATATTTTTGGGTGTAATTTCTTGTTTTAGAGGTTCAGCAACCTGTTTCCGACGCCACCTATTTCTAAGTGCGATGGCAACGGCTTTCTTTGCGGAATGCTGTCCAACAATGTGTTTGTCCAACTCATGGACAATTTCTTGGGGATTCATTTGTGACATAGTTCTAAAGGCGTCTCTTCGTTTATTTGTTTAAGGTTTCTATTGTGTGATTTTGGTTGGTATAGATGCAAATGTCCCCAGCAATTGTTAGAGAGGTCTTTACGATTTGTTCCGCAGTTTGATCTGAGTTGTTTAGTAACGCTTTTGCGGCTGCCTGAGCATAACCACCGCCACTGCCGATAGCAATTAGTCCATCCTCGGGTTCGATTACGTCTCCATTACCCGTGATTATGAGGGATGTGGTTAAGTCAGAAACAGCAAGCATTGCCTCGAGCTTTCTTAACATTCGGTCGGTCCGCCAGTCTTTTGCTAGCTCTACTGCGGATCTAAGCAGCTGTCCTTGGTGTTTTTCGAGTTTAGCCTCGAAGCGCTCAAATAAAGTAAATGCATCGGCAGTCCCTCCGGCAAAGCCAGCAAGGATTTTATCTTGGTAGAGTTTACGTACTTTTTTGGCAGAGCCTTTCATAACGCAATTACCCAAGGTTACTTGACCATCTCCGCCGATAGCCACTTGATCATTTTTTCTCACTGAGATTATTGTCGTTCCGTGCATGTCGTATTTCATTATGCCGTGATGTCCTTTTTATAAATTCAAATCGCTGTGAATTTTATTTTTAAATATAAAGCGCACTAACAGCGAGTAGAGCGTCTTACAAATCATTAAGAACAATTGAGTGCGTGAGATGCTCAACCTGATTGAAGCTTTCAATATCAACGCTTTCGTTTTCAGGATTATAAATGAAGCGATGTATAGAGCCATTACCAATAGGTATGGTCACCTTGTTACCAGGCTCAATCTTATTTGCTAGTCGCCACAGTATATCAATGACGCCACCATGGGTTATTAAAAGAACGGGACCTTTTTTAAATTTTTTATGAATTAATGCTAATGATTTTTTAACGCGACTGACAAATTCCTCCATTGACTCAGCTCCAGGAGGTGTATGAGTGAATGATCTTTCTTGAAATGCTCTGAGGTCTTTTTCATTTTTCTCCTTCGCATCGGACACAAACAAGCCTTCAAGTACGCCTAAGTGGCGCTCCCTTATTAAAGGCTCTAGAGTCAATTGCGTACCAGCTGATTTATTGGGCTCTGCTGTTTGTTTTGCGCGAGACAAATCACTGCTCACGATCCCATCGAAGATTTCGGCTTTGAGTTGATAAGCAACAGCTGAGGCTTGTGCTATGCCTTTAGCGTTTAAGGGGACATCAATTTGTCCCTGAATCCGCTTTTCCTTATTCCAATTGGTTTCCCCGTGGCGAACAACAGTGAGCTTAATTTTTTGACCAGTCACGATTTATTTTTTCTTTTAGCCCTCGGGTGACTTTGATCATAGATTTTCGCCAAATGCTGCCAATCTAAGTGTGTGTAGACCTGGGTGGTTGAGATGCTTGCATGTCCCAACATTTCCTGAACAGCACGCAAGTCTCCGCTTGACTGAAGAAGGTGAGAAGCGAAAGAGTGCCGAAGCATGTGCGGGTGGACATTTTGTCCTAGACCTTGCTTTTTTGTCCATTGAGTTAGACGGTGTTGAATTGTTCTGGAACTTAACGGTTGATTATCTTTGTTGGGAAATAATAAGTTACTAATGGGTTTGTTTAAGTTTTTTCTAACTTGAATCCATCGGCGAATCGCTGCATTCGCCTTTTTCCCAACCGGTACAATTCTCGTTTTATTTCCTTTTCCCGTTACCCGGATGGTACCATCGACCAAATCAAGGTCTCTCATCGTGACAGATGCTAGTTCAGATAATCGAAGACCAGATGAGTAACATAGTTCAAACATTGCCTGGTCTCTAATTCCTTTTTCATCTGCTTCTTCAGTTTCAAGTAATTGACTGATTTCGTCGGGACTAAGCGCCTTTGGAAGCCTTTTATCTTTTTTTGGGGCTCTTATCCCAAGGCAAGGGTTATGTTTGTGGCCTTTACGTTCTATCAGAAAATTGAAATAACCCCGCCATGCTGATAACGCTCTGGATAGGGTTTTGCCGCCGCGCCCTCTCGCATGCAGCGTAGCGACAAGCCTTCTAATATCGTGTGTTGTTATGTCAGCGAGACAGTCTGAGAATTCTAGATTAAGTAATTGAAGATCCCGACTATAATTCTTTACGGTGTGCGGTGAAAGTCGTCGTTCTTTTTCTAGATAAGTTAAATATTCCGACATTTGGTTTGTCTCGAGGCTTGTCATCTAGCCCGCTATTTCCCGATGGGATACATGGTCAAGTATCGTTGATACAACGCTTCCTATCCTTTCAAGAAATTGTGTGTCTACATCCGGCTCGTATTTATCTATATCGGCCGAGCTAAAAATTAATATACCCTGAAAATTGCTACTTGAGATTGGCACATACGCAGAAGATGACAGCCTCCAAGAATTCGTCAATTGCTCGATCTCCTTGGGTGGCTCAATTGAGCATCTGGGCCTATCGGTCGTTGCTAAGAAATTTAAGATAGCTTTTTCTTTGTCATTGGGTTGCCGTGTCTGACGCGAAGTAATAAAGATACGACATTGTTCGACAGCTAACTGCGCACATAAAGTCGACTCGATCAGTTTTGTTGTCACATGCTCATGTTTAATCGCAAACAATGCCAAGCTAGTTTTTAACAAGGAGTCCCAGATCTTCTCGTTACGACGCCCATTATCTAGAAATTCGACGATTTGATTTTCCAGAAATCGTACTTTTTGCTGTAATTGAGGGACTTGTCTATCGGATAAGGAGATAATTTTTTCCTCCCGATTAGTCCCCGTATCAGCGCTTGACGATTTCTGAAATACTTCTATTTGTTTTGCCAAAAAATGCGGATTGTTTTCTAGATACTCGATAACATCTTTCTCTGTCACTGAGTGCCTCCGCCGACATCTATTTCCCCTTCGAATACAGATTGAGCGGAACCGCATAGATATACGTCCGATTCACCGCCTTCCCAAAATATTGTTAGCTCGCCGCCTCTCGTAAAGACCTTACATGGACTATCCAGTAATCCAACTTTAATTCCGAAGACTACAGACGCACAAGCGCCAGTCCCGCAGGACAGTGTTTCCCCAGCACCTCTTTCCCAAACTCTAAGGTTCACGCTCTCCCTTGAGCGAATCTCCATGAAGTTAACGTTAACACGCTCTGGAAATAGTTCATTATTTTCTAAAAGCCGGCCGACCGTTTCGACCGGTGCATCATCAATGTTTTTAGCGATTATCACCGCGTGTGGATTACCCATCGAGACGGCTCCAAACTCAATTCGACGATCATTAACGTCGAGCGAATATTTGTTATTTTCTTTTGGTACGGAAATTGGAATTTTAATAGGATTAAAAATCGGAGGCCCCATGTTGACGGACACAGAACCGTTGGCCTCAAGTTTGGGCTTGATAATTCCAGAGCGAGTTTCAACAATAATTTCGTCTTTATTTGTTAATTTTTTGTCGTGCACAAAAGTCACGAAACATCGTGCGCCGTTGCCGCATTGATTCACTTCCCCCCCGTCCGCATTAAATATACGGTAGGAGAAATCGACGTCTTTTATTTTGCTTTGACCAACGACCAGTAGTTGGTCAAAGCCAATACCGAATCTTCGGTTGCTGAGTAAAGAGATATCTTTTTCGGAAAGGGTAAACGCTTGTTGTGTAGCATCAATAACGACAAAGTCGTTGCCGGTTCCGTGCATCTTAGTGAATTTAAGTTTCATCGATTTATCTAGCTGATCATTTTAGACATTATAAGGTCATCCATTACAAAACCTTGGCCGATATCAATAATCACTTCTTTTTCTGTTTGATAACCTACTTTTTGATAAAACTTGATCGAGTTTTCGTTCCCTTTATTGACTTGTAGCCATACTCTGACAAAACCTAATTTGCCATAATGTGCTTCTGCAAATCTCATTAGCGTGGCTCCGCATCCTCGCCTTTGAATTTTTGGGTGCATGTAAAATTTATCGACTTTTACTGAGCGCATTGATGGGCTTTCTTCGAAATGTCCAAATCCCAGTATTTTTTTCTCAACGACAACTTTAAACCAAGTACAGGCAGGAGAGGCTAAACATCGGTTGATTTCCTGCGGTGCGTACCGCTGTTCGAGCATGTAATCAATTTGCTTAACAGTAATGATCCCGGGGTAGTGGAGATACCAGATCTCTTCAGCAAGGCGATGAATGACATGGATGTCTTCCTTTTGAGCGAAAGAAATGGTTGGGAATGTCTGAGGATGATTCATGGTTTTTTTAGGTTTAATCGTATAGTTTTGCGTCGCCTGGAGGCCTCGTTTTAAAGCGTTTGTGTACCCAATAGTATTGTTCGGGCATCGACAGGGCCTGCTCTTCAATAAACTTATTCATGGTTTTTGTGTCGGCTAATAAATTAGCTGAGGGATAATTTTCCCATGATGGAAAAAATTTAATTTTGTATGGCTCATTGGGCCCAAATTGACGAATTGTCACGGGTACTACTTTAGCCTTTGTTAACGCGGCTAACCGAGGGACGGCGTCTATGGTGGCCGCGCTAACGCCAAAAAAAGGTACGAAAATAGCGTCTTTCGGACCAAAATCCATATCCGGTAAGAAAAAGAGTGGCAACCTTGCTTTGAGCGCTCGGATCACGCCTTTAATTCCATCTTGTCTCGAGATAAGTTTAGTTTCTCTAAAACGAGTGCGTCGAGATCTTAAAAATTTGTCTAGGATCGGATCTTTCTGCGTGCTATACATTGTTTGTGCATGCTCCTCTATCGAAAGTCTGATCCCAAGGATCTCAAGCCCGACAAAGTGAGGCGCGAGTACAATAACTGGGCCTTCACTGAGCGCTTTATCAAGAATTTCTTTACCTTCAATTTTGGCTAACTTTTTTATCGAGGATGCTTTTGACCACCAAACAATCGAACAGTCGGCTATCGCCCTACCAAGGGACATAAAATGTTTTAAACGCAGGCGAGCCCTGTCACGGGGTGATAGCTTTGGAAAACATAATTCGAGATTTTTGGCGACTACACGTCTTCTATCGCTCGCTAATGCAAAAAATAACAAGCCCATCAGTCGTCCAAATACACTTATAAAGCGACGAGGCAAGAAGTGGAGCATCCAAAGTATCGTCAAACCGAATCGAGTCATTTATGCCGATTTCCTGATAAATATTTTTTGATCGATGTCATTCGGTGGGTATCGATTTTTCGGGGCTTATACCTGCCGGAGTTTTATAGCGGTTATAGGACCAGAGAAATTGGTTGGGGTTTTTTCGAATCAACGATTCTAATCCCCGGTTAAGGCGCCTCGATTGAGTTTCTCCGTTTAGCAGCTCTGGCATGTCAGAGAATGACAGCTCAAAGCCCGCTCCTTTGGCCAGCCGTTTAGTAGCCATTAGTAAGACGGTGGCATTGCTTATTTCAGCCAGACGAGACCACATAGTCATAGTGTACGCAGGTCGCTGAAAGAATTCAGCCCATTCGCCGTCCCCCGTGCTTGGCACTTGATCGGGGAGAACGCCAATTGCTTCACCTCTTTTTAGCGCTTTAAGCAGGACCCTAACCCCAGAAACGTCGGTTGTAGCAAGCCTTATATGTTTTCCTTGACGGCCGCGCCTCATGAGGGGCTCTAAAAAACGTAGCTTGGGTGGCCGATAGAGGGCTGTAAAAGGAAATTTAGTGGACAGATAGTGTGGGATGATTTCAAAGCATCCAATATGTGGCGTTAAAAGTATTAATCCATGACCTCTCGCCAAACCTTTTTCAACGAGATCCCAACCGTAAACTTTTTTCATTAGTTCTGAAGGGTTCTTACCCGGTGGAAACCAAATGCGAGGAAGTTCGGCCAATGCTTTGCCGCTCTCTACAGCATTGTTTTTTATGAACATTTTTGATTTCTGACGATCCGTAATTACGCCGCTCTTAGAATAATTCTCATGTAATCGTTTGGCGTAGCCCGGAGATGCTAGAAACATCAGTTGCCCTAGCGCCCAGCCTAATTGGTGCAAGAACCTAAGGGGCAACATTCCCAATAATTTGAATATCATGATTAGCATGACAATAATATTTGGATTTTTAGGCTGATTTTGTTAACCTTTGCCCCCTTTTCAAAAGAGTATTGAGGCAAACCGCTATGCGAGAGTACTTATTTACATCTGAATCCGTTTCGGAAGGCCACCCAGATAAGGTCGCGGACCAAATTTCGGATGCAGTCCTTGACGCTATTCTAGCTCAAGATCCCGTTGCTAGGGTTGCCGCCGAGACTTTAGTGAATACTGGACTGGTCGTCATGGCTGGAGAAATCACAACGACCGCAAATGTAGATTTTCAGCAAGTCGCAAGAGATACGTTGCAACGTATCGGATATAACAACACAGATTTTGGTATCGATCACAGAGGTTGTTCTGTGCTTGTGGCTTATGACAAACAAAGTCCTGATATCAAGCAAGGGGTCGATGCAGCTCATGATGATCCCCTAAATCAGGGAGCAGGAGACCAGGGTTTGATGTTTGGTTACGCATGCGATGAGACTGATGTTTACATGCCTCTTGCGATTCACTTATCTCATCGGCTGGTCGAGCGTCAGTCTGAATTGCGTCGAGATGGCCGATTGCCCTGGCTAAGGCCGGACGCGAAATCACAGGTTACTTTGCGCTACGCAGACGGTAAACCTCAGGCAATAGACACTGTGGTTGTATCAACACAACATGCTCCAGAAATAGAATTGGATCAAATTAGAGAAGCCGTAATTGAGGAGATTATTAAGCCCGTCATTCCAAATCATCTGATTCAAGGGGAAATTAGCTACTTGGTAAACCCGACAGGGCGGTTTGTAGTGGGGGGGCCGCAGGGTGATTGTGGCTTAACTGGACGTAAGATTATCGTGGATACATATGGCGGTGCCGCACACCACGGGGGCGGAGCGTTTTCCGGAAAAGATCCATCTAAAGTTGACCGGTCTGCAGCTTACGCAGCTCGGTATGTGGCCAAGAATGTGGTTGCAGCAGGGCTGGCCTCCAAGTGCGAAGTACAACTTTCCTACGCGATTGGGGTAGCAGAGCCAACGAGCGTTTCAGTTACAACGTTTGGTACAGGCCGAATTGATGATGAGCAAATAGCTAAGTTAGTCGCTACAAATTTTGATTTACGTCCCAAAGGGATTGTGCAAATGTTGGATTTGTTGCGACCAATATACGAAAAGACAGCTGCGTATGGGCATTTTGGTCGAGATGAGCCGGAATTTTCCTGGGAAGGTCTCGATAAAGTTGAAACTTTGAAGGGTGCCCTGTAGTCGTAGTATACTTCTAGATATTGCTGAGGAGCGTTGCGACCCTTCCGACTTATCGGAGGGCTAGGCTCAGCACAGGAAACGACGCTCACAAACTAGTAAGTTATTGGTTTGTGGGCGTTTTTTATTGCCCCAAGCTTTATTTTTTGATTAAGGAGGGCAGTAAATGTCAGCAGTAATGCAACAAAACTCATCCGCTGGAGATTATTTGGTGGCGGATCTATCCCTATCGTCTTGGGGTAGAAAAGAAATGTTAATCGCCGAAATTGAGATGCCAGGATTAATGGCTATTCGAGAGGAATTCAGTGGCAGCAAGCCTTTGAAGGGTGCCCGTATTGCTGGTTCGCTTCACATGACCATTCAAACAGCGGTATTGATTGAAACTCTAACCGCACTTGGCGCAGAGGTTCGTTGGGCGTCATGTAACATTTACTCTACTCAAGATCATGCTGCTGCGGCTATTGCTGAGTCAGGTGTACCAGTTTTTGCGTTTAAGGGCGAGACTCTTGAACAATATTGGGACTACTGCCATAAAATATTTGAGTGGCCATCAGATCAAGCGAATATGATACTCGACGACGGTGGAGACGCTACGCTATTACTTCACTTGGGGACAAAAGCCGAGAGCGATCTTTCGGTGTTGAATAAGCCTTCTAGCGAAGAGGAGCGTGTCCTTTATGCTGCGATAAAGAAGAAATTGGCTACGGATCCAAAATGGTATTCGGTCCGATTGGCAGCGGTTAAAGGCGTGACAGAGGAGACAACTACAGGCGTGAAACGTCTCATCGAGATGGCTGCGGATAAGTCACTTGCGTTTCCAGCGATCAATGTGAACGATTCTGTAACCAAATCTAAATTTGATAATCTTTACGGTTGTCGTGAATCGCTCGTTGATGCTATCAAGCGTGCCACCGATGTGATGATTGCCGGAAAAGTTGCAGTTGTTGCTGGTTTTGGTGACGTTGGTAAGGGTTCTGCTCAGGCATTGCGCGCGTTATCGGCTCAAGTCTGGGTTACTGAAGTCGATCCTATTTGTGCGTTGCAAGCTGCTATGGAAGGTTTTCGCGTTGTAACCATGGAGTATGCAGCAGATAAAGCTGATATTTTTGTCACCGCAACGGGAAATTACAACGTGATTCATCATGATCATATGGCAGCAATGAAGAATGAGGCCATTGTTTGTAATATCGGGCATTTTGATAATGAAATCGATGTCGCGTCTATCGAGAAATATACTTGGGAGAATATAAAGCCCCAAGTTGATCATATTGTTTTCCCTGATGGTAAGAAAATTATTCTCTTGGCTCAGGGTCGTTTGGTTAATTTAGGTTGTGCGACTGGACATCCTAGTTACGTCATGAGCTCGTCTTTTGCGAATCAAGTCATTGCTCAAATTGAGCTCTTTAATGAGCCTGAAAAATATCCGCTTGGTGTTCATGTATTGCCTAAGCACCTTGATGAGAAGGTGGCTAGACTTCAGTTGGCTACTTTGAACGTACAATTAACCGAATTGACCGATGATCAAGCCAAGTATATCGGTGTCGAAAAGACAGGACCTTACAAGCCCGATATGTATCGTTATTAATTGGTTGAGAGTTCAAGGCCAAAGCGATTTTTTTAAGACTTAAAAATTTGCTTTAGAGATTTTCCGCCCCGGAGATTGTTAAGTCTTCGGGGCGGAACTTCTTTATTTTTTGAATTACCTAAAAAAGTAAGCGCACACTTGCGATTTTCGACCTGAAAGTAATGTTTATTCAAGAATTATGCGGCGTTTTTAAGAGGTTTGTTATTTAAAGGGCGAGCTGCGTAGGCATGATAGGCTGCGGCTTCTGCGGCGCCAATTTCAATTTTCGCGCCCATATTATCAAAGACACTTTCAAGTGCACAAAGGCACAGCATCACGTTTTCCATTTTGCAGCTATAGCCCATGATGCCGAATCGCCAAATTTTTCCTGCAAGCGGACCAAGGCCCGCACCGATCTCTATATTCATTTCTTCTAAAAGTCGACGACGCACTTCTTTCTCATCGATTCCCGGCATGACATGAACTGCATTCATCTGCGGTAATCGATATTCTTCCTCGACCAAATAGGACAGCCCAAGCGTTTCTAATCCCGCTTTTAGTGCTAGATGGTTTCTTCTATGCCGTGCCCAAGACGCTTCTAAACCCTCGTCTCTGAGCATCACGAGTGCTTCATGAAGAGAATAGAGAGAATTAGTTGGCGCTGTGTGGTGGTAGGTTCGATTACTCTCGCCCCAATAGCCAAGCAACAAATTTAAGTCCATAAACCAGCTCTGAACTTTATGTTTTCTATTTTTAACAAGCTCGACTACGCGATCACTAAATGTAATAGGCGACAGGCCTGGCGTGCATGATAAGCATTTTTGGCTTCCAGAATAAACAGCATCCAAGCCCCATTCGTCTACGAGTACCGGAATACCAATAAGTGAAGTGACTGTATCTACAATGGTGAGCGCGTCGTGTTCTCGAGCAATTGCGGCTAGCGTCTTCGCGTCTGAACGAACGCCAGTAGATGTTTCGGCATGGACAAAAGCGAGAATTTTAGTATCCGGATTTTTTTTGAACGCTTCGCGTACTTTTTCTGGATCTACTGGCTTTCCCATAGGATCGTCGACGACGATGGCAGTACCCCCGCATCGTTCTACATTCTCTATCATCCGACCACCAAATACTCCATTACGACAAACAATGACTTTATCGCCAGGGCTAACCATATTGACAAAGCACATCTCCATGCCTACAGAGCCAGGCCCAGAGACCGGAAAGGTCATCGCATTTTTTGTTTGAAACGCATATCGCAAGAGTTCTTTAAGCTCCTCCATCATATCTACGAAAACTGGATCCAGATATCCAATTGTAGGCCGACCCATCGCAGAAAAGACTCTAGGATGTATTTCGGACGGTCCTGGTCCCATTAATGTTCTTTGGGGCGGATAGAACGAACTGATATGTGAATTCAATTGGTCACTCATTTAGGGGTTTCCTTAGATGAAAAAAACAACTTCTTGTTTGATGGGGTAGCAAAGACTCCAATTATATCTAAAATCCTTGATTCTGATGATTATTTAGGAGTTTTACTGCTCCATTTTTAGGACATTAGATATTGAAGATTGGTTCAGAGACGGGTCTGGATCAAAAGCGAGATCACCCTCCCCGTCGTCAATACTATCGTGAGACAGGCCCTTAAAATCATAGAGAATGGGATCAAGGAGGTGGGATGCAGAGACTTTTTTAAGGGCACTAAACATAGTATCTAGGCGTCCTGGGTGTTTTTTTTCCCATTCTAGGAGCATCTGTTTTGTCACTTGTCTCTGGAGATTATCTTGGGAGCCGCATAAATCACATGGAATAATTGGAAATGCTTTGATCTCAGCATGCGCTGCTATGTCTCTCTCTTTACAGTAAGCAAGTGGTCGAATTACGATGTGTTCACCATTATCCGATTTAAGTTTGGGCGGCATTGCTTTTAATCGGCCACCATGAAACATATTGAGAAAAAATGTTTCCAAAATATCTTCACGGTGGTGTCCTAAGGCGATCTTCGTAACACCTAAGGTCTTGGCTGTCTTATATAAAATTCCCCTGCGCATTCGAGAGCATAAGCCACACATCGTCTTACCTTCGGGGATCACTCGTTTTACGATACTGTAAGTATCCTGCTCGATGATGTGAAAGGGAACATTTAGCGATTTAAGGTATTCAGGCAAAATGTCCTCTGGGAACCCGGGATGTTTCTGGTCTAGGTTGACCGCGATGATATCAAAGTGGATGGGCGCGTGGCTGCGTAGGGAGAGCAGCATGTCTAGCATCGTATAGCTATCTTTGCCGCCAGATAGACAAACCATCACTTTGTCGCCCTCATCGATCATCTTGTAGTCAGCTATTGCTTCTCCCACTTGTCGACGAAGTCGTTTGGCTAATTTATTAGTTTCGTAGATTGATTTTTGAGCGACTGACGGCATTTTTATTCTTTCGTTTGGTAAATCTCAAATCCTACTGACGCACAGTCGGGATAGACGTCAGTTTTTTCACTCGAGACTTTAGCCGCAAGGACACCATCTCTTCCAAGACAGAGTTCGAGAATTTTTTCGCAAAAAGTCTCCTGTAAATGGAAGTGTGCGCTAAGTGATAAATCCATAATTGAGGTCCTTAAGAAATCATAATCCACCGTTTCTGCGATAGTGTCTTCGCGGATACGTATATTTGGATCAACATCCAATTCAACATTAATGAGTACATTTTGCTTTTTAATTTTTTCAAAGTCATGTATACCGATAGAGAGCGATACGGCCATATCTTTTAGAAAAATTTTTCGATGAGACTTTGATTCAGGGTTCATATTCTTTGATTAGGGTTAGTTATTTGTTTCTTTGACTTCAAACTGTACATCTCGTTTCGTAGGCCATAGGTGTTGACCGCCATCGACAATGAGGGTCGAGCCTGTTACCGCATTCGCGTTTAAAAGATATTTTACGGCGCTGACAATATCCTCAGGTGTAGAGCTTTTTCCGAGAGGGGCTAGTTTATGCGCTTTTTCAAAACCTGAATCGGTTTGTTCTCCGCTTGGTAAAGTGATGCCAGGAGCCAACCCACACACACGTAAATTTGGTCCTAACGAAGAAGCCAAAAGTTTTGTGGCAGCTTCTAGGGAGACTTTACTGAGTGTATAAGAGAAAAAGTCCGAATTTAGGTTATGCGTTTTTTGGTCCAAGAGGTTAATAACGCATCCTTGTTTGTCTTGAGGAATTTGTTTGGCGAATTCAGAGATTAAGAGCAATGGTGCGTACAAGTTTACAGCCATGTGCTGTTCTAAATTGAAGCGATTAAATTGTTCGGGTGTATCGAATTTAAACATGGAAGCATTATTGATTAGGCTGTGAATGTCGCCCAGTTCTTCTCTGGCCGCTTCTATTAGCTCAAGAGTGTTGTCTTCCATGGCTAAGTTCGCCTTGATGGCGGCACTTTTCACGCCCATATTTCTGAGGTTTTGCACTAAATCGATGGCTTGAGGTTCTGACTCGTTATAGTGTATCGCCACGTTCCAACCATCTTTAGCCAGACTCAGGGCAATATACTTTCCGATGCGCGTGGCGCCACCAGTGATCAAAACGGTTTTACTTTCTGTTTGTGTCATCATTTATTAAACTTACGGCCTAAAATATTACCCATATGGTTGCGAGGAAGTGTGCTCGTTAATTGCGACAATCCTTCGTTGGCTGTCTTTAGCATACATCCGTCGAGATCTAAGGAATAATGGATAAATGACAGAAGACTTATCAGATCAAGCTTCAATCCTCGTTATGCTTAAAATGCGCCTAGCCGAAGAGAACAATTGGCTCGACTTCGCCTCGTTTATGCACCACGCACTGTTCGACGGTACATACGGTTATTACATGCGCGATACGTATAAATTTGGATCACGGGGAGATTTTATCACTGCGCCAGAGATTAGCGATCTTTTTGGTAGGACAGTTGCGAGACAATGTGCACAAATTTTAAAAATGACCGGTGGAAGCATCTTAGAGCTGGGCGGTGGTAGCGGTGTTCTTGGGGCCGATATTCTTTGTGAGTTAGATAGGATCGATTGCACTTTAAATGAGTATTTATTGTTTGAACCGAGCGCGGCACTTACTGAACGACAAAAGGATCGCATTGCTCGTCTTACACCGAAAATTAGGAGTAAAGTACGGTGGGTTAGTGAGTTGCCACAAAATTTTAACGGGGTAATTTTGGCTAATGAAGTATTTGATGCACTTCCCGTTCATGTGCTGTCGTTAAATGCTGATGGTTGGCAAGAACGAGGGGTCGCTGTAGAAAATGAATTTTTGTCTTGGCAAGACCGACCTATTGAGGATCAAAGTTTATATCAGGCTATTGATGGCCTAGACTTAGATGCTCCTTACGTTACCGAGGTTTGTTTAGCGGCGAACGGGCTTGTGAACGATTTATCGAGTAGCCTGAATTTTGGGGCGATCCTTGCTTTTGATTATGGCTATGAACGTTCTAATTACTATCATCCGGATCGCAGAGAAGGTACGCTAAGCTGTCATTATCAACATAAAGTAGACTATGATCCCCTAGAGCAACCAGGGGATAAAGATATTACTGCCCATGTCGACTTCACGAGACTTGCGCATGCGGCGCACGATGCTAACTTAGAGGTCGCAGGATATGTGAACCAAGCGGATTTTTTGGTGAATTGTGGCATTACGAACATATTAGAATCGTTCGATCCCAACCATTTGGATACTTATTTGCCTGCTGCGTCGGCCGCTCAAAAATTATTGTCCCCGAGCGTTATGGGAGATATGTTCAAGGTAATATCCCTAACCCGAGGAATCAATGAGCCGTTATTTGGTTTTAGCCACAGGGATAGGCGACACATGCTATGACAACGAAAAGTGAAACACATATCCATATTTTAGGAATTTGTGGCAGCTTTATGGGCGGTTTGGCTGTTATTGCAAAGCAGGCAGGATTTAAAGTCACCGGTTGTGATGAGGGGGTGTATCCGCCCATGAGTTTGCAGCTTGAATCGATGGGAATTGATCTTGTAGAGGGTTGGGGTGTTGATCAACTTGCGCTAGAGCCTGACCTTTATGTCATTGGTAACGTGGTGTCTCGAGGGAATCCTTTAATGGAGGAAATACTCGATCGTAATTTACCGTACACGTCAGGGCCCCAGTGGTTATATCAGTCAGTTTTAGCGACTAAATGGGTTTTGGCTGTCGCCGGCACGCATGGGAAGACTACCACTACGGCTATGTTAGCCACGATTCTTGATTCTGCTGGATTGAACCCAAGTTTTTTGGTGGGCGGCGTACCAGTTGATTTTGGTTTTTCGTCAAGATTAACTGAGTCTAATTTCTTTGTAATTGAGGCTGACGAATACGACACAGCTTTTTTCGATAAGCGATCTAAATTTTTACATTATCATCCGCGAACATTAATCTTGAATAATCTTGAGTACGATCACGCCGATATTTTCCCAAATTTGGAAGCAATAGAGACACAATTTCATCATTTAATACGAACAGTCCCAAATTCAGGGGCAATAATTATTAATCAAACTAGCGAGGCGCTGAATCGTATGATTCAGCGTGGATGTTGGTCCGAAATCATTCCGTATGGCGTAACTGAGCATTGGGCGCACCAAAGCACAGACTCTGGTGATCGCGTAGATATACTGAATAACCTTCAACTTCAAGGGACGTACAAACCAGAATTTTTTGGCGGCCATAATTTGGATAATGCTTTGGCCGCCCTATTGGCCGCTCAGCATTGTGGCGTACCGATTGAGATTGGACTGAGGGCATTAGAAAATTTCTGTGGCGTGAGACGCCGATTGGAGCTTCGCGGCGAGGTCAACAATATTAAGGTTTATGATGATTTCGCTCATCATCCAACAGCAATACAGTCGACCATCATGGCCGTCAAGCAACGGGAACCTGAAGCAAGGATACTAGCCGTTTTTGAGCCGCGTTCTAACAGTATGAAAATGGGGCATCATAATGAATCCTTGCCCGCTAGCTTGGATACTGCGGACCTTGTTTATTGCTATACGGCGGGTCTAGATTGGCATGCGACTGAATTGTTTAGCCCTCTGGGTGATAAGGTGAGTTTATTTGACGACATATCAATGATGATCCGAACGATTGTGAATAGCGCGCTCCCGGGGGATTTCATATTGATAATGAGTAATGGGGGATTTCAGAACATTCATGAAAAAGTCATAGAGCTTTTAGGGTCGAAAGTAAACTAATGAAACTTATAATCTATGCACATGGTTTCAATAGTTCGTCCTCTTCATATAAAGCTCGGCTTATACAACGCCTAATTCGAGAGCAAGGCTCGCATGTTGACTTTTGGTGTCCCAACCTGCCTCATTGGCCTAAAGAGGCAGTGGCCGTTTTGAGGAATAAAATCAAGACAGTCTCCATCGACGAAGTGGTGTTAGTCGGTAGCTCTTTAGGTGGATTTTATGCAACTTACCTTTCGGAGCAGCTAGGGTGTAGATCCATTGTAATCAATCCCGCAATTACTCCTCATATTGGATTAAAAAATTATGTAGGTCTTCAAAAAAATCTTTATACCAACGAGGAATACGAGTTTACAAATCAGCATTTGGAGCAGCTTGAGATTATGTATACCCCTAAGCTTGAAAACCCCAAGAGGTTGCTTCTTATGCATACCACTGGCGATGAGCTTTTAGATTGGAGGGTTGCGCTGCAATTCTACAAAGATTCAAAGCGGCTAATAGTCTCTGGAAGTGACCATGGGTTTAGTAATTTTGAAGATTACGTTGATATCGTCTTATCACATACAAGTTGCGTGCCGTTATCGAACTGATAACGGATGAATATTTGTTAAATAATAGTTGAAGGCAAACCTTAAGTGAATTTATTGTATCTGGAGTCGGGAGCTCTGAAGGTTGGACGGGTCTTGAAGGAGGCTGGAGCCTCTTTTCAGGTTCAAAGCCAATTCGGGAAAAAAATTAAAGTTAAAGCGAATCACGTGTTTTTCTTTTTTGATCATGCGGACCCTGATGAGTTTTTTAATTCTTCGCAAGAGCTTGCAAAAACTATCGACCCTGATTTGCTCTGGGAGGCTTTCGATGGTGTCGAACATGATTATTCAGTAGCGGCGAAAGTATTTTACGGCGATTCTATTACAAAGGAGCAGGAAGCCAGCGTATTAAAAGTTCTATTTGATTACCCCACGCATTTTTACAAAAAGGGGCATGGAAATTTTAAGCCTGCTACCCCAGACTCATTGAGATCTGCTAAAGCGTCCTTGGAACTTAAGAAAGAGCGTGAAATTTTATTTGGACGCTACGTAGAGCAATTATGTGACTTTGTAGTGCCGGACGAATTTGTTGAAAAATTACCGCGGTTGTTATTTAGTCCAGATAAAAATGAATTAGAGGAAAAAGCGGTTGAGCAGGCATGTGTGAATTTAAAAATAGGAAGGCGCGGACTTTTCTCGAGACTATCTGTCATGCCCAAACCCGAAGATTTTCATGTGAGTCAGTTTTTATATGATCAATTTAATAATGCTCCAGAACACCGAAACAATAAGCGAATCGACGACGTAGAGGACTTACTAGCAGGCCCAGCGACCGCATTTAGCATTGATGATGCGTCTACGACGGAAATTGATGACGCGTTCACTTTAACTGAGGATAACGATGGAGGCTGGAGGCTCGGTATACACATTGCTGCACCTGGACTGAGTATCAAGACGGGTTCGCCATTGGATGAAGAGTTACGATCAAGAATGTCGACGGTATATCATCCTGCCGGTAAAATCACTATGTCACCCCCTAAAATTGTTGAGCAATTTAGTTTGTCTCAGGGAAACACAGTGCCGGTTGTATCGTTTTATGCGGACGTAGATTCTGAGTGTGTCGTAACTAATACTGAGTCGAGAATTGAAGCCCTTAAAGTCAAAGATAATTTGGATTTGGCTATTATTGATGAGTATTTTGATCCTGATTTAGGCGTTAATCAAACAGCGGATTGTCCTAGAGGTCGTGAATTATATTTGCTGTACGAGCTTGCGATCAGGTTACGGGGGTTGAGAGGAGAGAATCACACTCATGTTCATCGAAAAGAATACAGCTTTGATGTCCAAGGTGATCTCGTCTCAATCATACCGCGAAAACGTGGATCGCCAGTAGATGTGATTGTTTCAGAGTTGATGATATTTGCAAATAGCTCTTGGGGGATTCAGCTCAAGAGCGCAAATATAGCCGCGATGTATCGCGTAAAAACGAAGTCTAAAACGGGCCTGTCTACTGTGCCCTTACCTCATGAGACGATGGGGTTGGAAGCATATGCCTGGGTCAGCAGCCCTTTGAGACGTTATGTTGATTTGGTTAATCAGCGTCAACTAATCTCGCATCTTTTATCTTATGAGCCCACATACAGTAACACTAGCGAGGATTTGAACAGTATCGTTTCTGATTTTGAAACTAAGTACGCGCAATATGCTGATTTTCAGCGGTCAATGGAGCGTTTTTGGTGTTTAAAGTGGGTACAACAGACAGACCAGCGGGAATTTGAAGCTGAAGTACTGCGCGAAAACTTAGTCCGTTTGGATATCATTCCATTGGTGTGCAAGGTTAACAACATGACTGAAACTAACGTTGGGGGGAAGGTTCTGATCAGAATATTAGATATTAATTTATTTGATAATTTTGCTACTTCTGAGTGGATTAAAAATCTGTGACTTGTAAGTGATAAATCAACCACGTAATCTTCCATTGTGCAAATCGAATTCCGATAAATAGCGACTCACTCAAGTATGCAATTTAATCGACGAGCTGGTAAAGGGGTAATTTTTAAGCCCTCTAAAAAAATGGCTGTAGCCCTGGTTGGATCGGTGTTTGCCCACATAATGCTATTGTCGATTCACATCGCTGAAACAACCTTTGGTCCCCGTTTGGCTTCAGCTGATTTGGACGTCATTCTTGTTAATAGTCAATCACAGAGGCAGGTAAATGTAGTCGATGCGCTTGCCCAGGTCAGTTTGCAGGGTGGAGGGAATACGGACGCTAACGTTATGGCTTCGAGTAGCCGCCCGGTTGAGGCTTTGACTAAAATGGAGCGAAGTGTGAAGTTAGCGGGTCGTCGCGTCGACCAATTGGAGCGCTCCGTTCATAAGCTTTTAGTAATGAACCAGGAGCGCGCGACGTTAGATTTAGACATTATCACTAGTGAAAAAAAGCCACAAAATGCTACCGAATCTGATGTCACCATTAATTTACCTGATGAGCCAGCCGCTAATCACTTACGAGCCAAAATTGATAAAAAGTGGATGAATTATCAAAAGCGGCCGAAGCGCAAATTTATTGGTGCGAACGTACGGGAGGCGGAGTTCGCCACCTATGTAGAACGATGGAGACAAAGGATAGAAGATTTCGGTAGTCGATACTATTCACAAGATATAAATGAGCAAAGACTCGAAGGGGCAATGGTAGTTACGGTATCGATTCGCGCTGATGGTACAGTGGAAAAGGTGCTGATTGACAGGTCTTCTGGATTAGATCTTCTGGATCGGGTGGCGACAGAGATCGTGCAACGATCTGCGCCTTTTGACTCTTTTGACTCTAAATTAAGTGCGAAATTTGATGTTCTTTCTATCACTCGACAATGGTCGTTTAAGAAGAATGATCTTGATTTAAAGTAAGGAAAATAAATGGTAGAGCCTGGTCAATATGTTGTTATTGGGAATCCAATTGAACACAGCAAATCTCCGCAAATTCATTCAATGTTTGCTCGACAAACCGGGATTTCGATTGAGTACAAAAAACTTCTGTGCCCCATTGGCGATTTCTCAAAAGTTGTCAGTGAATTTTTTGCGTCAGGCGGTCGCGGGGCTAACGTGACCGTCCCATTTAAGTTGGAGGCATACAAATTTTCGACGCTTCGATCGAGTCGGGTAGAACACGCTCAAGCTGCAAACACGCTGATTAATAACAATGGAGTAATTACGGCCGAAAATACTGACGGAATTGGTTTGGTTCGAGACATTATTGGTAATTTGAAATATCCCATCTCGAATAAATCCGTTTTAATCGTGGGGGCCGGTGGGGCGACGCGTGGTGTCTTACTGCCGATTCTTAATGAAGGCCCTAAAGCAATTACGGTGGTTAATCGAACGAAAGAAAAAGCCCATCAGCTAATTAAGACGATCGAGACTGAGGCTAGTGATTTGTCTGTCGATTTAGCTTCAGGAGGATTGCTCGACCTGAATGACGGTCAGTTTGACTTGGTCGTGAATGCCACATCAAGCAGCTTGAGTGATGAAGCATTTCCACTGAGCACGAATATTTTAAGTAGTAAGGCTCTGGCTTATGACATGATGTACGGTAAAGAGGAAACGTCTTTTACCAGATGGGCGTATACAGCTAAGGCGTATAAAACTGTAGACGGTCTCGGTATGTTGGTTGAACAGGCCGCTGAATCCTTTGCTCTATGGTGTGGCGAGCTTCCCGATACGCGCACAGTGATGGAGACACTGCGGTCGGAATGAAGCGCCACTTGAGTTGGGCCTGGAGATTGTCCGGCCTAGTTATATTAGTGTTGATCGCCTTCGAGCTATGGTTTGCTGGGCGTATTTTGACTTTGAGATGGATAGAGCCAGCACGCACGTCTTTTATGAGCACGTATGTTAAAGAAACCAATAAAGTGCCGAGGTACGTTTGGGTTGAGTATGAGGACATTTCTTTGCAAGTAAAAAGAGCGGTTCTTGCTTCAGAGGACGCCAAATTTACAACACACGGTGGGTTTGATTGGGATTCTTTACGTCATGCGGCTTCACAGAATGTGAAACACGGGAGGATTGTTTCTGGTGGCTCCACTATCACGCAACAGCTAGCGAAGAATTTGTTTTTATCTCCAACCCGGTCTATTTGGAGAAAGGCACAAGAATCGATTGTCGCGGTGATGTTAGAGATTATGTTACCCAAGCAAAGAATTTTTGAAATCTATCTTAATGTTATTGAGTGGGGTCGAGGCATCTATGGTATTGAGGCGGCAGCCAACCATTATTTTAATCAAAGGGCTAAAGACCTGACTGAATATCAGGCAGCAATATTGGCCTCTTACATTCCCGCGCCTAGGAGGCATCATGTGATTGGTGACACCGAGCAGTCACTTAGAAAAGTAAAAGTTATTCGTGGCAGAATGATGCAGATTAAACTTCCTAACAAGTAAGTCATGATTAATGTTTTATCATCCTGAATTTGATCCAGTAGCGTTCCATATAGGCGCTTTAGCCGTGCGCTGGTACGGCTTGATGTATTTAATTGGATTTGCCCTTGCTTTAATCCTCGGTCGGTCGAGAATACGTTCAAACCAAAGCTCCCCAATGTCCATTCGTGAGTTTGATGATTTGCTTTTTTATATTGTATTAGGCGTCATCATTGGAGGCCGTTTAGGGTATTCAATCATTTATGACTTAGGCAATATTCTCCAAACCCCACTATCGGTATTTTATGTATGGAAAGGCGGGATGTCATTCCACGGAGGACTTATCGGGGTATGCATTGCAGTAGTGGTTTATGCAAAGGTAAAACAAAAAAACTGGCTAGTTCTGGGAGACTTTGTGGCGCCATTAGTCCCCTTGGGTTTGGCTGCCGGTCGCGTTGGAAATTTTATAAATGGAGAGCTCTGGGGTCGCCCCACCGATATGCCCTGGGCAATAGTATTTCCGCAATCGGGTTCATTTATCGGCAGACATCCATCGCAATTATATGAATTCTTCTTTGAGGGATTAGTACTGTTTATGATTCTCTGGGTTCTTTCAAAAAAACAACGGGCGGTCGGTGCGATATCGGGGTGTTTTTTGGTTTGTTATGGTTTCTTTCGGTTTCTTATCGAATTTATGAGGGAGCCAGACCAGCACTTAGGGCTTTTATCGCTCGGGCTGTCGATGGGCCAGTGGTTATGTGTCCCGATGGTGTTTATCGGTTTAATTCTCGTGATTCGCGTAAGACCGAGAAACGATAAGGCCTAACCCAACTGCGATTAAAAGCTCGAATTCGAGTCTATTATTGTGACAGTTGACTTTAATAATGATTAAGAGAGGGGATTTAGCAATGAAGGCTGATACGGTTATCGGCATTATCGGCGGCAGCGGTGTTTACGATGTCAAAGGTCTAGAAAATACTAAGTGGACGTCAGTGGAAAGTCCTTTTGGGGAACCCTCAGATGAGTATTTAGTGGGTGAATTTGAGGGGTTAAAAATTGTTTTTCTTCCTCGGCACGGAAGGGGACATGTTGTTTCACCGAGTCAAGTCAATTATCGGGCGAATATTGATGGTATGAAGCGGTTAGGCGTTACTGATCTAATTTCGGTGAGCGCTGTCGGTTCGTTACGTGAGGACCTTGTCCCTGGCATGTTCGTAGTTGTAGATCAATTTATCGATAGAACTTTCGCTCGGGAAAAATCATTCTTTGGTAAAGGCTTAGTTGCTCATGTTTCAGTGGCGCACCCTGTCTGCTCTCGTCTCGGTGACCATATTGAGTCCGCGTTAAAAACAAAGGATATTGGACATGTTCGGGGCGGAACGTATCTTGTAATGGAGGGGCCGCAATTTTCAACGTTGGCGGAATCAAAGCTTTATCGACAATGGGGTTGTGATGTTATTGGGATGACTAATATGCCAGAGGCTAAGTTAGCGCGAGAGGCAGAAATTTGTTATGCAAGCGTGGCTATGGTTACAGATTTTGATTGTTGGCATCCTGATCACGAAGATGTTTCTGTTGAGCAAGTAATAAAAGTTCTGGTTGGCAATGCGGAAAAAGCGAAGTCATTGATTGGGGAGGTTGCCCCATTGATTCATGCGGATGACCGCGGCCCGAGCTGCAGTTGTAAGCAGGCTCTTGAGTTTGCCCTAATTACGGCACCTGATGCTCGAGATCCTAAGTTAGTTAAAAAGCTCGATGCGATTGCAGGACGTTTATTGAAATTTTAGTTGGCTTTTCGAAATTTTTTTGAGAAGAAATTTTTCAATTCTAATTTGTATGGGAAGGATGAAGCGTGAACCTGAGAGATTTAATAAGAACAATTCCAGACTATCCTAAGCCCGGCATCATGTTTCGCGATATCACTACTTTGCTGGGTCATCCCGATGGGTTTAAACATACTATCCAAATGCTGGCTGATCGATACGCAGAATATAATTTTGATTATGTTGCTGGCATTGAGGCGCGTGGGTTTATCTTAGGGGCGCCTATTGCCGCCAATCTAGGCAAAGGGTTCATTCCTGTTAGAAAGGCTGGAAAGCTTCCTGGTAAGACAGTCACGCAAAGCTATGAGCTGGAATATGGTACTGACCAAATTGAAATCCATGTTGATGCATTTCCTAGAGGATCCAAAATATTATTGGTGGATGATTTAATTGCTACAGGAGGCACCGCAGCTGCTGCTGCTCAACTCATCGAGGGGTCTGGCGGCAAAATTGTAGAGTGTTGCTTTGTCATCGATTTACCGGATTTGGGCGGCGCAAACAAACTTGAAGCAATGGGTATGCGTGTGTTTTCCCTCGTTGGATTTGAAGGCGATTAACGCAATGGGTATCCAATGACTGTAGAGACATTACGCTGGAGAAACAACCAACTTGAAATGATTGATCAACGGTGTCTACCGTCGGTTGTTCAGTACTTATCGTATTCGGATGCGCAAACCGTTGCAGACGGTATTCAGAAGATGGTAGTCAGAGGCGCACCGGCAATCGGTGTAGCGGCAGCTTACGGCATTGCTCTAGAGGCGCAAAAGTATGTTTTGCTCAACGGAGCGGATTTTCATAAGCGAATGGCGCAAGCTTTTAAGGTTTTAGCTGCAAGTCGACCAACCGCTGTAAATTTGTTTTGGGCTTTGAATCGTATGCGCGATCGACTCTCAGATGCGGCGCAGATGGAAACTGTATCCTTGGCGCGTTTACTACTTGATGAGGCGCACGCGATTTATCATGAAGATATCGAGATCAATAAAACAATGGGTGCGTTTGGCGCATCGATTCTTGAAGACGGCATGTGTGTTTTGACGCATTGTAATGCCGGCGCCCTGGCGACTGCGGGTCATGGTACCGCGCTCGGTGTTATTCGCTCTGCCGTGACTGCAGGAAAAAAAATAACGGTGTTTGCTGATGAGACTCGACCGTTTTTGCAAGGAGCTCGTTTGACGGCTTGGGAGCTTTCGGAAGACGGGATAGATACGACTTTAATAACCGACAATATGTCTGGCCACTTTATGAAAAGCGGTGCAATTGATGCGGTTATTGTGGGTACTGACAGAGTTGCGGCTAATGGTGATGTGGCAAATAAAATCGGGACATATATGGTGGCCGTTCTGGCTAAAGAGCATGACATTCCTTTTTATGTTGCTTGTCCGTTGTCAACGATAGACTTATCTATACCCAGTGGTGATGATATTCCTATTGAAGAAAGATCCTCGAATGAAGTTACAGGATACGGAGATGTCCGATGGGCACCCAAAAATATTCAAGTTAGGAACCCGTCTTTTGATGTGACGCCCGCACGATTAGTTACTGCCTTGATTACAGAAAAAGGTATTGTTTACTCGCCGAGCGATAACAAGCTAAAGGCCCTGTACTAGAGCGTTTATGCTCTAATTATTAAATAAAAAAGGACAAGAATAATGACCAACCGATTTAAAAATAAAGTGGTATTAATCACTGGTGCTGGGCAGGGGATAGGACTAGCTACCGCGAAAAGAATGGCGAGCGAGGGAGCTACAATCATCGCAGGAATACTAGATGACGCTCAGGCTGATGCGGTAAAGGCTTACGAAGCAATAAAGTTAGATGTTCGTCATGAAGAATCGTGGATAGCCGCGATGGATTCGCTGATGATGTCTCATGGTGGGTTAGATGTGTTGATTAATAATGCGGGCATTTCCCCTCAAGCTACGGCAGAGGAAACGACGCCGGAGTTTTGGGATGAGGTTATGGCTATCAATCTTCGAGGAAGTTTTCTTGGCTGCCAAAAGGCGATCCCAGTTATGAGAAATAGGGGTGGCGGAGCGATTGTAAACATAGCATCTATCAACGGTATCCGTGGTAATCGGCGGTTAGTTGCTTATGCGGCCACTAAAGGCGCGATAGTTTCGATGACTATGTCGTTAGCGTTGGATCATAGTCAAGATAACATTCGTGTCAATTGTGTTTGTCCCGCTACAATTGACACTGCGATGCCAAGAGGCATGGTTGCTGAGGCTCCTGATCCTGCATTACTTCAGAGGCAAATGATCGAAAAGCACCCGATTGGTCGTATCGGACAACCAGAGGAGGTGGCGTCGACGATTGCTTTTTTGGCGAGTGAAGATGCCTCGTTTATGACAGGTTTAGCAATTCCGGTAGATGGTGGCCGGAGTATTCGTTAAGAACTTAACGTTATAAGCGGCCATGTTAACCCGCGCCGATCGGTGGAATGAGATGAATTTCACTGTTCTCGCTTATAGGGGCAAACAGAATATCTTGATAGATTTCACCGTCGATCGCAACAGCGAAACCCTCAGATTCGATTAGTGGTGCCAGAGGAGGACAAATGCGCTTCAGTTCTCCTACCAACTGGTGAACATTTCTCGCCTGGATAGTAAATTCACCAATACCATTCGTGAGGTTTTTTAAAGAACCAGTGAGAATAAGTTGTGCCAAGGATTTGTTCGGCCTAACCGTGCATCAGTTTCGCTAAAACTTTGGGTGGAGAAAGTGGTAGCTCATCGAAGCGTTTATTTGTTGCCCTCGATACAGCGTTAGAGATGGCTGCAAGTGGCGGAATGATCGGCGTTTCCCCGACGCCCCGAACTCCGTAAGGATGATTCGGGTTTGGCACTTCAACGATTACTGTATCTATCATCGGAACATCTGAGCATACCGGTATACGATAGTCCAAGAATCCCGTATTTTCCAGTTCGCCTTTTTCGTTGTATATGTATTCTTCGTTAAGAGCCCAACCTATTCCTTGAACTGCACCTCCCTGCATTTGTCCCTCAACATAGGCAGGGTGAATAGCTTTTCCGGCATCTTGGATTGCAGTGTAGCGAATAATGGAGACCTGACCGGTCTCTTCATCTACTTCAACATCGACGATGTGTGTACCCAGGCTTGGCCCCGCGCCAGTGACGTTCATCGAGCAATTAGCCATGATTGGTCCCCCGGTTTTTCCGGCTTGTTTTGCGATTTGCGCAAGACTCATTGTCTTAGGTTCATCTCCTGAAATTAAGCGAGCGTGGCCCTCAAACCATTCGACTTGATCAAGAGAAACTTCCCAAAGTAATGCCGCTCGCTTTTTAAGCTCCTCGATTGCCTCTCTCGTAGATTCAACCACAGTGGTACCAGTAGAGAACGTGGCTCGACTACCCCCCGTTAGAAAGTTAAAGCCAAGAGAATTAGTATCGCCAATAATCGGTTTAATTAACTCCATCGGAACACCGAGTTCTTCAGATGCCATCATCGCCATGGAGGCTCGAGATCCACCAATATCCGGTGTACCCAGCGTAAGCCCAACTGTACCATCTTCATTAATTGTAATGGATGAGCTGGTTTCGCCACCAATATTGAACCAGAAACCCGAGGCAACCCCTCGGGCTTGGTTCGGTCCGAGTGGCGCTGAGTAGTGTGGATGGCTCTTAGCTGCTTCAAGTGTCTCGATCATACCGATCGGTCCTAGTTTAGGACCATAAGGAGCAATGGTCCCTTCTTTGGCGGCATTTTTTAGACGCAGATCAATAGGATCCATACCAATTTTTATTGCTATTTCATCGATGACGCTTTCAACTCCATATTCAGAAATAGGACCTCCGGGAGCGCGATATGCGGCAACCTTAGGGCGATTTACAACGATATCGTATCCGACTGCCCGGACATTTTTCAGATCATACGGAGCAAATGCACACATAGCCCCTGGGCCTACTGGGGCGCCTTGAAATGCTCCTGCTTGATATTTTAAGACGCAGTCTCCCGCCGTTATTTGACCATTGTTTTTGACGCCAATCTTGACCCATATTTTCGCTCCAGATGTTGGTCCGCTAGACGTAAATACTTCGGCTCGGTTCATTTCCATTTTGACAGGACGGCATGACTTTCTTGACAACGCGAGCGCTAAAGGCTCCAGGTAGACAACCGTTTTTCCGCCGAATCCACCACCAATTTCTGAGGCAGTTACTCTAATTTGTGCTGCATTGAAGCCAAGGAGTTTAGAACAGAAATTCCTTACAACGAAAGGCCCTTGAGTCGTGCACCACAACTCAGCCTGACCATCTTCAGAGACACTGGCTAGGCAAGCATGAGGTTCAATATATCCTTGGTGGACTTGTTGCGTTGTAAATTCTCTCTCTATTATCAGGTCTGCTTCGGAGAATCCTTTTTCTACATCTCCAAATCCGAACTCGACACGTTTGGCCACATTTGAGGCTGATTCGGGCGCAGGCTCAATCCCGATTGTAATCATGTCGTCGTGTAACAATGGAGCACCGGGTTTTTCTGCGTCCTCAACTTCTAATACATGAGGTAGCACTTCATATGTTACATCTATAAGAGCAAGCGCTTGCTCGGCAATATCTTCGCTTGTGGCTGCTACAGCCGCAACGGTATGTCCAACGTATAGCGCTTTTTCTCGAGCCATGACATTTCGAGTAATGTCCTTCATGTTTACAACCATCTCTCCGTTAGGGACAAATTCTGATGGAAAGTCTTCGAAGTCGGTCGAGGTAACAATCGCTTTTACCCCTTTTAGCTCTTCGGCTTTACTGGTATCAATAGAGATAATTTTCGCATGAGCGTAAGGGCTTCTAAGGACTCGTCCCACTAACATATTTGGAAGTGATTTGTCTGCGCCAAACAACGCCCTACCTGTGACTTTATCTACCCCGTCAGGCCTAGCAGGTCGCGAGCCAACAATTTTTAGGGCTCGCTCAAGGTTCGTTTGAGTCATGTCATTCATGTTTAATTCCTTTTTCTCTAAAGTCTAAATCTTCAGGTATTTCTGGCTTCAGCTGCCACTTCTAGAACGGCCCTTACAATCTTATCGTACCCAGTACATCGACATAAATTGCCAGCCAACCAAAATCGTACTTCCTCTTCACTGGGATTTTTATTTTTTTCTAAGAGCGCCTTTGCCGCGACTAAAACCCCAGGCGTACAGATACCACATTGAAGCGCAGCAAGATCGATAAATTTTTGTTGTAGAGGGTCTAGTGAAGACCCTGTCGATAGACCTTCTACCGTTTCAATTTTTTTACCGTCAGCCTCTACGCCAAGGACGAGACAAGCGCAAACCAACCGATCGTCCATCATTACGCTACAGGCCCCGCAATCTCCGGTAGCACACCCTTCTTTGCTCCCTTTCAGGTCTAGTTCATGCCTTAAAACATCTAAAAGGGTTTGCTGTGTATTACAGAGAAATTCGTAGCTATCTCCGTTGATATGTGTTGCAACATGTGTCTTTGACATCTTTTTACTCTCGAGTTCGTTTTTTAATGGTTGGTTGCTCGTTCATATGCGATCGTAAGAGTTCGCTTCGACAGCACCCCTGCAATTTTTGTTCGATATTCGATAGTGCCTCGTTTATCTTTTATGGGTTTACACGCGGCCTCGGCGATTGAAACCAATTTGTTTATTGAGTTTTCGTCTGGCTCTTTACCGATAAAAATATCTTCCAGACCGTCAAGAACAATCTGGGTGGGCGCTATTGCGCCTAGACATACGCGAATAGACGTGATTTTTTTATTTTTATCCACGCTCACTGTGGTTCCTGCACCGACAACCGCAATATCCATTTCGCTCCGGGGAATCAAACGAAGGTAAGCATCACCTGTTCCACTTTGAGGTTTGGGAAGTTTAAACCCCAGAATAAACTCTCCCTTTTCGAGCGCCGTTACTCCTGGAGATGTCACGATTTTTTCTATCGGCTCCTCGCGCTCTCTTGATTGTCCGGAGATAATACAAGTACCCCTGGCCGAGATCAGCGCTGGTACGCTGTCAGCTGCCGGGGAGGCATTACATAAATTACCTCCGAGAGTCGCGCGGCCTTGAATTTGGGTTGAACCGATCAGAGACAATGCCTCCACTACTCCCGGCCAGTCTTTACAAAAGGATTCGTGCTCGACAATTTCTGCACATGGCGTCGCCGCACCGATCCACCACCCGTCAGCTGTTGCTTCAATACCCATTATTTTAGGTACTTGTTTGATGTCAACAACCATGCTCGGTGATACAAATTTGGTTTTCAGCTTAACAAGTAAATCTGTTCCTCCGGCAAGGGCGAATGCGCCTTCTTGAACCAGGGCTTTACTGGCTTCTAATGCGGTTTTCGGTACAACATAATTCATGGTGTTTCTCCCCGTAACTAACACTTACTGATGTTTTTAGCATAAAAATACGATATTACGTTAATTTTAAGGCACTTTGAGCTAATGTGTGGTCGTCTTATTAAGAGGGTTTCTGTGACGACCATGTGTTTATGCCGAAAATCACACATGTAATTTTTTTGGCCGGATGAAATCGTCGAGGCTTAAAGTTCGATGCGTGTCCCCAGTTCAACCACTCGGTTAGCGGGTAGCTTAAAAAAACTAATAGCGCTTGCAGAATTTCTTGACATCAGCGCGAATAATTTTTCACGCCACAGCGCCATATCTTTCCCTAATTTTGGAACTAAAGTTTGTCGGGAAAGGAAATATGATGTTTCCATTGTATTAAATTTGAGTCCAGAGGAAGCACACAGCTCAAGTGCCGCGGGGATATCCGGCTGATCTTTGAAACCATAGCGCACGAGAATTTTGTGAAATTCGTCAGTGATTGACTCAACTGCTACGCGTTCTTTATCTGAGACGTGCGGTATTTCCTCAGTCCTCACCGTTAAAAGAACAACGCGTTCGTGCAGAACTTTATTGTGGTTTAGGTTGTGTAGCAGTGCGTGCGGCACAGTGTTTGAGGAGGTCGTCATGAAAACTGCTGTACCGGACACTCGTTGGGGAGGGTATGTCGCTAGGCTGCTTAAGAACGGTTCGAGCTCTAGCGCATCAGGGGCTAGTTCTCGAGCGAGTCCTTGACGTCCTTTGTACCAAGTCGTAAATAACGTAAATAATATCAACCCGATCGCAAATGGAAACCAGCCACCATGAAGAATTTTGACAGAATTTGCAGAGAATAAAACTAAATCAAAAATCAGAAAAATTATTGCGATTGGTAGCGCATACCATCGACGCCAACCCCACAAATGGGTGACTACAAAGTAGGCCATGATCGTGTCAATCGCCATCATCCCAGTGACTGCTACGCCATACGCTCCCGCCAGATTGCTGGATGATCCAAAGGATAGGATCAACAATAAAACAGCGGCTAACAGCATCCAGTTAATCCAAGGCATGTAAATTTGTCCGATTTCGCTCTCCGAGGTATGGAACACGTCAAGTCTTGGGCAATAACCCAGCTGAATTGCTTGTCTTGTCAATGAATAGGTGCCTGATATTACCGCTTGCGATGCAACTACTGTTGCAATGGTGGTCATACCTATGAGCGGATAAAGTCCCCACTGAGGAACCATGTTGTAAAAGGGATGAGATATGGTCTCAGGTTGCGCAAGAATGAGCGCGCCCTGGCCAAAATAATTAAGCAATAAGTTGGGCCATACCCATAAAGTCCAAGCAATTCTTATTGGTCTTCTACCAAAATGCCCCATATCGGTATAGATACCCTCGGTACCAGTAACCGCTAGTGCGATGGCACCAATGGCTAAAAATCCAAAGATCTTATTTGTAATAAAAAATTCTACTGCATAGGCTGGATTTAGTGCTTTAAAGATCGAAAGATCTAGTCCTAGATTAATGAGGCCTAAAAACCCAAGGACACCAAACCAGATGACGGTTACTGGGCCAAAAAGAGCACCAACTCCACCGCTTCCCCGTTGCTGTAACACAAAAAGAAGAATTACAATCACGATCGTTATTGGCATGACGTAGGGTTGGAGGGTGGGCGTCGCAACTCCCAGACCTTCAACCGCGGACAGTACCGAGATCGCGGGAGTAATGATGCCGTCACCATAAAAAAGCGCTGCGCCAAACAGCCCGAGGGCAATTAAAAAAAATCGCTTTTTTGGTTTTTTTTCTGTTGCTTTTAGCACCAGCGCCAGTAGGGCCATCATGCCGCCTTCCCCGCGATTGTCTGCTTTAAGCATGAAGAATACGTACTTTACCGAGACAACTAATGCGAGCGCCCAAAATATGAGTGATAAACATCCTAGGATGTTGTCTGCGCTCGGCGTGATACCGTAACGGGGGCTAAACACCTCTCTGATCGTGTATATCGGACTAGTACCAATATCTCCAAATACAACGCCAATCGCCGCAATTGTTAGCGCAGCAATATTTTGTTTATGGGTATCTTGGGAGTTAATATGCATTAACGATCTTAGGAATTGTTCGTTTGTCTTTCCAAATCTGCTATTTTTAAAACGAAAACCACATATAGCGTGTTGCACACTTAAACTTGAAGGATTTGATCCCGTGCCCATCTACTGTGCTGCACGATATTATACCTAGGAGATCACTATGGCGAATCGAACTATCCAGACGAACTACGCGCCGCCGGCGCTAGGAGCTTATTCACAGGGTGTGCAGGCGGGTTCAACCCTTTACATTTCGGGCCAGTTGGGCTTGGATCCTAAATCAGGATTATTGCTTCCGACGTTTATAGAGCAAGCAGACCAGAGCTTTCGAAATATTAAGTTCATTTTAGAAGAGGCGGGATTTACTTTAAATGATGTTGTGAAATTCACAGTTTTTATGACTGATTTAGCTGAGTTTGATGCACTAAATTCACTTATGAGTGGTTTATTTGTATCGAATTGTTACCCCGCTCGTTCGGCGGTTCAAGTATCGTGTTTACCAAAAGGCGGGTTAATTGAGGTAGATGCAATCGCTTCTCGCTAGATTTTAATTTGGATTAATGTATTGATAGCTATGAAAAATCATGTCGATAATCCTACCAACTATGCCAGTGATCTTGAGAAGGTTGCTACACCTGCTGTTCGTGCGAAGCTGATTAAGTTGGGAATATCCCGAGCGCAAGATTTGCTGACTTTTTTTCCTATTCGATATGAAGATGAGACTCAAGTGGTTAGTATCGCTGATGCTCCAGAACGAGAGCTGATTCAAATAGAAGTCACCGTGATTCAGGCTAAAGTCGAGTTTCGACCGCGGCGTCAATTAGTGGTTTCGGTTCAGGATGTAACGGACATTGCCTCGCTTCGTTTTTTGAATTTTTATCCCAGCCAACAACGAATGTTAGAGGTAGGAGTGCGCATAAGGGTAGTTGGTGAATTTAGGCTTAATCGTCAACGTGTGAAAGAAATGGTTCATCCAAGGTACAAAAAAATACTTGCTAACGATGAACTACCGACGACGTTAACGCCAGTTTATGCAACGACTAAAGGACTAGGGCAGGTATCAATTCGTAAAGCAGTCGCGCGCGCATTTACTGTTGCGGATCAAACGGATACGCTTCTACCCATTTATTTAAGTGATCTTGGCTTGCCGAGTTTTTCTCGCACTGTAAAGACTCTCCATAGACCTCAGGCTGACGTTGATCCAGCGTTACTCAAAGATAGGCGTAGCGAGTTTTGGGCGCGCCTAAGTTTTGATGAGCTTTTAGCGCAGCAACTTATCATGCGAAAGAATTACGATAAGCGTGAACAATATTCTGCTCCGATAATGTCGCCGATTAACTCACGGATGGAGTTATTTTTATCTCGACTCGGTTTCAAACTCACGAATGCCCAAGAGATAGCACTGTCTGAAATCCAGGCAGATATGTCTGAACGCCTACCAATGCGACGCTTGCTACAAGGTGATGTTGGAAGCGGTAAGACAGTAATTGCTGCGTTGGCGGCGCTTCAAGCTATTGACGCAGGTTATCAAGTCGCTTTAATGGTCCCAACTGAAATTCTATCGGAGCAACACTTTAAAAAAATAGAAAGTTGGTTAACTATTCTGGATGTAAGCGTTGAGCGCCTAACAGGAAGTCTAACGAAATTGGAACGAAGTCAAACGAGTGACAGGATTAAAACAGGGCTTGCTCACATTGTTATCGGGACACATGCTCTATTTCAAGAAGATGTTGTATTTAAAAAATTAGGGCTAGTAATCATTGATGAGCAACATCGATTTGGGGTGAAACAAAGATTAGCGCTAATCGACAAGGGAGCCGATAAACTGAATCAAACTCATCAGCTGATGATGAGTGCTACGCCAATACCTCGGTCTTTAGCTATGAGTTTCTTCGGAGATTTAGATGTGTCTGTGATTGATGAGCTGCCGCCAGGCCGTGTTCCGATTATAACCAAGCTTGTTAGTAATAGCCGGAGACAAGAGGTTTTTGAGCGCATCCAAGACACATGCCGGTCCGGCCAACAAGTGTATTGGGTTTGCCCTCTTATAGAAGAGTCTGAGACATTACAATTGGAGACGGCTATTCAAACTCACGAGCTAATCCAAGCTCAGTTTCCACATCTCCGTATTGGCATCGTGCATGGCCGAATGAAGAGCCAAGAGAAAACGCGAACTATGGAGGATTTTACTAACGGGAGTATTCACTTGCTCGTTGCTACTTCCGTGATCGAGGTTGGGGTTGATGTGCCGAATGCCACAGTGATGGTCATTGAGAATGCTGAGAGGATGGGTCTATCTCAGCTACACCAATTGAGAGGGCGCATTGGTCGCGGGTCTGGCGCCAGCACTTGTATCCTGCTGTATAGCTCCAAGCTGACAGAGACGGCGCGATCACGATTAAAGATTATCTATGAAAACATAGATGGGTTTGAGGTTGCTAGGGCGGACCTTCAGCTTAGAGGGCCTGGCGAAATATTAGGTGCCCGACAGTCTGGGGTGCCGATGCTCCGCTACGCTGATCCAGAAAGAGATGTGCTACTTTTAGAAAAAGCTAAGCATTTTGCGCCGGATTTTTTAACGAATCACCCAGAGTTGGCGGAACGACATATTAGCCGGTGGTATGGTTCGCGGGAAAAATTCTCTGAGGTGTAGTGATATGTTAAACGGATTATGTAACCGGCTATCTATTTACGCGAGGTTAATCCGTATAGATAAGCCAGTGGGTATTTTTTTACTTCTCTGGCCGACGCTATGGGCACTATGGATGGCATCAGAAGGATTGCCGGACGCCAAGATTTTTTTTATTTACTTGCTCGGTACTTTTTTAATGCGTTCCGCGGGGTGCGCGATCAATGACTATGCCGATCGCGAGTTTGACCCCTTGGTGAAACGCACGGCTGGTCGACCAATAGCGAACGAAGAAATCGCCCCATGGGAAGCGTTAATTATCGCGTCCGTATTGTCTACAATAGCTTTCGGCTTGGTGCTGACGCTCAACTTATTAACAATAAAGTTATCCTTCTTAGCGATGTTTCTTGCTGTCAGTTATCCATATGCAAAGAGAGTGATCTCAATACCTCAGGCTTACTTAGGTGTGGCGTTTAGCTTTGGAATCCCTATGGCTTGGGCGTCTACCGGAAACCATGTGCCACTAGTGGCTTTAATAACTATGTTGGGTAATCTTTGTTGGGTCCTCGCTTACGATACGCAATATGCGATGGTAGATCGTGATGATGACTTGAAAATAGGAATTAAAACGACAGCTATATTATTCGGCAAATTCGATGTCTTGTGGATTATCTTTTTTCAAAGCTCTTTTGTCGTTGTTATGTCAATAGTTGGGATTATGGGTGGTCTAGGGGTATTTTATTTTATAGGTCTAGCCTGTGCGGCGGTCGGTATGGCATGGCAGTATCCAATGATCAAGACTCGATCTCGGGAGGGGTGTTTCAAGGCATTTCGGCACAATAATTCTATCGGTGGTATTGTTTTTTTAGGGTTGGTTATCGATCTTATATTAGCGTCTTCATAGTAGGTTGTTATATTGGTGTCGAGTGATAATTGGGTGTTACAATAAACTTCAAGTTAATTCGGCTCGTCGGGCTCGAAGAGATTTTTTTGTCTGTTGATTACTTTTAGAACTAATTTTAGTAACTTTGGTTAATTTGTAGGGTAGTTACTCACTCTTTCGATGAAGGCTAAAAACTGATCAACTTGTAGCGAATGGAATGGAGAGCATTAAAATGAAGAAAGCTGTTGTAAGTTGTCTCGTTGCCTTTGGTTTAAGTTTTTTTTCAAACGTTCAGGCGAATGACGTTGAAGCGTTAGCAAAGAGTAAAAATTGTTTAAGTTGTCACGCAGTAGATAAAAAGTTAGTAGGGCCTGCATACAAGGAAATTGCTAAAGGCAAAGATCCAAAGGGCGGAGAAATAACGGTAGAGAGGCTCGTCAAGTCTATCAAAGCTGGAAGTATGGGTAAGTGGGGTCCAATTCCTATGCCACCTAACGCTGTTACCGACGATGAGGCGAAGCAACTCGCTGAATGGATTATGTCTCTCTAAGTAAGTTGCTTTAAGGGATGAAAAATTTAAAAAACCGGCAATTAGCCGGTTTTTTTGTTTTCGTTGTGCCTGGTTGAAATCAAAAATTGACACACTGGCATCCACTGTTAATATTACCTTGGGCCAATGAGGCAATCGAGATCTTGATCGAGATAAAATTTTGGAGATGAAAAAATGATATTGAAACGTTCACTCGCAATAGTTGTTGCGGCAATGGTTGTTGCTGGATGTGGCGCAGAGAGTGAGACCAGCGACGGCAAACAAATTATTAATATCGGTCACGTTGGCCCACTTACTGGTCCTATTTCCCATCTTGGAAAGGACAATGAGCGTGGTGCTGGCTTGGCGGTTGATGAGGCTAATGAGTTAGACCTGGTAATTGATGGGATCCCTATTCAATTTAGGTTGTTATCGGAAGATGATGAGGCTAATCCGCAAAAAGCAACCGTCGTTGCACAAAAGTTGGTCGATTCCAACATAGTCGGAGTAGTGGGACACCTGAACTCTGGAACGACCATCCCTGCCTCAACTATATATTTCAACTCTGGGATCCCGCAGGTATCGCCGTCAGCTACCGCTATTACTTATACCCATCAGGACTATCAAACAGCACATCGTGTGATGGCAAATGACGAGCAGCAGGGCAAGGTTTTAGGTGATTATGCTGTTAAGACACTCGGCGCTATGGGCATAGCAATCATTGATGATCGAAGTGCCTATGGAAAAGGTTTAGCTGATGAGTTTGAGTCAGCGATTAAGGATGCGGGCGGTAAGATTTTAACGAGAGAATTTACCGACATCACGAAAACAGATTTCACAGCAATTTTGACAAAAATAAAAGGCTTGAATCCCGATTTGATTTTTTATGGTGGAATGGATTCCCAAGCTGGGCCCATGATGAAACAAATTAAAAACCTAGGACTAACGAGTCTCTTTTTAGCTGGAGACGGCGTGCAGACTACGCAATTCATGGTGTTGGCAGGCGCTGAGGGCGAAGGCGCATACGCTTCATCTCCCGGGCTACCGTTAGACCAAATGGCTGGAGGTAAGGAGTTCCGGGAAAAGTTTAAGCAAATTTATCGAGAGGATATACAGCTTTACGCTCCTTATGCTTACGACGCGACCTTTGTAATGATTAACGCGATGATGCGTGCAAATTCAACTGATCCAGCAATATATTTGCCGTTTCTCAGAAACACTGATTTCCCGGGTGTTACTGGCCGGATTCGTTTTGACGAGCGCGGAGATCTTAGGGGTGGAAGTATAAGTCTCTATCAGGTTGTGGAGGGTAAATGGCAATACGTTGAAACAATTGGTGGTGCTGATTAATGTGACTTGTGCGTCCTTTTGTTTGAGTTAATGTCTCTCGAGGGAGCCGAGTAGCACGATGGATATTTTTGCTCAGCAAGTTTTAAATGGATTAGTTCTAGGTAGTGTTTATGCTTTGGTGGCGCTGGGATACACCATGGTTTACGGTATCCTTGGGCTGATTAATTTTGCGCACGGTGAAGTAGTAATGATTGGCGCCATGATCGCGCTCGCGGTTGTATCAGCTTTGCTGTCGGTATTCCCCGAAATGTCCCCATTTTTGATGATCGCATTAGCTGGAACTGCGGCAATACTCGTGTGTATGTCGCTGGCTTTCTTTATTGAGCGGTTAGCCTACCGGCCGCTACGCAACGCGCCGCGGCTCGCACCATTGATTACGGCGATAGGAATATCGATTCTGCTCCAAAATATTGCCATGATTATTTGGGGTCGTAAGTATAAAACGGTGCCCCAAATTTTTCCTACGGAAACATTTGAATTATTTGGTGCGAACATCACTAGCGTCCAGATATTCATTATTACGGTATCAGCGCTTCTTATGGCTGGCTTACTTGTTATTGTTCATTTCACAAAGTTGGGGCGAGCAATGCGCGCCACGTCCGAGAGTCAGCGTGTAGCAGGACTGATGGGTATTAACGTTAATAAAATAATTTCTGTAACGTTCATGATAGGAGCAGGTTTAGCTGCCGTGGCTGGAATTTTGATCGCAGGTAACTATAGCGTAGCGCATTACTCAATGGGCTTTATGCTCGGCCTTAAAGCGTTTACGGCTGCGGTGCTCGGTGGCATCGGGAATCTTGGAGGTGCCGTTCTTGGGGGATTGTTACTTGGGCTCATTGAGAGCATTGGTGCGGGCTACATTGGTGATCTTACGGGTGGGTTTTTAGGTAGCCATTATCAGGATGTTTTTGCGTTTGTTGTTTTAATTGTTGTTTTGGTTTTCAGGCCTACGGGTATCATGGGTGAGCGTGTATCGGAGCGAGCATGAAGTACTTTATGCAAGATTTATGGCGTAGATTTACGGGTAATAGGAGGGCGTTATTTTTTGGGTATGTTCTCTTGTTCGTAGCGCTAGCATTATTGCCTTTTCTCTTAAGTAATACCGTAGGCCGAACGTGGGTACGTATCCTTGATTTTGCGTTGATTTACGCCATGCTAGCTTTGGGTTTGAATATAGTCGTGGGCTTCGCAGGTTTATTGGATTTAGGGTACATCGCGTTTTACGCTGTGGGCGCTTATACTTGGGCGCTCCTGGCGTCTCCGCAGTTCGATTTGCATCTTCCTTTTTGGGCGATATTACCTATTGGCGCTGGTATGGCAGCCCTCTTTGGTGTGTTGCTTGGCGCGCCGACACTGCGGCTGCGAGGAGACTATTTAGCTATCGTTACTTTGGGGTTTGGGGAAATTATTCGAATCTTTCTCAATAATCTAGACCACCCAGTTAATGTAACGAACGGGCCAATCGGTATTAATAAAATTGATCCAATAAGCATTGGGGGAGCTGACCTAACTAAGACTCATGAGCTATTAGGAATTGTATTTTCAGGCGTCCATATTTATTACTATGTCTTACTCATACTTTTATTTTTGACGATTGTCATCTGTGTTCGACTTGAAAAATCAAGAATTGGTCGCGCGTGGTTGGCTATCAGAGAAGATGAGCTGGCGGCTCAGGCAATGGGCATTAATACGCGTAATGTAAAGCTTTTGGCGTTTGCTTTGGGCGCGATGTTTGGTGGTGTCGCCGGCGGTCTATTCGCAAGTCTGCAGGGATTCGTAAGCCCCGAAAGTTTTGGATTGCTCGAGTCAATAATGGTTTTGTGTATGGTCGTTCTCGGTGGTATGGGGCATGTTTATGGGGTGTTGCTCGGAGCACTTTTGCTTACGGTGCTGCCAGAAATTTTGAGATCAACTGCTTCACCAATTCAGCGCACCTTATTTGGAGAGGTGTATATCGACCCCGAGGCGCTTCGAATGTTGCTTTTTGGTTTAGCCTTGATTCTGGTAATGCTTGTCCGTCCTACGGGCCTTTGGCCAGCGCCAAAACGTCGAACAGTTATAGATCAAGACATCGTTGAAGACTAGATTATTGTTTATATGTCGTTATTAGAGTTAGTAAAAATAAATAAAAACTTCGGCGGAGTTCAAGCGTTGGATGATGTCTCATTAACGATTAACAAGGGCGAAATATATGGTTTGATTGGGCCAAATGGAGCCGGAAAGACGACGCTATTCAATGTTATAACTGGTGTTTATCTTCCGAATAACGGTGGAATTAGCTTTGACCAACAGTCTATTGTTGGACGCAAACCTTACCAAGTCGCTTTAGCTGGTATAGCGCGAACATTTCAAAACATTCGTCTTTTCCAAAATATGACCGTGATGGAAAATGTCATGGTCGGTATGCATGCTAATACGTCTACAGGATCATTTGGTGCAATTTTTAGCACCAAATCGGCGAGGCATGAAGAGAAAATGATTCGGGAGCAATCAGCCAAGTGGTTATCCTATGTGGGTATTTTGACCGAAGCTAACAATCTTGCCCGAAATTTATCCTATGGAGACCAGCGACGATTAGAAATTGCGCGGGCTCTGGCAACGAAACCAAAATTACTGGCGCTAGATGAGCCGGCTGCTGGTATGAATGCTACGGAGACGGAAGAACTCAAACTGTTGATTCAAAGAATTAGAAATGATGGGATATCAATATTATTGATTGAGCATGACGTTAAGCTCATCATGAATTTGTGTGATCGCGTAGCTGTGCTGGATTTCGGGCAAAAAATAGCCGAAGACGTTCCGCAGCGTGTGCGGACAGATCCGAAAGTTATACAAGCTTATATTGGCGGAGAGTTGCCATGAGTTTTTTGGAGACGCGGTTACTTGGCGTAAGATACGGCGGCATTCGAGCAGTTAGAGATATTGATATAAAAGTTGAAGAGGGTGAAACGGTGGCCTTAATTGGTGCAAATGGGGCTGGTAAGAGCTCTATGCTCAATGCGATAGCTGGCGTACTCCCTCATACAGGTAAGATATATTTCAACAATGCAGACTTAACTAATAAACCGGTGTTTGATCGCGTAAAGCTTGGGATTTCTATGGTACCCGAGGGCCGAGGTGTATTTGGTCGCTTGACAGTGGAAGAAAACCTTCTGATGGGCGCCTATCTTGGTAACAGTCAACAGGACCAAGATGCAGACTTAAAACAGATGTATGAATTTTTCCCGAGATTGAAAGAGCGGCGGGGTCAAACCGGTGGAACTTTGTCTGGTGGTGAACAGCAAATGTTGGCTATTGCGCGCGCATTGATGTCGAGACCAAAATTATTATTATTAGATGAGCCTTCAATGGGTTTGGCGCCCATTATGGTTGAGAAGATTTTTGAAGTTATTCGAGGTGTATCTAAAACGGGAGTTACAATTTTATTAGTTGAACAGAACGCTCGTTTAGCCCTAGAGTCTAGTGAGCGAGCTTACGTAATGGAGAGTGGCGAGTTATCGATAACTGGCGAATCGAGCGAACTACTTCACAGTCCCAAAATACGCTCCTCTTATCTGGGTGAAGGCGACTGAATCAAATATGACAGATTTATAGGATTGCGTGTATCTTTCCAGGTTATCTAGACCCAGTCCTTACCAATTAAATACCTTCCATATAATGTTTCTTCTGCGGTGTTGCTATCGGGGCGCCAGTTATAGCGCCATTTCACGTTGGGTGGCATGGACATCAAGATTGATTCTGTTCGTCCGCCTGATTGAAGTCCAAACAGGGTTCCGCGATCAAATACTAAATTAAATTCTACGTATCGACCTCGTCGATACGCTTGAAAATCCTTTTCTTTTTCACCGAATAGAGTTCCTTGACGTTTTTTAACAATTGGCATGTAGGCGACTAGAAAATTTTCTCCTACGCTACGGGTTATTGCAAAGCAAGTATTAAAGTCGGGCGTTGATAGATCATCAAAAAATATACCACCGACTCCTCTGGGTTCTTGACGATGTTTTAAATAAAAATAGGTATCGCACCATTTTTTAAATTTTGGGTGGAGTGCTTTATCAAATGGGTCGAGTGAGGCCTTGCAAGTCCCATGAAAATGTATGCAGTCCTCATCAAAACCGTAGTAGGGCGTTAAGTCCATGCCGCCGCCAAACCACCAAACCGGCTCTTCAGATTTTTTCACGGCAAAGAAAAAACGGACATTCATGTGCACTGTTGGCACATAAGGATTATTCGGGTGTAGTACGACCGAGACGCCCATAGCTTCGAAAGATCGGCCCGCTAATTCAGGACGGGCTGTGGTAGCAGACGGAGGTAACTGATCCCCAAATACATGAGAGAAATTAACCCCGGCGCGTTCAAACAAGTTGCCACCCTCAAGAACTTGGCTGATACCTCCGCCGCCAGACTCCCGCTCCCATGTATCGATGATAAAGCGCTTTCCATCAAGCGCTTCGACTTCTTTGACGATGTTATCTTGAAGTGATGTGAAAAACTCTTTTACAGGGGTAACCTCTACCATAACTTTCAATTCTTATTTGCTCGGTGACCGATATCAGTCCGATATTGTTTATCAGGGAAGGAAATGTCGTTTAACGTTTTTAGTGCTAAGTCACGTGCTTGAGCCGCGTTTTCTCCTAGAGCCGTTACACATAGAACGCGGCCACCACTAGTGACAAGCTGATCGTCAACAAAAGTAGTTCCGGCATGGAAGATATGCACGTCAGAGTTGTTCTCCGTTGAGATCTTGATAATTTCGCCTTTTCGCGGCGACATAGGATAGCCTTTAGCTGCAAGAACTATACCCAGTGCTGTTCTTCGGTCCCAAACGGATTCGACTTGGTCTAGCGTGCCCATTAATGCATGTTCTATCAACGTTACCAAATCACTTTTTAGGCGCATCATGATCGGCTGGGTTTCCGGATCCCCCAGGCGACAATTAAACTCCAGCACTTTAATGCTTTGATCGGGAGCGATCATCAATCCAGCGTAGAGAAATCCAACAAAGGGTGTTCCGGCCTTTTTCATGCCATCAAGGACAGGCTCAATTACTTGTTTTATAGCCTTCGCATGCAGCTCTGGTGTCACAACCGGTGCTGGTGAGTAAGCGCCCATACCTCCGGTATTCGGTCCTTGGTCATCATTCAGTAATCTTTTATGGTCTTGGCTTGTCGCGAGCGGCAGAATATGTTCGCCGTCAATCATGACAATAAAGCTAGCCTCTTCACCAACTAGAAATTCCTCTATCACCACTTTTGCGCCCGCTACGCCCATTCCATTTTTAACGAGCATCATGTCTACGGCTTCGTGTGCCTCTTGTTCGGTCATAGCTACAACGACACCTTTACCTGCCGCTAAGCCATCGGCTTTAACAACGATCGGCGCGCCTTTCGCAGAGATATAGTTATGAGCCGCCTCCGGCTCGATGAAGGTGCTGTATTCAGCTGTTGGGATATTATGATTTGCCATAAATTGTTTAGCGAAATCTTTTGAGCTCTCAAGTTGAGCCGCTGCTGCTACAGGCCCGAAAATCATAAGCCCCTTGGCTTTAAACGCATCAACAATACCTTCGCTTAATGGGGCCTCAGGACCTACTATAGTCATATCAATATTCTTTGAAATCGCGAAATCGATTAAATCATCGGTTTCGTGTAACAGCACATTTTCTATTCCTTTTTCGGACGATGTGCCTGCGTTTCCCGGAGCTACATATATCTTTGATATTCGTGGAGATTGCGCAAGACGCCAGGCAATTGCATGTTCCCGACCGCCGCTACCAATAACGAGAAGTTTCATAATAATTTGTATCCTGTACCTAGGCGGTAAACTAAGTTTCTAGATTGATTATCCATTTTAGTGCCTAAAGTGGCGCGTCCCGGTTAAAACCATAGCGATGCCATGTTCGTTTGCCGCCGCAATAACTTCATCATCTCTCACGCTGCCTCCAGGTTGAATAACTGCTGTGGCTCCAGCGTTTTTAAGCACATCCAATCCATCTCGAAATGGAAAGAATGCATCCGACGCAACCACTGAATCCGAGAGACTCAGATTTGCATTCTCCGCCTTAATGCTGGCTATTCGCGCAGAGTCTATACGACTCATCTGCCCCGCTCCTACGCCCAAGGTCATGCCGTTTCCACAAAATACAATCGCATTGGATTTTACGAATTTTGCGACACGCCAAGCAAACATCAGATTCGTTATTTGTTCTGCAGACGGTTTAATTTTTGTGACTATTTTCAGGTCGCCCTCTAATACGTGCTTTGCATCGGAGCTTTGCACTAACATACCGCCCCCAACCCGTTTATAGTCATGTTCATTCACGGATTGATTCAGGTCGATTTGGAGTAATCGAACATTTTTCTTTCCCGAAAAATAGGCCTTAGCTTCATCAGAGAACATTGGTGCGATTACCACTTCAACGAATTGGTTACCGATCGCAATAGCAGTATGCTCATCAACCGCTGTATTGAAAGCAATAATGCCACCGAATGCAGAAGTAGGATCCGTACTAAAGGCTTTTTGGTATGCTTTTAACGCATTCTCTCCTATGGCTGCGCCGCAAGGATTTGCATGCTTGACGATGACGCAAGCGGGCTCGCTAAAACTTTTAACGCATTCCCAGGCTGCATCCGAGTCTGCAATATTATTGTACGAGAGCTCTTTACCTTGAATTTGTTTGTAATTTGCTAGAGCTCCGGGCAGAGCAGACAAATCTTCATAAAAAGCCGCTTGTTGGTGTGGATTTTCCCCATATCGGAGGTCTTCGCTTTTCCGAAAATTTATGTTTATTTGCTCCGGAAACTTATGTTTGTTTCCTTGTATATCTATCGCTGTAAGGTAGTTGCTTACATTAGAGTCATATGACGCTGTGTGCGAGAATGCTTGTTTACAAAGTGTGAAGCGCGTTTCTCTTGAGAGCACTCCTGCTTGAGAATCAGTCAACTCAGCAATTACCTTGCTGTAGTCCTCTGGACTAGTAATTACTCCTACATGTTCCCAATTTTTAGCGGCTGCTCTGACCATCGAAGGGCCGCCTATATCGATATTTTCGATAGCATTTTCAAGAGTACAGCTTGGATCGGCTACAGTTGATGCGAAAGGGTATAAGTTAACCACTACCAAATCGATTGTTGGTATATCGTGTGCCTTTAGTGATGCGGCGTGTTGCTCGAGATCACGTCGAGCTAAGATACCTGCGTGAACTTTTGGATGGAGTGTTTTTACTCGGCCATCCAGCATTTCGGGAAATCCCGTGTAGTCGCCGATTTCGGTCACTGAGATGCCTGCGTCGGATAATAGCCTAGCCGTTCCGCCGGTGGATAGAAGTTTATAACCAAGACTTTCTAGTGATTGGGCGAACTCGACCACGCCAGTTTTATCGGAGACACTTATTAGGGCTTGTTTAGATGATGACATTGTACGTTTAATAGTTATAGTTTTAGGTTAATCAAAGGAATTTAAATTTTTTCATTTTTGTTCTGAGCGTGTTGCGGTTAATTCCAAGCATTTCTGCGGCCTCACTCTGATTTCCCTGGGTGCGCTTTAGAATTTCCTCGATGAGCGTCTTTTCGACGGACTCGATCACCATGCTATATACCCCATGTGCTCGCTCACCTTGCAGATCTTTAAAGTAGATCTCTATTGAATGTTTTACAGCTTCTGAGAGATTAGTTGACTTACTCATGCCACAGCTTTGTCATCTATTAGGTTTTGCTGATATACCATTTGATCCAGAAACTCAATTATGGCGTTCACTTGTGTTTTTCCACTTTCAAGTGCATTGAATACTGATCGAAATTCTCTGGACCCCGGTAGATCGCCGAGGTACCAGCTCACATGTTTGCGAGCCAATCGAACTGCTCTTTCTTCCCCGTAAAAATTATATAGTTCGCCTAAATGTTCTAAAAGAATATCTTTTCTTTCATTAATAGTTGGGGGCGGCATCTCTTCCTTAGTTCTAAGGTAATGCGCAATTTCCCGAAAAATCCAGGGACTACCTTGGGCCGCCCGACCAATCATGACCGCATCTGCGTGCGTGAATTTAAGTACTTCAAATGCTTTTTTTGGTGAATCGATGTCACCATTAGCGATAATAGGAATTTTAATTGCAGACTTTACTTCCGCAATGGTCTCGTATTCTGCGACTCCATTGAAAAAATCATTTCTTGTTCGACCATGTATCGTGAGCGCTTGTATCCCATGTTCTTCCGCAATCTTAGCGATTTGAATTGCATTTTTTGATTCTTCACTCCATCCGGTACGTATTTTTAGGGTTACCGGAATATCTACCGAGGTTACAACAGTGTGTAGTATTGATGCTACGAGTGGCTCGTCCCTCAGTAATGCCGATCCTGCCGCCGCCTTGCATACTTTCTTTGCTGGGCAGCCCATATTGATATCAATTATTTCTGCCCCAAGATCTGCATTAAGTTTCGCTGCCTCTGCCATTTGTAATGGGTTAGTTCCTGCAATTTGTACAGCCCTTGGCGCATCTTCGCCAATATGATTAAGTCGAAATTGTGTTTTTTTTGATTTCCATAGTTTTGTGTTTGACGTGACCATCTCGGATACAGCAAGCGCGGCACCCAGTTTTCTGCAAAGATTTCGGAAAGGCTGATCGGTTACTCCCGCCATTGGGGCAGCGATTACGGGCGACTCTAGCAGGTGGGGACCGATTTTCATAAGGTTTTTTATTTTAGTAATCCTAGATTTTAAAGGATCCAAAGAAATTTACGAAACAGTCATAGTTTCGGTCCAAAAATTAACTGACGAATAATTATTTTTTTCGCAAGAGGTATCAAGTCGAGCCCTAAAAGTCCGAGGCCTCTTGCTCCTAATAATTTACTGGAAAAGAATCGGTTTAGTCCCGCACTGAAGAGGGTTGTTTGAAGGCGGTCCCAGCGACGCTTTCGTCGAAACGTACGTACGGTATTGTCAGTAATGAGATCCTCTGCCTTAATATCTCGACACACGTCTGCAAGATCCCATGCGTCTCGAAAACCCAAGTTTAGGCCTTGCGCTGCTATTGGGTGCAGCGCTTGTGAGGCGTTTCCAATAACAACAATACCGCCGTTCGAGGGTTGCTCGGCGATACGAGTGGCCAAGCTATAAGTGCTTTTTTCGCGAATAGAGGTAAATCTCCCACAGCGATCCCCAAACGCATTTTGAAAGGCTTCCAAAAACTGACTTTCTGGTTGATTTAACAAGTCATCGCTTTCATGCCTCGGAACCGACCAAACAAAGGCATATTCATCTCCGCGCGGCAACAGCGCAATAGGTCCTGTGCTGGTAAATCTTTCGTAGGCTATATCTCGAGGAGTAGAGTCACTCGTGATGATTCCTACAATTGCGTCATGACCGTGATCGATCGCTTTTTTGTGTTTGAGCCCTGCTATATTTAACGACTGTCCCCCGTCAGCCATCACGATCAAACGGGCGGTGACTGTCGAGATCACGCCGTTCATATCAAGAGTAATTTCAGAGTAATCCTTGTGTTTTTGGATTGACGTGGCCGAAGTCTGGAAGAGGGTTTTGACTTTCTGCTGGCTTAATGCTTCTCTCAAGCGCGGCAAAAGATCTTTAAAGCGAACCACGTATCCTAATTCAGACAATTGAACATCTGGCCCTGAGACAACGCTTTGCCCGAAATGTCCGCGATCTGAAATTTGAATGCTCCGAATTGGAAATCGCTCTTCATCGGTTAGCCAAGCATTTAGTTCGTCAAGAATTAGATAGCTATTCCATGAGAGCGCTAAAGTACGGCCATCGGAAATTTTTGATTGTTGGGGCTGCACTTCCAAAACCGCTGTAGATAACCCAATTTGTTTCATGGCGAGTGCCGCTACACATCCAACCGGTCCGGCTCCTATAATTAAAACGTCGTATTGAGTCTTCGACATGATTTCATTTAGGCTGACATGAGCGATTCGATGTCATTGATTGTTTTTGGCACCCCAGAGGTAATAATTTCACAACCGCTATCTTGGTTGACGATTGCATCATCTTCGATACGGATGCCAATGTTCCAGAACTGCTCTGGTATATCGGGGGCGCTGCGGATGTAACATCCGGGCTCTATGGTTAAAACCATTCCCGGTTCGAGGCTTCGCCATTGTCCATCGTCCTTGTAGTTCCCCACATCGTGAACATCTCTTCCAAGCCAGTGCCCAGTCCTATGCATGTAATACCTGGAGTATTCCCGGTTCTCCAAAACTTTGTCGAGAGAGCCATGACAGAGTTTCAAGTCAATAAATCCTTGTGCGAGCACTTTAGTTGCCGCATCGTGGGGCGCTTGCCAACTGTTACCACGAGATGTGGCTTCCATCGCTGCTTGCTGTGCGTCCAGAACAAGTTCGTAAATCATTCTTTGTGGCCCAGAGAATTTGCCGCTTACGGGAAAGGTGCGGGTAATATCTGACGCATAGCCATCCAGTTCGCATCCCGCGTCAATGAGTAATAAATCCCCATCATTTAGCACAGCATTATTCTCAATATAGTGGAGTACACAGGCATTTTTACCGCCTGCGACGATCGACGTATAGGCAGGAAATTGAGAGCCTTTCTTTTTAAAATGATAGAGCAGCTCAGCTTCAATTTCATATTCATATTTTTCTGGCTTAGTCGCTAACATTGCATTTACATGAGCCTCAGCTGATATTTTCGCCGCCCGTCGCATGACGTCGAGTTCGTCTGGATCTTTGATAAGTCTCATCTCGTCCAGTATTTCTCTAACGTCGATAAGACTTGCCGGCGCAGTGATGCCTTCTCGTGCTCGAGATCTCGTCTTGTTTAACCAGCCCATCATTTTATTATCCCAATTGGATTCAATACCAATGGGCGTAAAGATGGCATCTTTATTTTCTATTAGCTGAGGAAGGATTTTATCTATCTCATCGATCGCAAAGGTGTCATCAAAGTTAAATTGAGTTTTTGCCTCCTCAGGGCCATAACGAAAACCGTCCCATATTTCTCGCTCTTCGTGTTTCGCCCGACAAAAAAGGATAGACCGAGACGGTTTGCCACCAATCACAACGACGACAGACTCGGGTTCATTAAATCCAGTGAGGTAGTGAAAATAGCTATCAAACCGATAGGGGAAATGAGCATCTTTATTCCTTATCCTTTCAGCGGCTGTTGGAATAACAGCGATTCCAAATTTTATCGCTGAGGCGAGTTCGTGACGTCTTCGTACAAATTGAGTTTTCATGTTGGACCGTAGTGCCTATTTTTTGGGTTGATCGTTAAGCTCTGCTTGCATTAAATCGGCCAGTGAATCGATTGTCTTGGGTTCACTTTTTCGAAGAGTGGCAATCAATTTTTCAATATCTGAACTTTCCTTGTTTTGGGATAACTTAAATTTCGAATCAATGTTTATAATTTTAGCGTGAAAACACATTACTCCCTCTGCTGCCTTCTTGATCAATTCAGCGTATTCCTCCGACTCCGCATAATGGGAAAAATTCCGATCAAAGTGTCTCGTAAGCTTATCGAGTAGTGTGACGACCGTCTCTTGAGCGTTAATTAAAAAAACCTCAGCTTTGACTTCAACAACTGCGTAATTCCATGTGGGAAGGTGGGGTTTCGTGACGTACCAAGCCGGTGATATATATCCGTGCGGACCTTGAAATAGAAACGTTGTCGTATTGGATTTTTGGAATTTATGCCAAATATTATTCTGAAGCGCAAAGTGACCTTCCAATTGGTGTTCTTCTTGATTCATTAAAACGGGCGTCATAGCAATCTCTGGATCCTCCCCGGGCCCAGTAATCACTGTAGCCAATGGGTTCTGCTCGATTACTTGCATTGATCGTTTGTAACTTTTCGATCGAAAATGTTGTGGCCGATACATCATTGGTTCCGCGCAGAAATAAGTTGATCAATATTCTGTAGCCGCTCTCGAGTCCCCACGTCTGACCAAAGCTCTGTTGCAAGCTCCCCCAGCATCCGCCCATTGCTAATTTCCCGATTGAGGATCGGTGCGAGTGGCGCAGATTTATTTTCCGGTAGATCACTAAACATTGTCGGTCGATAGACGCCAATTCCGCTGAAGGTCACTTTGTTTCCCCCGCTAGTTTGTAGCTGATTTTCGGCTAAGCAAAAGTCCCCATCTAAGTTATGCACTGGATTAGGGACCATAAAGAGGTATCCTGAGATCTCCGTACTTCTTTTTAAAGTACTTATCGCCTCGTTTAAACGCTCGAATGGCAGCTCGGAGTAAATGTCAGCGTTAATGACTGGGAAAATATCGCGATTGATGTGTTTTAGTGCGTTCGCTATACCTCCGGCTGTCTCAAGCGGGGTATTTTCCTCTGAGAGCATAATTTCTGGCCCCGAGCTGTATTGATCAGCGATAAATTGTTTAATTTGGGGCGCCAGGTGACTGACATTAATTATGATTCGACTAAACCCAGCCGCACTTAATTTCTCAATGTGATATTGAAT
>CAJQIK010000029.1 GCA_905478365.1 uncultured Burkholderiales Genera incertae sedis bacterium
CTCTTTAGACTAGCGCTAGTGAGACTATTCTATCCAAACACAACAACCTCGGGGGAGGGTCTACACAGGGTTACGTTATCTATAGGTAGCTTAGGAGATACAAAAAAGAGGACGATTAGAAAGACATATGAGATGTCTTATCTGCGTTCCAAAAATTTTTTGTCACTTCTACCGCCCTACCCTCATCAAAGTCCTTGCAGGTAAAAATGATTATGGAAAAGAATTTACTACCACTCCAGATATAGACAGAGATACCTGAATCTATTAGTGGAAGGAACGCATCATAACCTTGGTTTTCTTCTTTGCCGAGTCCATTGGGGGAGTGAATGATAGGCTCTCCATATGCTTGGAATCCCATCTTCTTGCACAGATGTTTGAAATAGCCTTTCACTCTAGCTTCGTCAACATCGCCACCCAAGAAACCCTCCACGAGCAAACGTTGTCTTTTTAAGTTGGGCGCTAGGTTTTCCATAAAATGAGTTATATAAACTATTGTTTTAATTGATATTTATATATAATTTATAGACCTACGTGGGTGCCAATAAATATAATACTGGCGGAGAGAGAGGGATTCGAACCCTCGGTACGTTTGCACGTACAACGGTTTTCGAGACCGCCACATTCAACCACTCTGCCACCTCTCCGGGACCGTGGATATTACCAGTTTGAAGAATCCGCAGCAGGGATCATAATTAATATGACCGAGGCAGGCCCAGAACTTTTTCCGCGATGTAACACATTATTAACTCACGGCTAACCGGCGCAATGCGGGCAATCATAATTTCTCGTAGATAACGCTCCACGTGATATTCCTTAGCGTAACCGAAGCCGCCATGAGTACGCACCGCACGATCGCAAGCTTCATAAGCCGCATCAGCCGCTAAAAACTTCGCTGCGTTTGCTTCCGCACCACAAGGTCTTTGTTCATCGTACAGTTTAGCTGCCTGCCAAACCATAAGGTTCGCAGCCTCTAGAGCCATCCAACTCTCTGCTAGAGGGTGTTGAATACTCTGATTTTGTCCGATAAACCGATCAAACACTTTACGCTCACCAGCGTATGACACTGCCTTATCTAACGCTCTCTGGCCTATCCCTATCGCCTCGGCTGCAATAAGTATGCGCTCAGGATTTAACGTATCCAGAAGCATCCTAAATCCTTCGCCCTCTGCACCAATTCGATCAGTCTCGGAAACGACTAGTCCATCAATAAACACCGCGTTAGAATCCACGGCACCACGTCCCATTTTTTCAATTTCGTTAACTTCGACATGAGTTCGATCAAGGTCAACATAAAAAAGCGTCATGCCATCCGTAGATTTGACACACTCTTCAATCGGCGCTGTTCGCGTGACAAGTAACATCTTATTCGCGTGTTGCGCGGTCGACATCCAAACTTTTGAGCCGCTGATTTCATAATTGGCACCACGTCTAATCGCCCGTGTTTTGATCCGCGTCGTGTCTAGACCTGCATCAGGCTCAGTGACACCAAAAGCCACCTTGTCCTCACCTGAGATCAAGCGCGGTATCCAGCGCGACTTTTGTTCCGGTGAGCCATATTTAATAATCGCATGCGGACCGAACAGATTGATGTGGATACTCGAACACGCGGCAAATACGCCCGCTGAGCGACCCACCGTATGCATCATTAGTGCCGCCTCGGTAACGCCGAGCCCAGCACCTCCATACTCAGTCGGCATTGTGATGCCCAGCCAACCAGATTCAGCCATAGCGGCATGAAATTCAAAAGGAAACGTTTTATTTTGATCTTTCTTTGACCAAAAATCGTCATCGTATCGATCACATATTTTTTTGACCGAATTCGCAATTTGCTCCCTCTCCGGAGTCGCCTCGATTCCAGAAGGCAGAGTCGATTGTTCAATCATCGAATGCACCACAAAACGATAAGATTAAGACAGCAATCATCAACTAGCTCGGTTCGATGATCTCAATCCCACCCATATAAGGCTTGAGGACAGTAGGGATTTCGATCGACCCATCTTGCTTCTGGTAATTCTCCAGCACAGCAATTAACGACCTTCCAACGGCCAACCCAGAACCATTCAAGGTATGAACAAACTCTGTCTTACCCTTTCCGACTCTAAAACGGGTCTGCATACGTCGCGCCTGAAAGGCCTCAAAGTTACTGCAAGAAGAAATCTCTCGATACGCATTCTGACCTGGTAACCAAACCTCAATGTCGTAGGTCTTGGCAGATGAAAATCCCATATCACCTGTGCATAACGTAACAGTTCGAAACGGAATCTCAAGATCAATGAGAATGGACTCGGCGTGACCGGTCAACTCTTCGAGTTGATCATAAGAGTGATCCGGATGCGCAAATTGAACCAGCTCGACTTTGTCAAATTGATGTTGGCGAATCATCCCTCGAGTATCCCTACCATATGAACCGGCCTCGGATCGAAAGCATGGCGTATGACACACAAACTTAGTCGGCAATTGTTCCATCGACAAGATTTCACCGCGATATATATTAGTGACAGGAACCTCAGCCGTGGGAATGAGATAAAAATTTTGTTCATCCGTTAAGGGAACTGAAAACAAATCTTCCTCAAACTTAGGTAATTGTCCTGTTCCAAATAAAGATTCAGCATTGACTAAGTAAGGCGTATAGACCTCGGTATAGCCGTGTCGGCTCGTATGCGTATCGAGCATATACTGCGCAAGTGCTCGATGGAGCCGTGCGACAGCACCCATCATTACCGAGAATCGAGAGCCGGTTATTTTAGTTGCGCGTTCAAAATCCAATGCACCTAGTTTTTCTCCAAGATCAACATGGTCTTGAGGATCAAAATCGTAGTTACGGGGTATACCGACCTTTTTAACTTCAACATTATCTTCTTCCGCTTTTCCAATGGGCACAGAATCATTGGGTACATTCGGAATTTCGGATAATAACGCATGAATTTTTTCCTGAATACTTCCCAGCTTCTCTTCATTGGACTTTAAGCGGTCTGCGAACTCGCTCACCTGACTCATCAATTCAGAGGCTTTCGCTTCATCACCACTTTTTTTTGCATGGCCAATTTCTTTCGAGATCGAATTACGCTGTGCTTGCAGCGACTCGGTGTCCGATTGAACCGTTTTGCGTTCTGACTCCAATGTCACGAAAGAATTTACGTCCAGCGTAAAATTGCGTCGCTCAATTAACTTATCTGTGACGGTTTGAATATCATTTCTTAAAATCTGTACGTCAAGCATGTATTCACTATTCCTTAAAAATATCGATAACTATTAATTTTTGCGTTTGCGACTACTAATTTGATTAGCATCCAATTGCCTCAATCTATCAAGCTTTTCTTTAATTTTAATTTCCAAGCCACGATCAACTGGCTTATAAAACTGTTCTGGTCCAACGTTATCCGGAAAATACTGAACATTCGCGGCATACCCGTCTTGTTCATTATGCGGATAGCGATATCCATCCGAGTGCCCCAAGTCCTTCATCAATTTTGTAGGCGCGTTTTTTAAATGTGCCGGCACAGCGCTTGAACCACGTTTTTGCGTAAAAGCCAAAGCATTATTATATGCTGTGTATGAGGCATTGCTTTTGGGCGCACACGCGAGGTACAGAACGCATTGTCCAAGCGCCAAGTCACCCTCAGGAGATCCAAGCCGCTCATAAGCGGAAACCGCATCCAATGCGACCGTCAGAGCCCGCGGGTCGGCTAACCCAATATCCTCAACAGCCATCCGAATCATGCGTCGCCCAACATACATTGGATCAACACCCCCATCCATCATGCGCGTCAACCAATACAGACTGGCATCTGGATCAGATCCTCGAACTGACTTGTGAAGCGCCGAAATATTGTCATAAAAGACATCACCCTGTTTATCAAACAGACGAAATACCCGAGGAAGCACACTAACAACAAAATCCTCATCAATGATGTTTCTCGATGCATCCTTTGCCGCTACGACAATAATCTCGAGCATATTTAAGAGCTTTCGAGCATCGCCATCCGCGTGACCAACGATAATAGTCTTGGCAATCTTATCGATATCAATAGAGACATCCAGATGCTTAAAACCACGTTCAAGCACTATCAGTAGATCATCCTCAGTTAACGACTCGAGTACATAAACTGTCGCCCTTGATAAGAGCGCATTATTCACTTCAAACGACGGATTTTCGGTAGTTGCCCCGATAAATATTAATAAGCCACTCTCCACGTGAGGTAAAAATGCATCTTGTTGCGTCTTATTAAACCGATGCACTTCGTCAACAAAAACTAAAGTTTGCTGATCGAAATCCTCTCTGTTTTTTTTCGCTATCGCGACCACGTCCCGAATCTCTTTCACGCCTGAGAGAACCGCAGATAACTCGACTAAATTCGCGGCACTTGATTGCGCTAATATTCTCGCTAGCGTCGTCTTACCAACACCGGGTGGGCCCCATAAAATCATCGACTGCAAATTTCCCGACCGGGCGGCTAACGTCAAGGGCTTGCCGTCTCCGATTAAGCGTGGCTGACCGACAAATTCAGCTAAGCTTTGTGGTCTTAATTGATCGGCTAAAGGTGTGCTCATATAAATTTAATGAACTCAGCTCATATCAAGTACAGCGAAATAATTGACCTACAGGTCACTGGGTTACCAAATCTACATCGTCAGGAACTATAAACGTAAACTCGTCATCGTTAAATGTTGACGGAATTGAGAATCGACCAAATTCGATCACAGTTTTCTGACCAAAATAGTCATAAAGCGTCATATTCCTTACTACAGATGCTGTTAGTCCGATCTCAATTCGCTCAAATAACCCACTCTCCTCATAGGGAATAACACGCACTCTCACAAGTTTCCCGTCTGAGCTCAGAGCTTCGAGCCCAAAATAACTATCGATATCCTCTGACCCGTATAGAAGCGCCGCTGGACTCGAACCAAGCGCTTGATCTAACGACACCCTCGTAACCTGCATTAAATCCAGATCATAAACCCAAAGGAAATCGCCATCGCCCACAAGCAGCTGCTCGTATGGCTCAAAGTAATGCCATTTAAATTTTCCTGGTCGAGAAAACCTCAGTTCTCCAGAAGATTCTTGTACAAGCGCTCCCGTGCTATCGAACACTCGCTGAACAAAAGTAGCCTGGCCAGATACCGATTGGTTGACAAAATTCTGAAGCTCCTCAATAGCCCCACCTAGCACCTGAAGCGGCATCGCCATCGCGATGAGCGTTATCAATCGAAAACAATTAATCCGCATCAATCAACTATCATTGTTAGGCGCTAAAATCTCACGGCTGCCCGAGGATGACATACTAGATACTAAGCCGGCTGATTCCATTTGCTCAACCAGCCTAGCCGCCCGGTTATAACCGATACGTAAATGTCTTTGCACCAAAGAGATGGAGGCACGCTTGTTTTTTAAAACAATCTCTACCGCTTGATCGTACAGCGGATCACTTTCTGCATCGCCCCCTCCAATTCCGTCACCCGAATCCTCAGAGGACACAGGAGCCTCCAGTATGCTGTCAATATACTGCGGCTCACCTCGGCTTTTCAGTGTATCTACAACACGATGAACCTCTTGATCGTCCACAAAGGCGCCATGAACCCGTTGGGGGTAACCGCTGCCTGGAGGCAAATAAAGCATATCCCCTTGGCCCAACAATTGTTCGGCGCCCATTTGATCTAAGATTGTCCTTGAATCGACTCGACTGGATACCTGGAAGGCGATCCGAGTCGGAATGTTCGCTTTAATTAATCCGGTAATCACATCAACGGAAGGTCGCTGAGTCGCCAAAATTAAGTGGATTCCTGCAGCCCTTGCCTTTTGGGCAAGGCGTGCAATTAATTCTTCAATTTTTTTACCTACAACCATAATGAGATCGGCCAACTCATCAATGACGACCACAATTAGTGGCAACTCCTGTAGCGGCTCCGGCTCCTCCGGATTCAAACTAAATGGATTATCAATTTTTTTATTCGTTTTCGCAGCTTGTCGAATTTTGGTATTGAACCCAGACAAATTACGAACGCCGAGTGCGGACATGAGTCGATATCGTCGATCCATTTCTCCAACACACCAATTTAATGCGTGGGCAGCTTTAGGCATCTCAGTAACAACAGGTGCGAGCAAATGAGGAATCCCCTCATATACAGATAGCTCAAGCATCTTAGGATCCACTAAAATCATGCGTACTTCATTTGGCGTCGACTTGTAGAGTAACGACAAAATCATCGCATTAATCGCTACAGATTTACCAGAGCCTGTGGTTCCCGCTACGAGCAAATGCGGCATTTTCGCAAGATCTGCACAAACTGGCACGCCAGAGATATCTTTACCTAACGCGATAGCCAGCGGCGATGGCACATCGGCGTAAGTCTGGGATGCAAGCACCTCGGATAGATAAACAACCTGTCGCTTAGTATTAGGAATTTCTAAACCCATTGTAGTCTTACCGGGAATAGTTTCGACCACCCTGATACTGACAACTGATAGAGACCTTGCCAAGTCCCTGGTTAAGTTGATAATTTGACTACCCTTCACACCCACCGCTGGTTCTATTTCGTACCGCGTGATGACAGGACCAGGTTGCGCTGCAACCACCCTAACTTCAATATTGAAGTCTAATAACTTTTTTTCGATTAATCGGGACGTATACTCAAGCGTGTCCGACGAAATCACTTCAACGTCTGATGGTGGGGTATCTAGTAGATTGATAGATGGTAATTCGGAATCAGGTAAATCTTCGAATAAAGGTTTTTGCTTTTCTTTCTGCGCTCGCTCTGATTGTGCGACATGCTGTATCGGTTTATCAATCCTCAACGGTTTCGGATCGGGAGAAGTAAACTTCTCGCGAACTTCATCAAGTCGATCCATTCTGGCTTCTAAGGCGATCTCCCCAGCCTTCCTATCGCGCCAAGATTCCCACCCTTGCCAAATCCGTAACGCCGTCCATTCCAACCAATAACCCACTTTTTCTGAAATCGTTATCCAGGATATTCCGCTTACCAGCGATATACCAACGGCCATCAATATCAAGAACATTAAGGTGCTGCCAATAAATCCAAATGCACTGCTGCTGATGAGCGCAATCTCACCACCAACAATACCTCCTGGCTTGCCTGGTAACTCAAAATGAGCCGAATATAGACGCAGGCCTTCGAAAGCAGCGCTCGAGAATACCAGGAGCGCTAAGCCTGTCGTCACAAGTAACACAACCTTGGGGTTTTCAGTAATTCTTCTCGCCGTATGTCGATAAGCACGCACTACCAAGAGCGTGCCAGCCAAAACGATCCACCAGGCTGATATTCCGAATAAATAGAGGAGCACATCAGAAATATGTGCGCCGACAACTCCTCCCGCATTGCTCGCATCCTCCAAGGCACTTTGACGTGACCATGCAGGATCTAACGGGTCATAAGTACCCAAAACAAGAGTTAAATAGGCTAGAACACCTGACGATAGGAGCAACCCAACCTCTCGCAGCAACACAACGACTTTTGGCGGCAAAACGCTTTTAGTGGAAGAATCTTGGTTGACTATTTCCGATTTTTTAGTTTTTTTTCGTTTAGCCAATTATCAAATCCGTCGTACCGTTAGTCGGAAGGTCTGTAAAATACTGAGTCGTCAATTTTAGCTGAAACACTATTGTAACTGAGACAAATCGCTTGGATACTAAACATTTACATTTTTAGGTCATCATTAAAGCGTGAAAAGCGTTATGAATCTTGGAACTTACAGCGTACTACTAGCATCTAGGAATCGGATATGGAAAAAAAGCACAACAAACTCATAATTTTAGGCTCAGGGCCAGCGGGATACACAGCTGCGGTCTATGCCTCCAGAGCCAATTTAACGCCTGTGGTCATTACAGGAATCGCACAAGGCGGACAGTTAATGACCACCACAGATGTCGATAATTGGCCAGCAGATGCCGATGGTGTTCAAGGTCCAGAACTCATGGATCGATTTCAAAAACACGCCGAGCGATTTGGCGCTGAACTCATTTTTGACCACGTGCATACTGTGAAACTCGATAAACGGCCATTTACGCTGTTGGGAGACCAGGCTGAGTACACTTGCGACGCATTGATTATTGCCACGGGAGCATCAGCCAAATATTTGGGTATTCCATCGGAAGAGACTTTTGCAGGAAAAGGCGTTTCGGCTTGTGCAACATGCGACGGATTTTTTTATAAAGGTCAAGATGTTGCAGTAATCGGTGGTGGCAATACCGCAGTCGAGGAAGCACTTTATCTATCAAATATTGCGAAAACAGTCACATTGGTTCATCGACGCGATCAACTCAAAGCAGAAGCAATACTCATTGATAGGCTCCTAGAGAAAGAAAAAAATGGGAATATCAATATCATTTGGGACCACACACTCGAGGAAATAGTCGGTGATGCATCCGGGGTGACTGGAGCAAGAATTAAGAACGCTAAAAATAGCGAAGAGTCGACACTCTCAGTCGCTGGAGTCTTTATAGCGATCGGTCACTCACCCAACACTGACATCTTTAAAACCCAACTGAATATGGTCGGCGGCTACATAACGACGCAGAGTGGGCTTAATGGAAATGCGACACAAACGAGTGTTCCTGGCGTCTTTGCTGCTGGGGATGTACAGGACCATGTGTATCGACAAGCAGTAACCAGTGCTGGCACTGGCTGTATGGCGGCACTAGATGCTGAACGTTTTTTAGCCAGTACCGAATAATTACATCGAACAAACTGTGACGCATGTCCAACAACCATGACCCAAAACCTAAGGAGCGATTTGAAGATCTTCTTGAGGAATCATTAAAAGACATAACAGTCCTCAAAGAGGATGGGAAAATCGTTGCATCGAAAGAACCGCCCGCACCTATTCCAACACAATCAATACGAGATGAAGCCGACGTCTTAAAAGAATTATTGCATCAAGACATCGAAGAGGAAGGCGCAGAGTTTCTGTCGGAGGAACCCGCGTACTTGAGGTCCGGGGTGCAGCACCAAGTACTTCGAAAGCTTAGGAGAAATTATTGGGTTGTTCAAGACGAACTAGACTTACATGGATCCACGTCAGATACTGCTCGCGTCTTAGTTGCAGAATTTCTTGCAAACGCTAAAAAAAGAGGCTTCCGTTGCGTCCGCGTCATCCATGGTAAAGGACACCGATCCAGCAACGGCGAGCCTGTGCTCAAGAAAAAGTTATTTCGCTGGCTACAGCTTCGCGCCGATATCCTAGCCTATTGCGAGGCAGCCCCAAAAGATGGAGGCAGTGGCGCAACAGTGCTGTTACTGAGTGCAAAAAAATAAAGTGCCGCGCATCTACTAGTTAGACCGCATCCTCATTTGTCTCGCCAGTACGAATCCGAATGACTTGTTCCACAGAGCTCACAAAAATTTTACCGTCACCAATCTTGCCCGTTTTAGCGTTAGACACCAAAGATTCCACGGCTTGATCAACAAGACTATCGACGACAACGACCTCTACCTTTACTTTTGGTAAAAAATCAACAACGTACTCAGCTCCTCGATATAACTCTGTGTGACCTTTTTGGCGACCAAACCCCTTGACCTCAGTAACCGTGAGACCTGTAATTCCAATTTCTGATAATCCCTCACGCACTTCGTCGAGCTTAAATGGCTTTATCACAGCTTCTATTTTTTTCATGGCTTAATTCCCCTATGTAATCGGACTAGATCAAAAACCGCCCAAAATTTTATCTACACACCTCAAAGTATTCGATATACATGCCCACGTTATCAGTATCATGGCACGATCTTTACTGATCAATCAAGCCACGATACTTGCTTGTAATTGGATATCGCCAATCTTTTCCGAAACCACGAGCCGTTACGCGAACTCCCGGCGGAGACTGCCGTCTTTTATGCTCATTCACGTGGATAAGCCAAACAATTTTTTTAACGTCCTCAGGCAGATATCCCAACGCTACAATCTCGTCCACACCACGATCATACTCAACATAATGTTCAACAATTGCATCCAAAATTTCATACGACGGCAATGAATCCTCATCAAGCTGATCCGCCCGCAATTCCGCAGTTGGGGGACGCTCAATGATTCGTTCAGGAATACAGGCTGATATCGTGTTCCGATAGACCGATAGGCGATAGACCGCCTGTTTGGTTAAGTCCTTCAGCACGGCAAATCCACCGGCCATATCGCCGTATAAAGTGGCGTAGCCCGTGCTCATTTCACTTTTATTTCCTGTGGTTAATACTAAAGAACCAAATTTATTGGATAAACTCATCAGGAGTGTCCCGCGAATCCTTGACTGAAGGTTCTCTTCGGTAGTGTCAAACGCTTTACCCAAAAACTCTCCAGATAAGCCCTTCATGAAACTATCAAACATGGGTTTAATCTCAATCTCTGAATAGTCCACCCCTAAACCGCTCGCCATAGCGCTCGCGTCCTCCCGACTCATACTGGCCGTGAACTGGGAGGGCATCATAACCGCCTTGACTCTCTTAGCGCCAAGCGCGTCAACCGCCACCGCCAAAGTAAGTGCAGAATCAATACCTCCAGATAGTCCAATCAAAACGCCTGGAAAACTATTTTTCTCCACGTAATCCCTAACTCCCAATACAAGTGCTTCATAGGTTGCTCGCTCACTATCTAGCAGTCGCTCTTTAAATTCCGACGATATTTGCTCTTGATCAAGGGTAATCGTCATCAAACTTTCGTTGAAAAAAACCGCCTGAGCCGAGATCTCACCGTTGCGATCACACGAAAATGATCCACCATCAAAGACAAGCTCATCTTGACCACCAATAAGATTACAAAAGACTATTGGTAGCGTATGTAGGCGTGCCTGAGTTTGAACAACCTTCCTTCTTATCAAATCTTTTCCGGAATGAAAGGGAGAGGCATTCATTACTACTAATAAATCCGCCCCACTTTCCTTGACACTAGAAACCGCTCTCGCCGGATGTTCAATCACTTTCGACTCTGTCGACGCTTCGCGACCACCCTCACCCCAAACGTCCTCACAAATATTTAGTCCGACAGAAACGCCAGCAACAGAAAATACGACCGATTGCTCGCCAGCCTTAAAGTATCGCGCCTCGTCAAATACTCGGTAATTAGGTAACTCCTGCTTAAAGTATCGTGCGACAATCTGGCCATCTTGAATAACCGATGCAGCGTTATACAAGTACTGACCCTCCCTATGAGGATGTCCCACTATAAGTGTGATCCCAGAGATATGATTTGCGATGCGTTTAAGCGTTAGATGGCACTCTTTGAGGAAATCTGGTCTTAGCAATAAGTCTTCTGGAGGGTAGCCACATAAAGACAATTCAGGGGTCACAACCAGATCAACCGACTCCGATTTCGCTTGATCGACGATCGACAAAATTTTGCTCGCGTTGGTGGCTACATCGCCAACGACACAGTTAATTTGAGCAACAAGAATTTTTAAAGGCATACTACGTATTGATGGGTGAATAATTAGAACAACATGAATAACTATAAATTTGACATAGTCCATAGTTTATCTGGAATCAACGCTGAGGACTGGAATTCTTTGAATAACGGCAATACAGTCACATCATATGAATTTTTAGCAGCATTAGAGGAAACAGGGAATGTTGGCGACGAAAGTGGATGGCTGCCCGCACATTTAATCGCCACATTGAATAAACGATTAGTTGGATCTGCACCGCTCTACATTAAGACCCACTCGTATGGTGAATATATATTCGATTGGGCTTGGGCTGACGCCTACCATCGTTCGGGCTTAGATTACTACCCGAAGCTTGTGTCAGCGGTGCCATTCACGCCAACAACGGGCCCTCGCTTGTTGGCCGCGGACTTAGATGTCAAAAATGCGCTCGCAAATGCGGTCCTCTCATTTACGAAGGATAATCAACTGTCATCTTTTCATTGTTTGTACCCTGAGGAGGAAGATTTATTAGTGTGGAAAAAATCTGGCTGCCTACTCCGCAAATCGATTCAATTCCATTGGACCAACCAAAACTACGAAAACTTTACGCAGTATTTATCATCAATGAAATCGGTCAAGAGAAAGAAGATCAAACAAGAACGCAAACGAGTCATCGATAGTGATGTGAAATTTAGAACAATTTCAGGCGATCAAGCGTGTGAGGATGATTGGGAGTTTTTTTACGACTGTTATCAACATACTTATAATATTCGAGGATCCAATCCTTATTTGAATTTCGATTTCTTTTTAGAATTAAAAAATAAAATAGGTAAAAATACGCTCCTTATTATTGCCAGCCAATCTGGGCAGCGTGTTGCCGCCGCGTTAAACATACTAAGCAACGATACTATTCTCGGAAGATATTGGGGCGCCAAAAAGTATATACCAGGACTTCATTTCGAGACTTGCTATTACCAAACGATAGAGTATGCAATTGAGCATGGATACAAAAAATTCGAGGGCGGTGCGCAAGGTGAGCACAAGCTTTCTCGTGGATTAGAAGGAGTGGAAACCAATTCAGCTCATTGGCTAGCGCACCCACAATTTTCGGATGCGGTCGGTAATTTTTTGGATCGAGAAGGTGCTGCGATTGGAGAATATCACGAGAATCTAACTACCCGGACACCGTTCAAAACTCTATAATTCACTTTCAACTGAGAATCGACTAATAGAGGGTAAAAACCGTGGTTTTTAATTTTTATAATCGTTTAACGTCCCGCCAGCAAAGTATTTATCGTCAAAGCGACGATATCAAGTACTTGACACTTAAAGATGTCAAACGCCTCCATGACGAATCTACGGCGCTTGAGACGCTTTTGCTTGAGGAAGACGTGGCTCAAATTCAAATCGTATGTCAAACAATCGCTGATGACATAGTGAGTCAAATCAAATCACCAAGACTTAAAGTACAAGTACTCAGCGTCCGACCATCTGACGACTGGGGAGAACTCCACGGTCTATACCTGCCTGAAGAGGACGGAAAACCAGCAACAATACAGGTATGGATGCGAACTGCTAAAAATAAGAAAGTTGTGGCGTTTAAAAGCTTCCTAAGGACATTGCTACACGAGTTGTGCCACCACCTAGACTACGAACACTTTGGCTTTCCAGAAACCTTTCATACCGAAGGATTTTACAGTCGAGAGTCCAGTTTATTTAAGCAAATAAGACTTTAAAAAGTCGGCAAATACTGCCGACTTTTTAACTAAGTTAATCGCTCTATTCGGGACAAAAAAGCCTTACCGAATCCTTGAAGCAACCGTGAGCATTAAATCCATCGTACTCTTTGATGCATTCAAACATGTGATTACCCATCTCTTCTGTGTAGGGGCAGTCACGAAACTGAAACATCTTATATTCTTCCTCCATTGCTTTTTCATAAATTTCTGAATCAACAGGAATTGTTTCGCCTGAATCAGTTACCTGATCAGTATCATTCTGCGCGAGCAAAGAGTTAAGATCACTCTCAGCCCCAGACTTCTCCTCACAATTATTTTCAATGGTCGTATTGAAACACCACAACGTGCTAAACCCATTATTATCTTTTATGCATTGATACAATTCCTGTCCCATTGGATCGGTCCAGTCACACCCGCTATAGTTAGCGACCATTTGCTC
>CAJQIK010000030.1 GCA_905478365.1 uncultured Burkholderiales Genera incertae sedis bacterium
AAACCACTTCATGAGCGATTCTTGAAAATGATGTCCGACTATCTTGTATTTGATTTCGGAAAAAGTTTCTACCGAGATACAGATGTGGTTGATCTAGTTTTGGAAAAACTACCTGTTTCCATTTCTCTTGGGCTTTGGACTACGCTAATTGTTTACTTAATTTCAGTACCTCTTGGCATTCGAAAAGCTGTAGCAGACGGTAGTCAGTTCGATATGGTCTCCAGTTTTGCGATCATTATAGGCACGGCGATTCCTGGTTTTTTGTTTGCGGTTTTCATGATGGTTATTTTTGCGGGTGGAAGCTACCTAGACTGGTTTCCTCTAAGGGGACTACAGTCTGAAGAATACTTATCGAAAAGCGCATTTGAATGTGCTGCCAATCTGGGATGCGTAAAAGATTATTTCTGGCATCTGGCACTACCCATTCTTTCAATGGTGATCGGAGGTTTCGCAGGCCTCACGATGCTGACTAAAAATTCATTTATGGATCAAATACATCAGCAATATGTGCTCACAGCGAGAGCAAAAGGGTTAACAGAAAAACGGGTGCTTTATGGTCATGTTTTCAGAAACGCAATGCTGATTGTTATCGCAGGATTTCCATCTGCGTTAGTGAGCATCTTATTCACTGGCTCTTTGCTCATAGAAATTATTTTTTCTCTTGACGGCTTGGGGCTACTCGGATTCGAAGCGGCATTCAGTAGAGACTATCCACTGATGTTTGGGTCACTATTCTTTTTTTCGTTGTTGGGGTTGACCATGAACCTAATTGGAGACGTCATGTATATGGTGATCGACCCTCGAATCGATTTTGAAAGTCAATCATAGATGCTACCGTGAGTTCAAAATTATGATGACAAATAACCCGATTACCCTCAGGCGACTCGAAAACTTTAAAAAAAGTAGAAGAGGATACGTATCATTCTGGATTTTCTTAATCCTACTGGCACTCACATTGCCAGCGGAATTTATAGCTAACGATAAGCCAATTGCTGTTTCATATCAGGGCGAACTCTTTTTTCCAATATTTAAGGACTACAAAGAAACTGAGTTTGGAGGAACCTTCGAAACAGCTACTGATTTTACTGACCCCTTTATCATCAAAAAAATACAAGGTGAAGGATGGATTATTAACCCAATCGTTCCTTTTGATCATCAAACAGTGGCTTGGGACTTGACGATGCCTGCGCCCTCAGCCCCTGATGCAATCCATATCCTTGGTACAGACGATCAAGCACGCGACGTACTTGCCCGGGTTATTTATGGGTTTCGAATATCGGTTCTTTTTGGATTCACCCTGACCATGATCAGCGCGGTCATTGGGGTTTTTGCTGGGGCATTGCAAGGTTATTTTGGCGGTTGGGTGGACTTAATTGGACAGCGGTTTATCGAAATCTGGTCCGGCATGCCAACGCTATATCTGTTGATCATACTCGCTAGCATAATCGAGCCTAACTTTTGGTGGTTACTCGGATTGCTGCTTTTATTCAGTTGGATGGGGTTTGTAGGAGTAGTTCGGGCAGAATTTTTGAGAGCACGAAATTTTGATTACGTCAGGGCCGCACGAGCACTTGGCTTAGGTGATTTTAAAATTATGCTCCGTCACGTTTTGCCGAATGCTCTGGTTGCAACAATGGCATTCATGCCGTTCACTCTTGCAGGCTCGGTGACCGTCCTAACCTCGCTAGACTTTCTTGGAATCGGACTACCTGCAGGTTCAGCCTCACTTGGTGAACTTTTGGCACAAGGAAAAGCAAATTTTCAAGCTCCATGGCTCGCATTAACAGGATTCTTCGTTATAGCGATAATGCTGAGTCTGTTGATTTTCATTGGTGAGGCTGTGCGAGACGCATTCGACCCACGCAAACTTTTTACGAATAAGTAAAGCCGACAAAACTTAGGCGCTGACCATTAATGACATCACCTCTTCTCAGTATCAAGCAGCTCGACGTCACTTTCCAACAAGGAGAGAAGTCCACTGACGCGGTAAAGGCCGTTTCGCTGGACGTTCAAAATGGAGAGACGGTTGCGCTCATCGGCGAGAGCGGATCAGGAAAATCAGTAACGGCATTATCCGTGCTTCAACTACTGCCCTACCCCACAGCTCAACACAGTCAAAACAGCTCAATTCGATTCGATAAGCTTGAGCTCATCAACGCTTCAGAAAAAACACTCAGAAACATAAGAGGCAACAGAATATCTATGATATTCCAAGAGCCGATGACCTCCCTCAACCCGCTACACACTGTCGAGAAACAGATTAGCGAAGTCTTGTTCCTGCACGAGGGACTAAACAAGGAACAAGCTAGAAATCGGGTAATTGAGCTATTAGAGTTGGTCAAGATTCATAACCCTAGCGAGCGGCTAGAGTCCTATCCGCACCAATTATCAGGCGGGCAACGGCAACGAGTCATGATTGCAATGGCGTTAGCGAATAAACCAGACTTGTTAATTGCGGACGAGCCAACGACCGCTGTCGACGTGACGGTCCAAGCGCAGCTCCTCGAACTACTGCAATCGCTTCAAAAAAAATTAGGGATGGCGATACTACTCATCACGCACGACTTGAGAGTTGTCTCGAAAATGGCAAGCCGTGTATACGTTATGAAACAGGGCCAAATAGTAGAGTCTGGGACAGTAGACGATACATTTTCGAGCCCTAAACATGAATACACACGTATGCTCATCGACTCAAAACCATCTGGACATCCAGATCCGATTGAGGCTGCCGCCACAGAAATAGTCCAGGTAAAGAATTTACGTGTTTGGTTTCCGATAAAACGGGGGTTTTTCCGTAAAACAGTTGGGCACATTAAAGCTGTCGATGAACTTACTTTCTCTATCAAAGCAGGTGAAACACTGGGACTCGTTGGTGAAAGTGGATCAGGGAAAAGCTCACTAGGAATGGCTTGCTTGAGATTGATTGACAGCAACGGAGAGATAACTATTTCAAGTCAGCGCATTGACCATCTGAACCAGCGGACACTCAAACCCTACAGAAGAGATGTACAAATTGTTTTCCAGGACCCTTTCGGAAGTCTCAGCCCAAGGATGACGATTGGACAAATTATTTCGGAAGGCCTCGTATTACACGGTATAGCCCAAACCCCTTCAATGCTCGACCAAATTATCGAAAAGGCCCTTGAAGAAGTGGGTTTATCTGCCGAAATGAAAAACAGGTATCCCCACGAATTTTCTGGAGGTCAGAGACAAAGAATATCTATTGCCAGGGCCATTGCGCTAAAACCAAAGTTCATCGTATTGGATGAACCAACATCTGCGCTTGATCTATCAATTCAAGCGCAAATTATAAAACTACTTCGTGATCTACAGAAAAAATATGCTATCTCATATCTTTTTATTAGTCATGACTTAAACGTTGTCAAAGCGCTGTCTCATCGAGTTATGGTCATGAAGGACGGACAGATCGTAGAAGAGGGTCAAGTTGATCAAATATTCGATAAACCAACACATGAATATACAAAAACGTTACTGGCAGCATCAGTCGAGTTAGCTACTAAATAAAATTTGCCGCCCTCTTAAGCCAGAGACCGTTCAGCTCTCTAAATTGAACCGTCAGCATCCCTAGTATCAATGGCTTCAGCTTCAGGCTCAACAGCTTTAATAATTTGTATCCGCTCAGGGTATATTTGGTTTTTCTCAGGTAGCGGATCGATTTCTAATAACGGCCGCAAATAAAACACGTAGATTGCCATCACCACATTCAGAAGAATCAAAAAAAAGCCTAATTTTTTAGCCATATTCAGCCATTGCTTTCGACGAAATATTTAATTTCCTCATTTTTTCTATAGACTCTTCGCGATTTCCAAGAGACCTAATAAAATTACGTCATCCTGTCTAATAACGGGTCTAACAAAACCGGTGCGAACTTTATCCGCAGCACCACCAGCTAACACAATTTTTACAGCATCGTACCCAACAACTTCCATGTCATCACAAAATGACTCTATTGTTTGACATGTTGCTCTAATAGCTCCTGAAGTGATTGCATCACGTGTCGTAAGCGGAAAAGTGCTAAGAGTCCCCTCGGCATCCGACAACTGCGCGGCATTAGAACCAAGGGATTTATGAATCAGGTCATAACCAGGAATAATGAGCCCGCCGATGAACACGCCGGCTTGAGTTAAACCATGAATGGCCGTAGCCGTTCCGGAACACACCGTAACAACATTACCTAAGTTCAAAGTTTTTGCACCAATAAGCGCAGCCCAGCGATCAGGGCCAAGTTGACTGGGTTTAGCGTAAGAGTTGACGACTCCACATTGACTTGGCATCGCTTCCACCCAATAAGCCTCGATATTCCAAGGTCGGATGGCCATGTCGACAGCTGAAGCAGCCTCAACCCCCGCAACATTAGAAATCACGATCGCAGCAGGCTCGCTCAAGTCTGACCAATACAAAGATAGCTTGGCTATAGCTGACAAAGGACATTGTCCTTGAGTCACCCAGGCATCTCCAACCGCCGTTGCCCATTTGACTTGTGTATTACCGATATCCACTACTAAGATCATTGAAGCGTCTTTACCCTATCAATCAGATGTTATTTACCTAACTATATACGATGAATGTCACTTATTTAGCTGAATCTCGCCGGAAATATAGCGTCTAACTTTTCCGTTAATATTCAGAACCAACGCTCCATTGGAGTCCACATCTATTACTTCTCCCTCGACTCGTCGGCCATCAGGTAGAGCAAACGAGACCATTTGATTGTGATAGGCGTGCATCGCACACCATTCCTTCCGAAAGTAATCAAAACCATCAACAAAGTACCGGTCCAGTAAATTATCCAACTCTATGAGCATATTGCCAATTAGAATATTTCGGTCAATAGATGCGCCTAAACTATGTAAATCGATGGCGGGCTGATTAATATCTTCGAGTAAAGCTTTTGGAACACAGACATTGATACCGACCCCAATCACCACAAAACATTGTCGATTTATCGAAGTAGACTCAATTAAAATACCCCCTAATTTTTTTCTTTGAAACAAAATATCATTGGGCCACTTTAATCGGCAATCTATATCCGCACTTGCGTTGATTGAGCGCACAAGCGACAGTCCAACAACCAATGGTAGAGAAGAGATATCCTTCAGCAAGCTGGTATCAGTGACACTTCTCAATATCGAGAAAGTCAAGGAGCCACCTGGCACCGATATCCACGGCCTTCCTTTTGTACCTCTACCCGAAGTTTGAGTCTCTGCGACTCGAATCAATCTGTTTTGAGCGCGCCCTTCCCTAATCATGGATAGTAAGTCATCATTGGTCGATGCCGTCGTAGAAACGACCTCTAGAATAAACCGATCAGCACTGCATCCAAGTTGTGCTCGAATTTTTTCGGAAGATAATCCGTCCGAGACCTGATTTAACGTAAATATCTCGCTTTCCGACCGAGTAATGAATGGAGCACTTTGATTAAGTCTACTTACGGCGGCCTCAATATCTCTTGAATTAGCCCCTAATCTTTGTCTTAAGTACTCAATAGAGGAGGCGCCTCTTGAGGACAGAATAGACAGAATTTCGCTAGATAATCCCATTACCATCCAACCTGCGTAGGTTTAACACTAAAAAAAAGGCTTTACCGTAAAATATAATCCTAATCAAAATGTAATTCCTCGCTAATAACCGATGCAAATGACATACAAATGAAATTTATAAGTAATTTAACGTCTCAGCATATTGCCAGATATCCAAACTTAGAACTAAAAGATCTTTATAAACTCCTGCATCAGAGTGCATTGGGCGCCAGTCACGCCAACGCTGCCGATAACATCTTAGAGAAAGAATTTAACCTTGAATTGGATAACTTAATTGGGGTTGACGTTGAACCAACCATAGACCCTATATCGCCTGACGGCAAAATTGCCAGAATTCACCTAAGATCATATCTGAACCAGGGCTATGCAAAAGATGATCTCTTAACAGCCTTTATCCGAACTGCTAACGCTCGTGATGGATCTAAGGAAAAATTAAAAAAATTCTGTAACTGTCTTAGAGACCTGTCCAAGGCCAAGCAATTGCCGTTCAATCCAGAAGATACTGACGCATTTCTCAATGACGTAGAAAACAAAGATTACCCGACACTCAGGCACTCAGATATCTATAAAAAGGAATATGAACCAAGTTATCGAATAGTCCACCTCGACTACTTGTCGCTCACTTAGGTCAGCAGTATATAGACATCAACCTTGGCAGTTATAGCGCAAGAAGATAACTTGTTTTGAGTAACTGGGGTAAAATTCACGTCCAAGTAACTGCTGGCACAGTTAGTCTTAATCGAAAGATACTTGCCGATATAACCAGCGATTAAAATAATACACTCAAGCAATATCAACACATCAGTGAAAGCTAAAACCCCACCATCAAATAGTAACTTCGTTAAAGCTGCCATAGATAATGACATCAAGTCTGGGAAACTTAACGAAAGACGGTGGAATGGAAAGCCTAGCCTACTATCCGAACATGAAAAAGCTAATGTTGATCCGGCAAGAATACGAACACGATTTCCTCCCGAACCAAACGGCTATCTACATATTGGACATGCAAAATCAATCTGCTTGAACTTTGGGTTAGCCAATGAGTATGGTGGGATTTGTCACCTGAGGTTTGATGATACAAATCCTGCAACTGAAGATAATGAGTACGTAGATTCGATTCGTGATTCCGTAAAATGGCTCGGCTTTGACTGGGGTCCTCACGAATACTTTTCGTCTGACTACTTTGGTCGACTGTATGAATTCGCTGAAGCATTAATTAATGCGGATCTTGCTTATGTTGACTCACTGGATGCAGAGGAAATGCGTCAATACCGGGGAACACTTACAGAACCTGGAGAAAACAGTCCTTTTCGTACAAGATCTCGAGATGAAAACTTAACACTTTTTCAGGAAATGAGGCAAGGAAACCACGCGGAAGGGGTGCACGTACTGAGGCTAAAGATTGATATGGCAAGCCCTAACATCAATCTACGAGATCCGGTAGCTTATCGGATCAAGCATGCCTCGCATCACAGAACAGGGAATACTTGGTCTATTTATCCGAGCTACGACTTTACCCATGGAGTTTCAGACGCACTAGAAAACATCACTCACTCAATCTGTACACTGGAATTTGAGGACCATCGTCCACTTTATGACTGGCTAAACCAACAGTTAATGGAACTTGGATTCTTTCAAAAACCGCTGCCTCGACAAATAGAGTTTGCTCGACTAAATCTCTCTCATGTCATTCTTTCAAAAAGAAAGTTAATCCAACTAGTCAAAGAAAAACACGTAGAAGGATGGGATGACCCACGAATGCCCACCTTGGTAGGTGCTCGCCGCAGAGGATACTCCGCGGAGGGGCTTCGCATGTTTACTGATCGTATTGGTGTCTCAAAAGCTGACTCTTGGATTGACTATACAATTCTTGAAGACTGCATGCGTGAAGCGCTTAACGAATCGTCAATGCGTAAAATTGCAGTACTAAATCCAATCAAACTAGTCATCGAGAACTTCGAGGCAGGACACACGGAGACGTGCTTCGCTCCTAACCATCCACAACAAAAAGAACTCGGTAAACGTGATGTTTCTCTTTCTAAAGAGTTGTGGATTGAGCGAGAAGACTTTTCAGAAAATCCACCCAAAGGATACTTTCGGTTGTTCGTTGGAAATACCGTTAGATTACGCTACGGCTACGTGATCAAGTGCACCGGCTTTGAAAAGGATGAACAGGGAATAGTAAGAACAGTATTTTGTGAATATTTTCCCGATTCTAAATCTGGAACTCCTGGCGCCGACACATATAAGGTCAAAGGAAATATTCATTGGGTTGATGCTAATAACTCGGTCAAAGCTGACGTAATTCTATACGATCGCCTGTTCAAAACTGAACACCCTGGTGAACACGGCGACTTTATTGACGACTTAAATCCAAACTCAAAAAAAGTTATTGAAGTTCAAATTGAACATTCAGCCGCCCAAGCCACTGCCGGTGAATGTTTCCAATTCGAACGTCATGGCTACTTCACGGTTGACCCGTCAAGTAAAACGGAAAATTTAATCTTCAATAGAACAGTTACTCTCCGGGATAGCTGGAAAAAATAAAGCCTCGCACAAAATATGCAGTAAGCGCCCATGAAGCATGGCATCGGCAATATCTCATCTTGAGAAACTATTGATTTCTAAAAACCAGACCTATCTCTTAGCTCAGTCATCCCGGGGACGGTACCTGCTCGAAATCCTGAGATAAGCTAATATCTTTGTATTCGAAATAAATAGGAGTCGTAATGACGACTAAGGGCTATGACGCTTTCCTAGATTGCCTTTCTTCGGAAGGGGTAGATTATCTTTTCGGTAACCCTGGAACCACTGAGCTTGCCATCATGGAGGCAGTTGGTAAACAAGACAATATTGAATATATCCTTGGCTTGCAAGAAAACATCGTTGTGGCAATGGCAGATGGTTACGCTCGTGCATCGGGAAATCTGGCTGTAGCAAATGTGCATGTCGCACCAGGTCTAGGTAATGCGATGGGCTCAATTTATAACGCAAAATTTTTTGGCTCTCCGATTCTTGTCACGGCTGGTCAGCAGGAACAAGGGCACGGACTCACCGAACCCATGCTCTACGATCCGTTAGTCCCAATCGCACAACCACTCGTTAAGTGGGCTATCGAATGCACTAGAATTCAAGATCTACCTCTCATCATTCATCGTGCGGCCAAAATAGCACTGACGCCGCCCATGGGGCCGGTCTTTCTGAGCTTACCTGGAGACGTTTTAGATGCATCGGCCGACATTAAAATAGGTAAGGCAACGCGAGTAAATACTCGGGTCTTACCCAATCAAGAAACACTTAATATCTTGGCGCAAGCCATCCTGAATGCGAAGAACCCGGCGATCGTCGCGGGTCATGAAGTAGCGTCGAGAGATGCGTTAGACGAAGCTGGCGATTTAGCGCTGACGATGGGAGCTGCCGTTTTTCAACAAACGGTTCCTTACTCAGCGCAGTTTAAAAGTGAACATCCTGCGTTTTTAGGCGCTCTTTCTCGGAATCAAAAAGCATGTCGAGAACAATTAGAGGCGCACGATCTTGTTCTTTTCTTGGGTTCAGATGTCCTTAGAATGTCTGTATTTAGCGAAATAGATCCTCTACCTCCGCACATAAGACTCATGCAAATTGGAGAACGTGACTGGGAACTTGGTAAAAACTACCCTGCTGAATTTGCAATTCGCGCGAACGTTAAAGAGACTGCGCCGGCTTTAAATAACACGTTACAAAGTATGATGAACGACAGTTACCAATCCTCAGCGACAGAACGGTTAATTCAGATCAAGCATCGTAATTGGTCATCTAAACGCACAGAAAGAGTCATCCAAGCACAATCATTTGACAAGACTGTACCAATAAACACGCTAAAGCTTGTGATGGAACTGGCCAAATCAATTCCAGATGATTGTGTTGTAATTGAGGAAGCTCTGAGCTCATCTGTAAACCTGCTAAATTATCTTCCGCTGAGAGATCACCAAGGGTACTTCGGACTAGCATCGGGCGGCATTGGTTTCGCTATGGCGGGTGCAATCGGTGTATCACTCGCATTGCCGGATCGTCCAATAGTGGCACTAGTCGGCGACGGTAGCTCTATGTACAGCATACAAGCGCTCTGGACCGCAGCGCATCTTAAACGCCCGATCACATATGTTATTCCTAATAATCAGGGCTACAAAATTTTGAAACAACGTCTAATGTCTTTCAGAGGAACCGACAAATATATTGGAATGAATATTACTGATCCCGCGATAGATTACGTTAAGCTTTCGGAGTCAATGGGAGTGCCCGCAATGCGCATAGAGAATCCAAGCGACTTAAACGATGCACTAACGCGTGCGACTCGAAGTAACAGAGCAAACCTTATAGAAGTAATGGTCTCTACAGACATCCATAGTTAAGAATAGAGATATGCCAATGAGAACAAACAAACTGTCAGCAAATCTAGGGATAGAAATTTTAGACTTAGATCTTTCTAAAGATCTAGATAAGAAAACCACCGAGAGTATCAAAGACCTTTTCCTTCAGCACCAAGTGCTATATTTTGGGCAACAAAAGATAAGTCCGACAGAACATGTGCGGTTCGGTAGACTATTTGGTGAACTCCAAATTCACGTGATGAACCAATATCATGAAACACAAAATCCGGAGCTATACCATCTGTCGAACATAGGTGAAGATGGCAAACCGAATGGCATATTCCCCGACCAAGGGACACACGTTTGGCATACGGATGCTTCATGGCAAGAACATACAGGTCACGCAACAATTATCTATTGTGAGCTCGCTACTTCAGCAGGAGGCGATACGCACTTTAGTGATATGTATGGCGCATATGACCGTCTGTCTCAGGAATGGAAAAATAAACTTCAAGGCAAAAGGGCAGCCCATAGCCTTAATTTCTCGAGAAATCGTCGTCACGGACATCAACCAATGACACAGGAACAAGTTAATTCGACACCTACAGTAGATCATCCAATTTTGAGAAGTCATCCGGACACACATAGAAAAACCGTATTCTTAGGTGATCACGCCGAGCATATCGTCGACCTACCCTATCAGGTAGGCCGGCAATGGATTGATAGACTAAATAAATTAATCGTACACGATGACCTAACTTATAAGCATAAATGGAAAAAAGGAGATTTACTTGTTTGGGATAATCGTTGCCTTATGCATCGAGTGGAACATTACGATGCATCAAAAGAGGGGAGGACTATTCGCCGCTGCACAGTTATTGACCCCAGAAAACCTCAATAATTTTTGACAGGAATAATGACATGATCTCACCAATCAATGCTGCAAAACAAAAATTGAAAAATGATGGCCTAGCTATTGGAATGGGTGTTCGAAATTTTAGGGGATCAGAAATTTCATCTATTATGAAAAGTGCCGGATATGATTGGTTGTTCATTGACTTAGAACACGGCCCCACCTCTATCGAGAGTGCAGCGTCAATATGCATAACCAGTCTCGCAAACGGTATAGCACCAATTGTTCGCGTACCCCAAGGAGATTTAAATTTAGGTACCCGTTGCTTGGATGCAGGGGCACTAGGAATAGTAATGCCTCATGTAGACACCGTCGAACAAGCTACAAAGATGGCAGAAGCCTTTCGTTTTAAACCATTTGGGCGACGCTCTATTGCGGGTAACTATCCCCATTTTAGTTTCGAAGCAAGATCAGCAATTGAAACCACAACAATACTGAACGAGGCGACGTTATTAGTCGCGATGATGGAAACACCCGAGGCGATAAACAACATTGACGCGATTGCAGCAGTTCCAGGCATTGATATTCTGCTGATGGGGACAAATGACTTATGTCTTGAAATGGGAATTCCTGGAGAGATTGATCATCCAAAAGTTTCAACCGCAGTCGATAAACTGGTAGCGGCCTGCAAACGTCATGGAAAATGGGCAGGCATCGGTGGCGTTTATGAACCGGGACTTTTAACGCGGCACATCAACCAAGGCGTACAAATGATCCTGGCTGGAAATGACGTTACTTTGCTTCTCGACGCCGCAACTGAAAAAGCTCGGTTAATAAAGGAGTGCGACAAACGCTAGTTACCCGAATTTTTTTGATCACCGAAGATCGTTTAACGCCACCTCATTATTTATGTGAAGTGTTCTTGTTGGAAATGCAATTTCAGAATTATTACGCTCAATAATTTCATTAATCTCAAACAACACCTTCTCCTTGACCTGGTGATACTCTGACCAGTTGGTTGTGTGTGTCAGAACATAGATAAAGAAATTTACAGAAGAATCTGCAAATTCATCCAAGTTCACCATCAGGGTTTGATTTTGATCGATGTCTGTATTTTGTCTGAGGTATGCCTTCACTTCATCTAAAATTTTCGGAAGAGACGCGATATCGCTATATCGAACACCAATATTTTCATAAATTCTACGGTGAGACATTCTGGATGGATTCTCTAACGCAATGGTCGTAAAAACTGAATTAGGTACGTAGAGCAGTCGCTTATTGAAGGTGCGGATTGCCGTCACCCGCCAGCCAATGTGTTCAACTTTACCCTCTATGTCGCGATCTGGAGAGCGTATCCAATCTCCCACCGAGAAAGGCCGGTCAAAATATATTGTGAAACCACCAAACATATTTTTAAATACATCTTGCGCGGCAAGTCCTATCGCTATTCCGCCAACACCACCAAAAGCAAGTAACCCGCCAATATTGACTCCTAAGTTCTGGAGGACTATGAGCGTTGCAGTAATTGCTACAGCCCCACGCAATAACTTCCCTAAACCATGAACAAGTGTTGTATCTACCGGCTCTTCCGCAGACAATTTTGAGTCAATGAATAGCGCAACATAACTTCGAATAAAGCGCTGAAGAAACCACGTCAGCATTAACACAATACCGACGTTCCGAATCGCACTTACCGATTGAAATACAACTGAGTCAGAATGGATGGCTACGATATGAACCGCTATCGACAAACCTAATATCCACACTACACCTCTTGCTGGGGAGACTAGGGAATCAAAAAAAGCATCGTCTAAAACGTTTTCTGTTGATCGAGACCGGCCACTTAACTTAGAAATAATTCCACGAACAAAACCGCCAACGATAAGTGTCGCCAAAACGACAAGAAATACCTGAATGTGCCAATCAATATCGATATTCAAAAATCCTGTTAGATCACTCCAATTTTCCAATGCGCCGAACTCCTAACTATTTAAATAATAACTAATCAAACCATTTTATTTAGCGAACAATCTAGACTGATCTTTAAACGCCTTAAATTCGAGGGCATTACCGCTACAGTCTTTAATAAACATAGTTGCTTGCTCTCCAGCGAGTCCTTCAAACCGAATGTGGGGTTCAACTAGGAATCGCACCTTCGTCTGTTTCAACTTCTTTGATAGTTCCAGCCATTCACCCATACTTAACACTATCCCAAAATGTCGGACAGGTACATCATCTCCATCAACATTATTTACGTTACCCGCCTCTCCGTACCCATCAACCAAATGCGCAACAATCTGATGTCCATAAAAGTTAAAGTCGACCCATTCGTCACTTGATCTGCCCTCCAGACATCCCAAAGTATCGCGGTAGAAATCCCGGGCCTTGGAGAGAGAATGGACAGGAAACGCCAAATGAAATGGATTTAGTGTAGTCATGTCCAAATTGTACCGCTTAAACTGTTAATTGATGTTTTAAAAATGCCTGGGAGATGGGTGTCTCACACACACAATCAGGTGACATATCCATGATAGAGTCCGATCGTAAACCTAAAATCACATTCGTATTAAAGGAGCTATTTAATGTCTGAAGCAAAAAAAATCGCTATTGTAACTGGCGCCGGAAGTGGGATTGGCAGAGCCGTGGCACTAGAATTTCTCCGAAATGAGTATCAGGTCACTCTGGCGGGTAGAAGAGAAGATGCATTGCTCGAAACGATTTCACTTGCCGAAGCATTCAAAACTAATGCATCTGCCGTACCAACTGATGTTTCCGATCCAAATGCGGTACGGGCTCTATTTGAAGGGGTAGAAAAAAAGCACGGTCGAATTGACGTTCTTTTCAACAACGCTGGCATGAACGCTCCTCCGGTCAATCTTGAGGACCTTACCGATGAACAATGGACAACAATTGTGAATATAAACTTCAATGGGATGTTTTATTGTATTCGTGAGGCTTTCAAAATGATGAAAAAACAAAGTCCGATGGGTGGACGCATTATCAACAATGGTTCCATTTCAGCCCACGCGCCAAGACCAAATTCTATTCCGTACACCGCTACGAAGCATGCGGTAACTGGTTTAACAAAATCTGCGTCTCTTGATGGTCGTAAATATGATATTGCGTGTAGTCAAATAGATATTGGTAATGCCATGACAGAATTAGCAGCAAAAATGGCTACCGGTGTTCCGCAAGCCGACGGGACGATCAAAGCCGAGAGCATGATGAATGTAAATGAGGTGGCAACAGCAGCCCTATATATGGCTAACTTACCATTGGACACAAATGTGCAGTTCATGACAATCATGGCGACTAAAATGCCGTTTGTTGGACGTGGCTAAGAGGCTCAAAAAATAGTATGGCGCCAGTATGGTGGTTGTGGATTCCGATTACTCTATTTGCATCGGGCGCTCAAACGATTCGTAATGCCACGCAACGACATATTCAAGATGAGATTGGAACAATGGGGGCTACATTTATTCGCTTCGCATTTGCAATCCCATTCGCGGCAGCCTGGTTTGCGCTCATCTTTACCTTAACGGGTAAACCACAACTTACATTCAGTTCAGGCTATTTCGCATGGCTGTCTTTAGGTGCCATAAGCCAAATCGTCGGTACCGCTTTGATGTTAAAAGCGATGCAAGGCGAAAACTTTACTCTTGTAACAGCGTATGTGAAAACTGAAATCCTGCAAGTGGCCGTATTCGGGCTGGTGTTTTTAGGAGAGCCCCTTGGAATTCCAACGATCTTTGCGGTAGCGATTGGAACGACTGCGGTTTTGACACTGTCATTCACACATCAAGACCGTCACACAGTGATCAGTAAATTAATCTCTCCGGGTACCATGTATGGTGTCGCTTCTGGAGCTGCTTTCGCATTATCAACAGTTGGATTTAAAGGGGCGACTATAGCACTGAGCAGTAATTATTTAAGCGCTGCGGCGTTAACAGTTGTTCTAGCGCAACTGCTGCAGACGCTTTTCATGTCGACGCATTTTGCGATATATCAAAAAGGCTTGATGACCCGCATCTTAAAAAACTGGAAACACTCTATTTTTGTTGGGGCATCAGGCGCATGTGCTTCTATCGGATGGTTTACCGCAATGGCCATAGAGCCCATAGCGCACGTAAGAACCTTCGCACTGATTGAAGTGCTGATGAGCTATGTTGTATCCAGGCGTTTTTTTAGAGAACGCTTAACGCCCATCCAATTTCTGGCGGTTATTAGCTTAACTTCAAGCGTAGCAATGGTCACCATGCATTCCGCAGTGGATTAAAAAAGCGCGCCACCGATTATATAACCGTAAGCCAGCTATCAATTTACTACATCTGTATTTGGGAATATTAAGTCTTATATCTTATATAAGACTATTTTTTCGCTGCAAATGAAATGTTGGATATTGGATATAAACTATATAAATCAGAGAATTACATTATGCCAATAACACTATGAGGTCCCTCTTCAAGAATAATTTCATTTACTCTGAGCTCTATTTCTTCCACTGTTAATCGACTATTTCTTGCCCATTTAACAAGTTCAAGGACGGCCTCATCTTTAACTATTGGACGCCACTCTAGATTAGCGTCAGGACCATGACAACGCGAAAAGCAGTTACCTGGGCCCTTAGTCGCCCAACGCGTCCCTGTCGCACGCAGCAACATTAAAACTAAGTTTGCCTCGGAACGGGGCAGCCCCTCTACCTGCATCGCCTCATAAGCCATGTTTTGTGCGGCAACCCATGGGTGATGCTTTGATTTCACGGAATAGTCATAAACAACAGCAGTGTTGACAAAATCTGAGCGCAACGGAGATCCAAATAAATCGATAAACAACCTCGGGAAACCCCTGCCATCGACGAGACTTTCGGAAGGTACAACCCACACTCGCCCATTAGTTTGACGATAAATAAATTCTGACGTAGTTCGGTATCGCTCTAAAAATGAATCTTCAATTGGATGTAGATCCGGCGCACCCTCAAACCCACTATTGGCCGCAGCCGATTGAATAACCAGCGATATCGTAAAAATCAAAACAAACCGCACATGCCCCATCTGCGTACCCCGCGACTCTATTCAAATCGGTTCTCAGCACGTCAAAATACTTGACGGCTAATTACTCAAATCTTCAACGACTTCAACTAGTGAATTTACCGACGCTAAGAACTAAGCGACTTATACCGTATGCGCTTAGGTTTCGCACCTTCCTCTCCAAGTCTTTTTCGCTTATCTTCCTCGTACTCTTGATAATTACCAGCGAAAAATTCAACATGCGATTGGCCCTCAAATGACAGAATATGCGTTGCAATACGGTCCAGAAACCATCGGTCATGAGATATTACAAGGGCTGATCCAGCAAACTCTAGGAGAGCACCTTCGAGCGCTCTTAAAGTCTCTACATCAAGGTCATTAGAGGGCTCATCCAAAAGTAATACATTTCCGCCCGCAATCAGTGTCTTCGCCAAATGCAACCTTCCGCGTTCACCACCTGAGAGGTTACCAACAATCTTTTGCTGGTCTGAACCTTTAAAATTAAAACGACCGAGATACGCTCTAGAAGGCATCTCAAACTTCCCGACGGTCAACACATCCAGACCTTGTGAAACAGCTTCCCATACAGTTTTATCGTTAGGCAACGTATCCCGCATTTGGTCAACAGCCACTACTCTCGCAGTCTCGCCAATAATAACCTCACCAGAGTCGGGCACCTCGCCGCCCGTGATCATCTTGAATAAAGTCGATTTCCCGGCTCCATTCGGCCCAATCACCCCTACAATTGCACCCGGCGGAATAGAAAATGACAGATCATCAACAAGTAACCGGTCACCAAAACCTTTTGAAACAGAATGAAACTCAATAACTTTGTCACCCAGACGCTCAGCGACTGGAATGAAAATTTCTTGGGTTTCATTTCTCTTCTGATATTCATGAGAAGACAACTCTTCGAATCGGGACAACCGTGCCTTACTTTTTGCTTGTCGCGCCTTAGGGTTTGACCTAACCCACTCAAGCTCCGTTTTGATCGTTTTAATCCGCGCAGACTCTTGTTTATCCTCCATCTCCAGACGCTTTTCTTTTTGCTCCAACCATGAGGAGTAGTTACCTTCCCAGGGAATCCCTTGACCACGGTCTAATTCTAAGATCCACTCCGCCGCATTATCTAAAAAATATCGATCATGGGTAACAGCGACAACAGTGCCTGAAAATCTCTGGAGGAACTGCTCAATCCAATGCACACTCTCTGCATCTAAATGATTAGTAGGCTCATCAAGTAACAGCATATCGGGCTTCGATAGAAGTAACTGACAAATTGCTACTCGACGCTTCTCCCCCCCTGATAACGAAGAAACATGTGCATCCCAATCAGGAAGTCTTAACGCATCCGCAGCTATCTCAAGTTGCAAATCTGAGTCAGATCCAGCCGTAGAAATGATTGCCTCGTAATGCGCCTGCTCTTCAGCAAGCTTATCGAAATCCGCGTCTGGCTCCGCGTATGCTGCATAAATATTATCAAGCTTTTTCTTCGCTTCAAGCACCTCTCCCAAACCTTCTTCCACGGCCTCTCGAACTGTATGCTCTGGATTTAAGTTTGGTTCCTGAGGTAAATAACCGATACGAATCCCCGGCATTGGAGTCGCCTCTCCCTCAATCTCCGTATCTTCGCCCGCCATAATTCGGAGCAAACTAGATTTACCGGATCCATTAAGACCCAAAACTCCGATCTTAGCGCCCGGGAAAAATGAGAGGGAAATGTTTTTGAGAATTTCACGCTTAGGAGGAACAATCTTGCCAACCCCCATCATTGTATAAACATACTGTGCCATTTAAGAACCTATCTAACTAAGTGAACTATATTTTCTTTAGGTAGTAGTACTACCTTAACCTGCTACAAAATTCACAGTTTTATTAAAATGATCGAAATAGACTGATCAAAAATTTATGTTTTTAATTTTTACTTTAATCATTACGGGAATGCTCCTCTTTTGCCTGACCCTCTTTTTTTTCGTAATCCTTCAATTTTTCCTTATACTCATCATCTGAGAGACTATGCCACCCGACGCACTTACCAGTAGGGCTTCTTCCACAGCCGCAATCCATATCTAAATCCTCTCAACCTTATATTAATAAGACACCAAAACACCGTCGGTGTAGGTCCACACGAAAACAAGCTTCCAATTCAAATAACTGTAGGGTCGTTATTCATATGGATCATCACAAGTAAAACGAACGGTACCGGAGTCGTTTTGGATAAAACACGTATAGAGCATATTGTCATATCGAATAGTGATCATAGTTGACCCTGGATATCTGCTCCCGCCAGAAGAGGATCCCAATGGCTCTCCAAGCAATAAAATTTTTGCTACTAACTCACGATCAACAACTTCTTTCGAGACCCCAACAATAGACAAAGACAATCCGAGCGCGAGAACAATAAAACTTAATAATTTTTTCATAACCCCCCACCAGTTTTTCATGAAATTAGAAAACGCAAAAATTGTTCTAATCTGAATCGTCAATTTTACCTTACGATTATCGATATGTTGCCGACCAATTGCCATCCACATCAATATGTTGGTTAACTCATTAGCACCTGGGGACTAAGCCATCTTGTTCAGTCAAGAGTGCTCTCAGCTAATCATCCTGAATGGATAACTTCCATCTCACGACGCACCTTTATCGCAATAGCATTTTCATCAAATTGAACGTCCTCCCAAGTTACCGGGTGACCTGAACTCTTGTCATTCTTTAATTTAAGTCCATGCGCCAAACCTAAAGGAAGTGCCCCTAACTTCAGCGACTTTTCAGCCGGAGCCAACCGACCAACAACAGTATACCCACCCTCACCGTCAAGCACCTCTCCCGCTTTAAGATCCCGTTTTGCTACCGCCATGACATCCGCCCGAAAACCTGTTGGCGCGCCGGTCGACTCGCCACGTAATCCCACCGATGCGACGGAAATACCAACTTCCAAACCGATCAAATGCCATCGCTTATAAAGCGATGCATATCGACCCGTATCATCTGTTTTAACGCCATATTCTTCAAAACAATTTTGAATGTAAGTCGTTTCCCCCTCGAACACGACCCACACCCCATAACGGATATCGTATGGGATTGGAGCGCCTGAAGAGTCGAGTGAGGAGACAACCTCAACCTGGCCATCATGATGCAGACACCCACCAACCGCCTTGGGTCTCATCAAGTTCGGAATGTCATCAATGCTACCCGAAGGATACTCTAGGCCGTCGGGTGGCGCTAAGAGGCCCGTTGCATTGCATACAGCCACACTCTCGATCGCAGGTTTTGATCCATCCAGGAATGAGTTAAACATTTTTGGATTAAGGCCACCTCGCTCGGCCTGCTCTGGCGTTAGCCCGTAGTGCCCCCAGACAGTTTCAGGAGTTGATTGAGCAAAATGTGGCATCCATTTGTGACCCCGGCCTGCAGAGACAACCCTAAAACCGGAAGCTCTTGCCCAGTCAACTAAATCACAAATCAGAGCCGGTTGATCCCCGTAAGCGAGACTGTAAATTACGTTGTTTTGTTGTGCGCAACGCGCTAGGTAAGGACCACAAAGCGCATCCGCTTCAACAGTCACGTTGACCACATGTTTGCGGTGGCTCAATGCGTGGAGTATGTGTTCTACCGCGGCCGGAGGATTACCCGTAGCCTCAACAACGATGTCAATCCGCGGATCAGTCACTACCTTCTGCCATTCATCAGTCACCCAAGTATGGTCCAACTTCATCGCATCATCTAGGGATCTAGCATCATACTGCTCTCGCTTCCACCCTACTCTTTGTAAACTTTTATGCGCATTCTCTGGATTCAGATCAATGATTGCCGAAACATGAACCCCTGGCGTTTTATGTACTTGCGCCAAATACATGGACGCAAACTTGCCTGCACCAATAATGGCGATCCGCAAAGGATCACTTGCAGCAGCCCTAACTTGTAACTTCGAAAATAAATTCACTTCCTGATCTCCAAATCACCCATTTATTATTTAACTGTCGTTAGCTCATCTTCAGGAATACCGTCGACCCAAGGCAAATCAACGTCGTAGTTTGATAACAAACAATCATCTGGCAAGCATTGAATAGGGTCAAACTGTCTATGAGCTAAGTAACCTGGTCGCTGGAACCGTCTTATGTGATTCGAAACAGCGCACAAACTCAAATACACGGTCCTTCGATTCCATGGAGAGAGATTTGGCCCTGAAGCATGAACCAAGCAAGAATGGAACAAAAGCATCGAACCAGCCGGCCCCTTAGGGGCGACGATCCCCCCCTTATTAGCCAGGGAGGAGATGGTTTTTTTATCAAGAGTCCAAAGGGGGTAACTGGTAGTCTCGGTATCATGCCCCGCATCTAAAACACCCCATTTATGACTACCGGGTATGAACATAAGCGGGCCATTAAACTCACTTACATCGTCCAAAAAAATCGCAATATTCATTGCCCTAGGCTCAGGCATGTGGTCCTCGGTATGCCAATTCCCAAAATCCTGATGCCACTGCCATACATCACCATCAAAAGCCGCTTTTGCATTCACCTTAAATTGATGCATATACACTGATTCGCCATATATTTGCTCTACGGGGTTAACCATCCTGGGGTGACGCGCCAAACGCGCAAATACTGGGTTGTATGTTTGGACCGCAAAGCTCGTACGCACCGCATTAGAATTCTTCTCACGGACATTAGAAATTACGTCTTTTGCAAAAATATCGTCTAATTGAGACGTGAGCGCATCCATCTCAGATTGCGTAAACAATGAGGGCAAAAAAATATATCCTTTTTCCTCAAATTCTTGAATTTCTGTTTCATTTAGCTGTTTCAAAAGTGATCTACCTTCCGACTATTTATTAGAAAAGATTTAACCGCTACTGACGTTACGTCCTAGCGCATTTGCCAGGGACTCTCCGGCCGATTCGCCATGCGCTCGAGCCAATCGTTCCGCTAACGTACTGTCGCCGGCATTTATTGCCTGAAGTATCGCCTCATGCTCATCCCAAATGACATCAACATCACTCAACTGTGCGACTACTGCGCCCATCGCTCTTCTGATGTGCTGCCAATGAAACTCCGCTGAATCCTTAATCATAGGATTTCCTGAAACTTGATAAATTGACTGATGAAAATTCAAGTCCGCCTTAACTAAAGACGAAATTTTTCCACTCAACCCAGCTTGTCGCCCTCGCGCTATCAGTTCAGAATCAAGTGCCAGATCTTGCCTTGCAGCCTCTCTGGCAGCCAACCCATCTAGTACCGAGCGAACTTGATACGTTTGACGAATGACATCTGGATTAATTGGTGCAACCATAAGCCCCCTTCGACCTGCATCAACAACAAACCCATCTTTTCGCAGCAATCTTAGGGCCTGAAGAACAGGTTGCCGAGACACATTTAAGGACTCAGCTAACCCCTGCTGAGTCACCCTTGTTTCTGGAGTTAATTGTGTCGTACAAATGGCCTCAAGCAATCGCTCGTAAACTTGATCTGTTAAGTCCGGTAAGGCTTCAATCTGTTGTAATGGCGACACCACACCCCCTTATAAGTATTTGGTATACAGAATACCATAGCCACAGATCGTTAGATAAAAATTTGGATCTCTGCGTCGATTTGTTGTACCGTATCGAACTTATGAGATCACTAGGTAAGACAAAAAAAGCATTTCTTCTTTTAGGAGTGGCACTAGTGACTGCGGCATTTATTATCCCCACAAAAAAAGTTCCGATTTCCGTGCTTGTACCGGATATTGTTTGGGGTCAATTTTCGATTTCTCCTCGTCCCGATATTGAAGTTGGTGGGGTTCATCCTGATTCAATTGTGTTTGTGTCAAACATTGAGCCTCAAGCGAGACTTACCGTCGCAAAAAATGGAAACTTCAAAAAGACTCCCAAAGATATTGTTACATCACTCTGTCGAAATGACCGGTGCACCTACGTTGCATACAGCAACCCCGAGATTGACGGTGCGATTGCCAGATTTCCATCCGATGATGATCTTCAATTAGTACTCATACGCTCGCAAAAAGAGCAAGTATGGATGGAATATAAAGGCCCAACTGCCGCTTTCGGTTTCTTTGAATCTCTTATCAGCGAGCTACATCAGCAGATCGAGTCAAATAACCAAGTCATTTAGCAAATCACGAACCGCAGAGCAATAGCACACCATCCTCTTTGGCGCGTCGCGAAAACGAACTAGTGACGCGGAGCTCTGTCACAATGCAGAATTTAAAAAAATTAGAGAATAAAAGATGGCACAAACACCACTCCAACCCACGCTTCTTAAAGACTATGCGCCCCCAGTATTCCAAATTCCGAAGGTTGAACTGGACATATCGATCGAACCAAGTTTTACCGAGGTCCGCACAAAGTTATCTGTCGAGAAAACAAACAAAGTTTTCGAAACAGCCGACCTGCGTCTAGACGGGGAGCAACTTGAGTTAGTAGCGATTAAGAAAAACGGTGTGGTCATCGATAAAAATGAATACCAAATAACCGAACATTCTTTGACAGTAATCAATCCTGGTGACTTGTTTACAATCGAAACAACGGTGCGTATCTACCCAGAAAAAAACACCCAATTAATGGGACTTTACGCCTCAAAGTACGGGTACTTTACCCAATGTGAAGCAGAGGGATTTCGACGGATCACATATTTTCTAGATCGCCCCGATGTTTTATCTCAATACACAACGAGGATTATTGCATCAAAGGACAAGTATCCTGTTTTGCTATCTAATGGAAACTTAACCGCGACCGGTGTTTTAGAAAATGGCAAACACTTTGCCCACTGGACCGACCCCCACCCAAAACCATCCTATCTCTTCGCCATGGTGGTCGGCCAGTTAGATAAAAATGAAGAGCAGTTCATTACGGCATCAGGTAGAAAGGTTGCCTTACAGATTTACGCGCCAAACCACCAAATTGAACAAACTAGCTTCGCGATGAAGGCACTGAAGAGATGTATGCGCTGGGACGAAAAACGCTTTAATCTTGAAGTAGACCTTGATCAGTACATGATCGTCGCGGTTGATGATTTCAATATGGGCGCGATGGAAAATAAAGGTTTAAATATTTTTAATACGAAGTACATCCTTGCCAAACAAGAGCTCTCTACGGATAGAGACTTTATGCTATTGGACAGGGTTGTTGCTCACGAATACTTTCATAACTGGACAGGTAACCGCGTCACTTGCCGCGACTGGTTTCAGCTAAGCTTAAAAGAGGGATTAACAGTATTTCGTGACCAAGAGTATGGAGCCGACACCTACTCCAGAGGAGTTCAACGCATTCAAGAGGTTCGCAGCCTGAGGACAACGCAGTACCCAGAAGATGCCGGACCTATGGCTCACCCAATAAGGCCTGACGCTTACATCGAAATTAACAACTTTTATACTGCTACTGTATACGACAAGGGAGCCGAGATTGTCCGCATGATTCACACTTTATTAGGCGAAGAAACCTTTCAGCTTGGCATGAAAATATACTTCGATCGACATGATGGGTGTGCAGTGACTACAGAAGAGTTTGTATCCGCAATGGAACATGCCTCAGGACAGGATTTATCCAATTTCAGACATTGGTATAGTCAAGCTGGCACGCCGAAGGTGAAAATATCAGGTCAATACAATGCGTCGGCCCAAGAATACACACTCGACTGCCACCAATCATTCAATGGAGAAAAATTCAAAAAAAATCAACCTGCGCACATCCCAATCAAAGTCAAACTTCTTCAAGCGAACGGTACAGCTTCAGAAGAGCAAACTATATCGCTTCTAAAAGCTCAAGAATCATTTACCTTCCGGAATGTAGAACAACGACCAATCCCCTCGTTATTGAGAGAATTTTCATCGCCGATTATTTTAGACTTCGAATATACCGATGAGGAACTACTTTATTTGCTGGCACATGATGACGATGCCTTCAACCGATGGGAAGCTGGACAACACTTACAGAACCGCTTGATGCTAACAGCCATACCCTTAATCGAGAAAAACCTAGAGCCAATCTGGAACGCCAAATTTATTGAGGCTCTATCGACCGTTTTAAAAGACGTAAATAATGATCCGGCACTGACCGCCGAGCTCTTCTCGACTCCAGCCGAGAGCCACCTAGCTGAATCCTGCGTGTCGGTTAACCCTGACTTGATACATGCAGCCCGAAATGCATTAAGGGCCGAAATAGCGGTTGCTCTAGAAACCCAACTACTGCAGGTATACGTTGATCAGTCGAATAATGGCGCCTACTCTCCCGATGCGAAGTCTGCTGGACATCGGTCGATCAAAAACGTCTGTTTGGGATTGCTCGTTGAAACACAAAAAGATGAGTATATCGATTTATGTCTTCGTCAATACGAGACAGCAACCAACATGACAGACGAATATGCTGCGCTTCAGTCTATTGTTCATACGGAGAGAACAGAGAGGGAAACCGTACTAAAAAATTTCCATAACAAGTGGAAGTCCGAACCGCTAGCGTTGGATAAGTGGTTTGCCGTACAAGCCGGCTCGCGCGCTCGAAATACAGCGGAACAGGTTGAACGCCTAATCCATCATCCGTCATTTGATATAAAAAATCCTAATAAGGCATTTTCCCTGTTGCGAACTTTTGCATCGAATCATGTGCATTTTCATCGCTCGGATGGGGCGGGCTACAAATTAATTTCCGACTCAGTTGTAGAGATTGATAAAATCAATCCACAAGTCGCTGCTCGAATTGCACGTAGCTTTGATCGGTGGCGAAAGTTTGACGCTACACGTCAGAATCATGCGAAATTAGCCTTAGAAAACATAATCAACCAACCTAAGTTATCAAAAGATACGAGCGAGGTTGTTTCTAAAACCCTAAAAGGATGAGGTACAGACTCAATGCCAAATCAAGAAATTACTATTTATCACAACCCTAGATGCAGTAAGAGCCGAAATGCGTTAGCTCTGCTGCAAGAAAAAGGAATCAAACCGCTAGTTGTAGAATACTTGAAGGAACCCCTCAATTCAGAACAAATCTCTGACTTATGTGCGAAGCTCAAAATGAGTCCAGAACAATTATTACGAAAAGGTGAGCCCACCTACAAGGAACATTATTCAGGGGGAAACCTGAATGCAAAACAGGCTGTTAATGCAATGGTCGACCATCCAATCTTAATAGAACGTCCGATCATAGTGTGCGGTGACCAAGCAATCATCGGGCGACCACCAGAGAATGTGCTCACTATTTTAGATGCCTAAAAATTACACAACATTCAAGGGCAAGCAAGCAGATGAAAAACCTTAGTCGAGAATATGAGAAACTAGGCCATCAGCTAATTTCGGTTCGAACCAAGTTGATTTAGGCGGCATAACCTGCCCCTCATCAGCAACACGCATTAGCTCTTCGATCTTGGTTGGAAAGAGGGAAAAAGCACACGCCATTTCCTTAGAATCCACACGCTTCATCAATTCCTGGGTACCTCGAATTCCGCCCACAAAGTCTATTCGCCTATCTTTCCTCAAATCATGGATTCCGAGCACTGGGGCCAATACTCGATTCGACAAAATACTGACATCAAGATTTTCCACTGGGTCATCAGAAATTGAATTGGTGGACGCCGTCAAGATATACCAATGGCCATCGAGATATAAACCCATCTCCCCCTTTTTCTCAGGTGTTACCGGTTCATCGGATGGCCTAACATCAAAATCCTTCTGCAAACATTCCAAAAAATCATCGGGACTCAAACCGTTGAGATCGGTAACTACTCGATTGTATGCAAGAATTTGCATTTGATCCTGAGGAAACGCGACTGCTAGAAAGTAATCATAGCTTTTTGCATCATTGCTTTGATCCGAATCCCTCTCTGCCATGAGTTTCTTAACTCTTGAGGCAGCCGCAGATCTATGGTGACCGTCTGCTATGTAAACCGCTGGTAGATCATCAAATAATGCAACGAGTTGCGCCAATTTCTCAGCTGAAGAAACAACCCACACCTCATGTCGTACGCCATCAGCAGCCAAAACCTCCATCTCTGGCTTACCTACAGACTCGGATGCAATAATGGAATCAATAAGTGTCGACGATGGGTAGGCGATTAGTACTGGGCCAGTCTGTGCGCAGAGCGCATCAATCTGACGAACACGATCATCCTCTTTGACTGGCCTTGTAAATTCATGTTTGCGAATAAAATTTTTATCGTAAGCATCAACAGAAGCAGTCACAACAAGTCCAGTCTGACACACGCCGTGCCCAGTCAGTCGATAAACATAAAAACATGCGACGTCATCTCTAGACAAGATTCTTTCATCCAAAAGTACTCTTAAATTGGACTTCGCTTTTTCGTACACTCTTGATGAGTACGGATCAGTGCCCGGAGGCAAATCTATTTCGGGTCTCGAGATATGAAGAAAACTATTAGGCTTATCTTCGGCTAGATCAACAGCCTCTTGATAGGACATCACATCATATGGTGGAGCCACCACCTCGCCAGCTTTACCTGGAGACGGACGTAGACCTTTAAACGGACGAATGAGAGCCATAAAACAAAAACCTTTAATTTAAGCGAACAAATAAAAAGGGCGACCCGATAACAATCGGACCGCCCTCAATAAGCGTTACGTTATGACAAATGATTATTAACTAGCTTTGTCATTTCAAACATTGATACCTGTTTCTTACCACCGAAAACTGGCTTCAATTTATCGTCGGCATTAATATTTCTTCTGTTTTTTGAATCCTGAAGATCATTTTTCTTGATATACGCCCATATCTTTTTAGTTACCTCAGTCCGCGGTATCGGCTTCGCGCCAACCACAGCCGCTAGTGCCGCGCTTGGTGTCATAGGCTTCATGAATGCTGGATTAGGCTTTCTCTTCACCGCTGATTTTTTCTTAGCAGGTGCCTTTTTAGCTGCTGGCTTTTTCTTCGCTACAGCTTTCTTAGCGGGTGCCTTTTTGGCTGCTGGCTTTTTCTTCGCTACAGCCTTCTTAGCAGGTGCCTTTTTGGCTGCTGGCTTTTTCTTCGCAGCAGCTTTCTTAGCAGGTGCCTTTTTGGCTGCTGGCTTTTTCTTCGCAGCAGCTTTTTTCGCTACAGGTTTTTTCTTTGCCGGTGCTTTTTTCGCTACAGGTTTTTTCTTTGCCGGTGCTTTTTTCGCGGGCTTCTTTTTAGCAGCTGCCATCTTCAAGTCTCCTGTTTTAAACCACATTATCGAGTGGTATCAGTATCAAAAATTAAAGGTCCAGTACCGTCTCCGGCATGCGTTTTAGAGAATGCACAGCGTTGGTTACATTGTCAATACTTTTTCGATCTAAAAACGTATAAGTTCGATAAAAATTATAAAAACTTCTCCCTGGTTTTGAATGCTCAGTATCAGTGAAAAACAAATAAAAAGGATATTTATATGCTTTCCTGTGAAAGCGATACGATTGCATAAAAATTATCGTTCTCCTCACATTTACGGGTAGAGTGTTCAGTTCTGTTACTCATTTATTTTAAAGTAAGAAATATGACTATACGTATCGGATCAGGCTCAGCGTGGTGGGGGGATCGAATATCTCCTGCAAAAGATAATGCGGATAAAGGTCGGCTGGATTATCTATGTTTTGAAACTATGGCTGAAGCAACTATCTCTGCAGCACAAGTTCGAAAGAGACGGGATCCCGATTTCCCGGGTTACGACACTTGGTTAGACGATAGAATGAAGGCTGTCTTACCTGGTTGCATTGAGAACAAGACGAAAATAATATCCAACCAAGGTTGGATCAATCCAAACGGAGCCGCAGAACGAATCATTTACTGGCTGAGGAAGATGGGCATCCATGGGGTAAAAGTAGCGGCCATTAACGGAAGTCTAATTACTGAGGACGTACTGAGTTTAACTGACACTATTTTAGAAACAGGGGAACGAACACACTCCCTAGAGGATAAAATAGTCTCAGCAGAGGTGTATCAAGGCGCAGAACCAGTTGTTCAGGCCTTGAGCAAAGGCGCTCAAATCGTTGTGACTGGTCGAATAGCAGATCCCTCAATTTTTGCGGCGCCCATGATGTTTGAATATGGGTGGGGGGCAGGTGACTTTATGCAGCTTGGATTAGCCAATGGGATCGGACATCTCATGGAGTGTGGGGCACAGGTCACAGGTGGATATTTCGCAGATCCTGGTCTCAAAGATGTCCCGAGACCTTGGGATTTGGGATTTCCAATAGCCGAAGTCCACAAAAATGGCACAGCTGTTATTACAAAGCTCGAGGGTACTGGTGGCGTTGTTAACGCCATGACGATCAAAGAGCAACTTTTATACGAAGTACATGATCCATATAACTACATTACCCCTGACGTCATCGTCGATTTTTCAACCACGTGCATAGAGGAAATTGCGGAGAATCGGGTGATGGTTTCTGGTATTTCAGGAAAACCTCGCACACCAACCCTTAAAGTATCAATCGGTTGTGAAGAGGGCTTCATAGGAGAAGATATGTTTTTCTATGCGGGCGAAGGTGCGCTAAAAAGAGCAAGACTCGCGGAGACCATTTTGAGAGAACGCTTCAAAATCGTAGGACTAAAGGCTGAGGAGCTACGAATAGATTATTTAGGACTAAATGCTATTCATGGTGATATGACACCAGAGATAAAACACGAACCCTACGAGGTCGCTGTCCGAGTCGCAGCGAGAACTGCAACCCGTGAGGAAGCCATGAAAGTCGGTCGAGAAGTTGATGGTATGGCTGTGTCGGGAGTAGGAATGACCGGAAAACGGGTTCCTCATCAAGACAGAACAAGAGAAATAATTGGAGTTTGGTCATCACTAGTTGATCGCGATAAGATCAGTCCATCCATTAAATTGTACGAAAGCTGAGAAATCACAATGCTTATCAAGTTAGTTCAACTCGCACATTGTAGGTCTGGGGATAAAGGAAACACCTCGAATATTTCAGTGATCGCCTACCACCCAGAGTTTTACGCCCCAATTAAAAATCAATTGTCAGCGGATGAATTCAAAAATTTTTATTCGGGGGTTATTAAAGGAAACGTTACCAGGTACAGCTTAGACGAACTTCAGATGTTGAATTTTGTATGTGAAGGCGCCCTTGGTGGCGGGGTTTCCCGCTCACTGTGCCTTGATAATTACGGCAAATCACTAAGCTCAAGAATCCTCTCTTTTAAGATTGAAATCAATGATAATCTAGAGAAATTACTCCAATAATCTCCATAGATCGGCACTGACACCATGTCTTCTCATAAATTTAATACGATCATTAAAGGTGCGACAATTTACAACGGGACAGGTGAGGATTCATATCGCGCCGATGTAGGCATCTGTGGAGAAAAAATTGTAGCTATTGGCGACTTGAATAGTGATGGGGCAAATATCATTGACGCGCGAGGACTATCATTAATGCCCGGCATCATTGATGTGCACACCCACTATGATGCACAAATTACCTGGGACCCCACACTGTCTCCCTCTCCATCGATGGGAGTAACCACGGCGGTCATGGGAAATTGCGGCTTCGGTATCGCACCTTGCCCACCTGAGCGTCAGGAGATTATGCTTAAAAACCTATCCGTCGTTGAGGGTATGAACCTAAAAACACTTCTTGAAGGTACTCAATGGAAATTCGAATCATTTCCAGACTATCTAAAATACATAGATCAGCAACGACCGCACGCAAATGTCGCAGTTCTAGTTGGTCACTCAGCGATAAGAACTGCCGTGATGGGCGATGATAGTTCCGTAAGAATTAAACCAACGGAAGAAGAGCTCGATGCTATGCGTGCGATTGTAGATGACGCGCTATTACATGGCGCAATTGGCTTTGCATCGTCATTTTCTCCCAATCATTCGGGTTATGAGGGGCGACCCATGCCATCAACAATCGCAGAAGATGAGGAGCTATACGCATTACTTGAACCGATAAAAAAAAGAAAGGGGGTTTTTGTTACAGCCGGCGGCCAAAGGGCCACGCCTGAATACTTAGAACACGTGAGCAAAACATTCGACTGTCCAACGTTTCTCGTTTCGGTTCTCGCCATGCACAACGACTCAGATCCCTCTGCGTCCACCGATTACTACCGAAGGTGCGAACAAGCTCTAGATCGCGGCCGTGAGGTCTACATTCATGCGAACCCACATCCGCTTTCTTTTGATTTTACGTTACGCAATCCATATATATTTTATGCTCACGAGGCATTTAATGCGGTCAAATTAGCGTCGCCCGAGCAACTGGTGTCAATTTATCAAAGTCCAAAGTTTAGAAATGAGTTCAAGCATAATCTCTCTGAACGCAAAATTGGTGCGATCTTTAATGGCGCCTGGGATAAGATCGAATTGAATGAAATACCGATTACGAAGCTAGCTAAAAAGGCCAATCAGGAGCCGCTCGATTGGCTATTCGATCAGCCGCTGGACGCGCAATTCGTTGGGAAGATGTACCAAAATAATGATGAGGGTGTCGGTAAGCTGCTCTCCCACCGCAATGCGATTATTGCATTATCAGATGCTGGAGCACATGTTGAGTTTCTTTGTGATGCTGGTTTTGGACTTTATTTTTTGCAGCATTGGGTAAATAAAACAGGGACTTTCTCCTTAGAAAATGCAGTTGAAAAGTTAACATCAGACCCTGCCGCTAAGTACCGTATTAAGGAAAGAGGACGGATCAAAGAGGGGTATTATGCTGATCTCGTTCTTTTTGATCCCAAGAGCATCGGTATTTCGAAACTCTTTAAACTTGATGATTTACCTGGTGAAGGCTCTCGACTAATGAGGAAGCCCAACGGTATTCATAGCGTTTGGGTCAATGGAACAAAAGTCATCGACAAAGAAAATACCCAAACCTCTCAAGAAGGTCCTGGCCACGTGCTCACCGAATTCGATTTTTAAGGTGCCGTCTTTAAAAATTTAGCCCACGAATTACGTAATTTTTCGATTTTTGGATCAATTACATATTGACAGTAGGGTTGTGAACGATTGCTCTCATAGTATTGGTGGTGGTAGTCCTCGGCCGCATAAAATATGTCCACAGGTTTCACTTCCGTGACAATGGGTCTGCTCCAAGTACTGGTGCCATCCAATTGCTGAATCAATTGATTCGCCTCAGCCATCTGCTCGTCCGTGTGCGTAAAAATAACGGACCTGTATTGAGAACCAACATCAGCCCCTTGCCGATCCAGTGTTGTAGGGTCATGTATCGAGAAAAAGATTCGTAAAATGTCAGTAAACTCGATAACCTCTTTTTCGAAAACAATCTCGACTACTTCGACATGACCAGTTGTTCCAGAACATACCGCCTCATAAGTAGGATTCGCATTCGCCCCCCCCATATAGCCAGAAACCGCGGATTGAACTCCATTAATCCTTAAAAACACGGCATCTAAGCACCAAAAGCACCCTCCACCCAATACTACCCGCTCTTTAGATTCCATAAGACCTTCATCAAACATAATAATTGCGAACAACATTTTAACTGCTTGCATCTAAATATAGGTCAAATAGATAAATAAAATTTGTTCCCTACGTTAGAGGACGTAAATAGATATCTCAAGCATAAAAAAACCCCTCGTTGAAATACCAACGAGGGGTTAATTGGGAGCCTGGCAGTGTCCTACTTTCGCACGGTATACCTCGCACTATCATCGGCGCTGAAGCGTTTCACGGTCCTGTTCGGAATGGGAAGGAGTGGTACCACCTCGCTATTGCTACCAGGCAAAGCTTTACAAATTCTTTGCCTTCAACACATGAAAGAAGTATGAGTTATCAGATTGCACTCTGATCGTCTTATTTTATTTTCGTACAAGCAACCTACTGCCTTGATACACAAGGCTATAGGATCAAGCCGCACGGGCAATTAGTATCGGTTAGCTGAACGCATTGCTACGCTTGCACACCCGACCTATCAACGTTGTAGTCTGCAACGACCCTTTAGGGAGGTTAAACCTCCGGGAAGTCTCATCTTGAGGCGAGTTTCGCGCTTAGATGCTTTCAGCGCTTATCTCTTCCGTAGTTAGCTACCCGGCAATGCGACTGGCGTCACAACCGGTACACCAGAGCTACGTCCACTCCGGTCCTCTCGTACTAGGAGCAGGTCCTCTCAAACTTCCAGCGCCCACGGTAGATAGGGACCAAACTGTCTCACGACGTTCTAAACCCAGCTCGCGTACCACTTTAAATGGCGAACAGCCATACCCTTGGGACCGGCTACAGCCCCAGGATGTGATGAGCCGACATCGAGGTGCCAAACCTCCCCGTCGATATGAACTCTTGGGGGAGATCAGCCTGTTATCCCCGGCGTACCTTTTATCCGTTGAGCGATGGCCCTTCCATTCAGAACCACCGGATCACTTTGTCCTGCTTTCGCACCTGCTCGACCCGTCAGTCTCGCAGTCAAGCTCGCTTATGCCAATGCACTATCAGTACGATGTCCGACCGTACCTAGCGAACCTTCGAACTCCTCCGTTACTCTTTGGGAGGAGACCGCCCCAGTCAAACTGCCTACCATGCATGGTCCCCGATCCCGATAAGGGACCTAGGTTAGAACCGCAATACAATCAGGCTGGTATTTCAAGGTTGGCTCCAAACAAACTAGCGTCTGCTCTTCAAAGCCTCCCAGCTATCCTACACAAATTCCATCACAGTCCAATGCAAAGCTGCAGTAAAGGTGCACGGGGTCTTTCCGTCTAGCCGCGGGTAGATTGCATCATCACAACCATGTCAACTTCGCTGAGTCTCAGGAGGAGACAGTGTGGCCATCGTTACGCCATTCGTGCAGGTCGGAACTTACCCGACAAGGAATTTCGCTACCTTAGGACCGTTATAGTTACGGCCGCCGTTTACCGGGGCTTCGATCAAGAGCTTGCACCCCATCACTTAACCTTCCGGCACCGGGCAGGCGTCACGCTGTATACGTCCACTCTTCGTGTTAGCACAGCGCTATGTTTTTAATAAACAGTCGCAGCCACCGATTCTCTGAAACCCTCTCGAGCTCCGGGAGCAAGTCCCTTCACCCTAACAGGGCACACCTTCTTCCGAAGTTACGGTGTCAATTTGCCGAGTTCCTTCTCCTGAGTTCTCTCAAGCGCCTTAGAATTCTCATCCCGCCCACGTGTGTCCGTTTACGGTACGGTCCCGTGTAACTGAAGCTTAGAGGTTTTTCTTGGAAGCATGGTATTAGCAGCTTCGCGAAGCAAGCTTCGCTGGTCCCGTGCCTCAGCGTTAGTGAGCTCCCGGATTTGCCTAAGAGCTCCGCCTACACACTTCACCGGGACATCCAACACCCGGTCTGCCTAACCTTCTCCGTTACCCCATCGCATTACACGGCGGTTCTGGAATATTAACCAGATTCCCATCAGTTACGGCTTTCGCCCTCACCTTAGGGGCCGACTCACCCTGAGCCGATGAACGTTGCTCAGGAAACCTTGGGCTTTCGGCGAGGGGGCTTTTCACCCCCTTTATCGCTACTCATGTCAGCATTCGCACTTCTGATACCTCCAGCAGACCTTACGATCCACCTTCACAGGCGTACAGAACGCTCTCCTACCATTCAAACATCCGAAGATGTTCGAATCCGCAGCTTCGGTTTATGATTTTAGCCCCGGTACATCTTCCGCGCAAGACGACTCGACCAGTGAGCTATTACGCTTTCTTTAAAGGGTGGCTGCTTCTAAGCCAACCTCCTGGCTGTCTGGGCCTTCTCACTTCGTTGACCACTTAATCATAATTGGGGACCTTAGCTGGCGGTCTGGGTTGTTTCCCTCTTGAGTCCGGACGTTAGCACCCGGTGCTCTGTCTCCCGTGAATGCACTCTTCGGTATTCGGAGTTTGCCTTGGTTTGGTAGATCAATAAAGACCCCCTAGCCAAAACAGTGCTCTACCCCCGAAGGTGTAACACGAGGCACTACCTAAATAGTTTTCGGAGAGAACCAGCTATTTGCGGATTTGTTTAGCCTTTCACCCCTATCCACAGCTCATCCACTAACTTTTCAACGTTAGTTGGTTCGGTCCTCCACGAAGTGTTACCTTCGCTTCAACCTGGCCATGGATAGATCATCCGCTTTCGGGTCTACACCCACCGACTAAATCGCCCTATTCGGACTCGGTTTCCCTACGCCTCCCCTAAAAGGTTAAGCTTGCCAGTGAATATAAGTCGCTGACCCATTATACAAAAGGTACGCAGTCACCCCTGCTTCAAAAACACTAAATGCAACAAGCACGTTAATGCGCTTGAAGCAGGGGCTCCTACTGTTTGTATGCATGCGGTTTCAGGATCTATTTCACTCCCCTCCCGGGGTTCTTTTCGCCTTTCCCTCACGGTACTGGTTCACTATCGGTCGATTACGAGTATTTAGCCTTAGAGGATGGTCCCCCTATATTCAAACAGGATTTCACGTGTCCCGCCCTACTTGTTTTGCGCCTAGTTCCACAATCGTTCTTTCGCATACGGGACTATCACCCTCTATGGTCGGTCTTTCCATACCGTTTTGCTAAAACAACTGCTAAATCGCAATGGCTGGTCCGGTTTCGCTCGCCGCTACTTCCGGAATCTCGGTTGATTTCTTTTCCTCCGGTTACTTAGATGTTTCAGTTCACCGGGTTCGCTTCACTGGTCCTATGTATTCAGACCAGGATAACCCTTACGGGCTGGGTTTCCCCATTCGGAAACCTGCGGATCGAAGCTTGTTTGCCAGCTCCCCGCAGTTTATCGCAGGCTACCACGTCCTTCATCGCCTGTAATCGCCAAGGCATCCACCACATGCACTTATTCGCTTGACCCTATAGCCTTGCATACCACAAAAAACTTGCATCACTACAGGATCGCTTGTCTTACTTATTACTTGAATTCTAAAAAAATCAAGAGAACATGTTTGAGTACACAAAAACATCTTGCATACAAAACAATACAATCTTTAAACCCATGATCTAATGCATCACCTCACATAAAAGTGATACATCAAATCTACTTCTTCCATATTGTTAAAGAACACTTCACCGTTGAAAGGTGAGAGCTAGAGAGTTTAGCAACTCCGTACCTCTCACACCTCAATTCCCCCTAGAACCAGATCAAATGACTGATTTTGGTGGAGCTAATCGGGATCGAACCGATGACCCCCTGCTTGCAAAGCAGGTGCTCTCCCAGCTGAGCTATAGCCCCTTATTCAGGTCGTTGGTGGGTCTGGATGGATTTGAACCATCGACCCCACGCTTATCAAGCGTGTGCTCTAACCAACTGAGCTACAGACCCGGTCTAGTGATAGTCTCGAGTTCAGCAGACAGCTAAAGCATGTGAGCACTTCGCGAAGCAAAATATTACGCTGCTTGCTATTACTCTAGAAAGGAGGTGATCCAGCCGCACCTTCCGATACGGCTACCTTGTTACGACTTCACCCCAGTCATAGACCTCACCGTGGTAACCGCCCTCCTTACGGTTGGGCTAGCTACTTCTGGTGAAACCTACTCCCATGGTGTGACGGGCGGTGTGTACAAGACCCGGGAACGTATTCACCGCGACATGCTGATCCGCGATTACTAGCGATTCCGACTTCATGTTCTCGAGTTGCAGAGAACAATCCGGACTACGACGCGCTTTCTGGGATTAGCTCCCCCTTGCGGGTTGGCAACCCTCTGTACGCGCCATTGTATGACGTGTGAAGCCCTACCCATAAGGGCCATGAGGACTTGACGTCATCCCCACCTTCCTCCGGTTTGTCACCGGCAGTCTCATTAGAGTGCTCAACTAAATGTAGCAACTAATGACAAGGGTTGCGCTCGTTGCGGGACTTAACCCAACATCTCACGACACGAGCTGACGACAGCCATGCAGCACCTGTGTTGAGGTTCCCTTTCGGGCACCAAGTGATCTCTCACAAGTTCCTCACATGTCAAGGGTAGGTAAGGTTTTTCGCGTTGCATCGAATTAATCCACATCATCCACCGCTTGTGCGGGTCCCCGTCAATTCCTTTGAGTTTTAACCTTGCGGCCGTACTCCCCAGGCGGTCAACTTCACGCGTTAGCTACGTTACTAAAGAAGTCTCCTTCCCCAACAACTAGTTGACATCGTTTAGGGCGTGGACTACCAGGGTATCTAATCCTGTTTGCTCCCCACGCTTTCGTGCATGAGCGTCAGTGTTGGCCCAGGGAACTGCCTTCGCCATCGGTGTTCCTCCTGATATCTACGCATTTCACTGCTACACCAGGAATTCCATTCCCCTCTGCCACACTCTAGCTCTCCAGTCACAAGCGCCATTCCCAGGTTAAGCCCGGGGATTTCACACCTGTCTTAGAGAGCCGCCTGCGCACTCTTTACGCCCAGTAATTCCGATTAACGCTCGCACCCTACGTATTACCGCGGCTGCTGGCACGTAGTTAGCCGGTGCTTCTTCTGACGGTACCGTCATTCGTACAAGGTATTAGCTTGTACTGTTTCTTTCCGTCTGAAAGCGGTTTACAACCCGAAGGCCTTCTTCCCGCACGCGGCATGGCTGGATCAGGGTTGCCCCCATTGTCCAAAATTCCCCACTGCTGCCTCCCGTAGGAGTCTGGACCGTGTCTCAGTTCCAGTGTGGCTGGTCGTCCTCTCAGACCAGCTACGGATCGTCGCCTTGGTAGGCCTTTACCCTACCAACAAGCTAATCCGACATCAGCCGCTCCATCAGCGTAAGGCCCGAAGGTCCCCCACTTTCCTCCTCGGAGATTATGCGGTATTAATCCGGCTTTCGCCGGGCTATCCCCCACAAATGGATACGTTCCGATGCATTACTCACCCGTTCGCCACTCGTCGCCAGACCGAAGTCCGCGTTACCGTTCGACTTGCATGTGTAAAGCATGCCGCCAGCGTTCAATCTGAGCCAGGATCAAACTCTTCAGTTCAATCCAACTGCTCTTACTCAAAAGATTCCATTAACAAGAATCCATAAGTATGAGCACTTCATATACTGCAAACTACTATTTTTTGAGCAACTAGCGCCTAAGCACTAGTACACGCATCCATAACACTTTACAAACACAAAGCGCTCACACGCTTTAGCTATCCGATTTTTTAAAGAGCAATCCGCCTTAATGTTTAGCGGAGCCGCGCATTCTACCGTAATTACGAGCTCGGTCAAGGGTTTTAAGCGAAAAGGGTTCAATTAATCTCTATTTTTGCAAATTTTCTTTTTCCGAACTGCAAAACGACACTTTTCCCCTTCGCAATTGTCGTTTCTTTGTTCAAAATTTTCTCTCCATCTATCCGGACACCGCCTTGCTTTATCCCTCTCATAGCTTCTGATGTGCTGGTTGATAGACCCGATAGTTTCAGCGCTTGGACTACAGAAAGCCCCGGACCCTCAGCAGATAAGGAAATCTCCGGCATTTGGTCTGGTACACCCCCATGTCGGAAGCGTGATTCAAAGTCGGCAAGCGCAGTTTCAGCTGCTATCGCGGTATGAAAGCGAGCGACGATCTCCTTCGCGAACATTACCTTGATGTCTCTCGGGTTTCGTCCGTCTGACACTTCGGTCTTCCACGTCTCTATGTGTTGCAGACTCTCAAACGACAGTAATTCGATATATCGCCACATTAGGTCGTCAGAAATTGACATTAGCTTGCCGAACATCTCGGCTGGAGCATCCTCAATCCCAACGTAATTATTTAATGATTTTGACATCTTATTCACGCCATCCAATCCCTCCAACAGAGGCATCGTAAGGATACATTGAGGGTCCTGTCCGGCGTCTCTTTGAAGCTCGCGTCCGACCAACAAGTTAAACTTTTGATCAGTCCCTCCCAACTCGACATCAGCCCTTAAAGCGACTGAATCGTATCCCTGTACAAGCGGATACAAAAACTCGTGAATTGCGATGGGTTGACCGCTTTTATAACGTTTCCCAAAATCATCACGCTCCAACATGCGCGCCACCGTATAACTGGAGGCCAGACGGATCATTTCCGCGGAGGTAAAAGCACCCATCCAAGTCGAATTAAACGCGACCTCAGTTAATTTTGGATCTAAGATCTTAAATACCTGTTTTTGATAAGTCTCCGCATTTGCCACGACCTCATCCCGAGTCAAAGGCGGACGCGTCGTATTCTTTCCGGTAGGGTCACCAATCATCCCTGTAAAATCGCCAATCAAAAAGACAATATGATGCCCTAAGTCTTGGAAGTGCTTAAGCTTATTGATAAGAACAGTGTGTCCCAGATGTAAGTCTGGCGCAGTCGGATCGAAGCCTGCCTTAATTCGAAGTTTGTCCTTCTTTTTCAACTTGTCTAGCAAGGCCTCCTCAGAAATTAATTCTTCTATTCCTCGCTTGATAATTTTTAACTGCTCGTCGAACACGCAAACATCCTATCTATAAAGTTATTAAGACTAGAAAAACTAAAGTCATACCGTTATTAACGAACCGACGCTAGTAATGAAATTCTTTTAAATCTGGTAAACTCTTCTCGCCTAAACGGTTATTAAAATCGAATTGAACTCCATAATATCGTACATCAAGCTATTGACCCAATTTCGCCTCCCATTGATTGCGAAATTAGCCGTAATGCTTTTCATTTTAGGTTGTTGTCTTATCCTTACCCTTGGTTATGTGCCAGATCCCACACCTTCCAACACTGAGCGGAAAATAGTCGGAACAAAAATAACAATTACTGCTAAAGAGGATGATGAAATCCATCGACTTGGTTCCTTTGTCGAAGAGGTAACCATAAAAAAGGGGGACACATTTATTACCCTGCTTCGCCGATTGAACATCAACGATGCACTACTCATTAAATTTTTATCCACCAAAGAAACACATAAGAGATTAAAACTTAAGGCTGGAAATTCTGTTCGAGTCCACATCACCCCTCAAGGGAAGCTTAACAAATTACTTATGTTTTCACGGAATGGTAGGGCGATGGAAGTTGTCCCCAATGACCGCGGATTCGAAATCAGGCCTGTCCTTTTGAAACGTCGCTTACTATTTGGATCAGGTACCATCCAGTCGTCGCTTTACAAGGCACTAGAAAACAATGGAATTGCGGACGAGTTAGCCTCAGAGATGGCAGACATCCTCGCCAGTGAAATCGACTTTAATAGGGATATTCGAAGCGGCGCTCGGTTCTCCATCATCTATTCCGCTAACTTTTCTGACAACACATATATCTCCTCCGGGAGAATTCATGCCCTCGAATTTACCAATAATGGACAAGAATATAGGGCGTATTTATTCGAGGACGAGGACACAAAAAGAAGCGGTTACTACACAGAAAATGGGGAAAATATTAAAAATGCCTTTCTAAGATCGCCCTTGAAATTCTCAAGAGTCACATCGGGCTTTTCAAAGCGTCGATTGCATCCCGTTTTAAAAAAATGGAGGGCTCATAAAGGCATTGACTATGGTGCCGCAACAGGCACACCAATCATGGCAGTGAGCAAGGGTACTATCAGGTACATCGGCTCCAAAGGCGCTTATGGCCGATTTATTGAAATTCGGCATCAAAACGGTGTTTCAACCCGTTACGCTCACTTGTCCAGATACGCCAAAAAACTCAAAAAAGGCTCAAAGGTAGAACAAGGCCAAATAATCGGCTATGTTGGGAAAAGTGGTATGGCAACCGGTCCGCATTTACACTATGAGTTTTTGGTGAATGGACGCCAAGTGGATCCCTCAAAAGCGGTAACGCCTCCCGGACCACCAATAAGAGCCGACCGCAAAAATGAATTTAATTTAAAAACGGCGTCTGCCAAGAATTTGCTCGCGCGTTTGGGCGCATCCCCTACCAACTAGCTCAAACTATAAAATCATACGAGTGTTGGCGTTCAGCGACAGCTAGGCGGAGAACGAGGAACCGCACCCGCAAGTTGAAGTGGCATTAGGATTTTTAATCACAAACTGTGCCCCGTCGATACCCTCCTGGTAATCAATTTCAGCACCGACTAGGTACTGGTAGCTCATTGCATCAATTAAGAGCTTGACCCCGTTCTTATCGACCTGCGCATCGTCTTCGTTAATTTCTTCGTCGAAAGTAAAGCCATACTGAAACCCGGAACATCCGCCGCCGGATACAAAAACTCTCAGCTTTAATTCTGTGTTACCTTCCTCATCAATCAGCTCTTTGACCTTACTAGCAGCTGATTCAGTAAAGACCAGTTGTTGCGCGGTGTGGGAAACAACTTCCATTTATACCTCTCCGTTAAATTACATCTTTTCCTGTGACAAGAAAATAAGTTACAAGTTTCCTAACTTCGTACAGCCACTGACAACAAATTCAGTCGGCGTGTCTGTTACACCTTATGGTACCAGACCAAGACTATTTAATCCCATTTTCTCATCTAATCCAAACATGATGTTCATATTTTGAATAGCCTGCCCAGAAGCCCCTTTCACAAGATTATCAAGCACAGAGACCACTAATACCGAATTTTCATCCTCCGATATCTGCAGACCGATCTTACAAAAATTTGATCCACGAACAGATCTCGTATCAGGGAATTGGCCCACTGGCAAAACATCAACAAATGGCTCATTCTCAAAAAATGTTTCAAATGCAGTTCTAACCAAGTGAGCACTACGCTCGTTCAAGTTTGCATATAGCGTTGCTAATATCCCTCGGTTTATCGGAAGCAAATGAGGCGTAAACCTAAGCTCAACATTAGCTCCAGTTATACCGCGCAAAATTTCTACTATTTCCGGATGATGTCGATGCCCACCTAAACCATAGGCTTTAAAGTTATCGCCGATTTCAGAATAAATAATGCCGAGCTCTTGCTTCCGACCAGCACCGCTTACTCCTGATTTTGCATCTGCAATCAAAGACCGGGGGTCAACCAACCCAGAAGAAAGGAGCGGCGCAAAACCCAGTTCAATAGCTGTCGCGTAACAACCGGGGTTTCCGACTACCTGGGCATTCCTAATTTTCTCTCTATTGATTTCGGGCAAACCATAAACAGCTTCCTCAAGCAATTGCTGTGCGCTATGGTCTGTGCCATACCACTTTTTCCATTGCGTCAGATCTTTCATTCTGAAGTCTGCAGCGAGATCGATTACGCGTACGCCCCTATCAACTAAGCTCTGAGCTTGCTCCATAGCCACGCCATGTGGAGTTGCAAAAAACACCACATCACATCGACTCAGCACATCAATTGACGGCTTCACAAAGATCAGATCGAGATGCCCCCTTAAACTTGGAAAGATCTCGCAAACGTTTAAGCCCTCCTCAGTTCTCGACGTGATGGTTACGATATGCGCCTCAGGGTGCATACTGAGCAGCCTTATAAGCTCGACACCGGTATAACCAGTTCCCCCAACAATTCCGACATTCAACATAAGCTCGCTCTATTTTAAAATTAGAATGAAGTTAATTAACAACTGTATAACAAGATACAAATAAAAAAAGCCGCTAAAGCGGCCTTTTTTTGAAAAACACAGTATCCAATTACCGCTTCGAAAACTGTGGTCGACGTCGCGCTTTTTTAAGACCGACTTTTTTCCGCTCTACCTCTCGGGCATCTCTCGTTATTAATCCAGCTTGACGCAAAGCTGGCTTTAAGGACGCATCATAGTCTACCAACGCCCGAGCAATACCATGCCTGACCGCTCCAGCTTGTCCTGTCTCACCGCCGCCAGTGACATTTACCTGAATATCAAATGTATTTGATGAATCAGTAACCTCAAGAGGCTGCCTAACCAACATGCGCCCCGTCTCCCGAGAGAAAAACTGATCTAACGGCTTCTTGTTTACTACTATGTTACCTGAACCTGCTTTTATATAGACTCGAGCGACGGCCGCTTTACGTCTTCCGGTACCGTAATTTGATTGGTTTGCGTAAGCCATAATTTACCCTTTTATAATTCTAGTGCTTGAGGCTGTTGAGCGGTATGAGGATGATCTGAACCGGGATACACTTTTAATTTTTTAATCATTGCGTATCCCAATGGCCCCTTGGGCAACATACCTTTAACAGCCAATTCAAGTGCCCGACCTGGAAACTTGTCTTGCATTTTTTCGAACGTTGTTTCGTACAAACCACCCGGGTAACCACTATGCCGATAATACTTCTTATCTTTGGCTTTCTTACCAGTAACCCTCAGGTCCGCCGCGTTAACCACAACAACGAAATCACCGGTATCAACGTGTGACGTGTAAATAGGCTTGTGCTTCCCTCTGAGTCGCCTAGCTATTTCCGTCGCGATTCGACCAAGAACCTTGTCCTTTGCATCAACTACATACCACGTGCGGTTTACTTCACTGTCTTTTGCGCTAATAGTTTTCATTCGGAATCCGTGTTTCAGATTTTTGGGTTCGGCGTTGCCAGCTGCATGCCGGCGAAAGGGCGGGATTTTATAATGGCGAGCGCCCAGTGTCAACGATTAGCCCGATAAAACCGATAAGTGCTTAGTCGCCTTCCACGTCATCTTTCCCCTCTTCTCGCCCTGCCTTTTTTTCGAGAATACCGGAGATAAACAGACCAACCTCGTACAGAATCCATATTGGAAATGCCAGTAATAATTGCGATATGACGTCTGGGGGCGTGAAAATAGCAGCTATGACAAAAGCACCAACGATTACATATGGCCTTGATTCTTTTAACTTTTCAATACTTACAATACCCATGCGCGTCAAAATCACGACCGCTATTGGCGTCTCGAACGCGAGTCCAAATGCAAGAAATAACGTCAAAACAAAGTCGAAATACTTTTGAATGTCCGTATTCATTTCCACACCATCTGGCGTGAAAGCCGCCACAAAATGAAATACAGTTGGAAAAACAATGAGATATGCAAAAAGGCAGCCGACTAAAAATAATATTGTACTGGTGGCTATTAAAGGCACGACCAAACGTTTCTCGTGGGTATAAAGTCCTGGCGCTATAAATGCCCAAATCTGATAAAGGACAAAAGGCAATGCCACTATCAGCGATGCGAACAGCGTGACCTTGATAGGAACGAAGAAAGGTGCGGCGACCTCAATGGCGATCATGGTCGCGCCTTCCGGCAACTCCGCTATCATTGGCGCTGCAAGTAACGTATAGATATCTCGCGCCCAATAAAAAAGCACAAAGAACACGAGCAAAAGAGCTCCGACTGCTTTTAATAAGCGGTCCCTAAGCTCAATTAAATGCGATATAAACCCTTCAGCACCGTTCACAGGAGGCGCCCTTTAACGAGGAAACACTGTATGGCGTCAAGATAGCTCAAGTGACCTCACTATTTTTTTTGACGTCAATCGTTTCGGATTCCCCGGCCGACACTTCCTTATTCGATACCGATGCATCGGTCTTTGTACCGAAACCAAGACCACCAACCAGATCAATACCTCCAATTTTTTTGTTATCTTCCTCTGGGGGCAGTTCAACCGAGGGGTCATCAGGGAATTCGGCCGGCTCCGCTCTATCGGATGCTACACCTTCTGATTTATCTGTCGGAGGCTCGTCCTTCTCGGGCGCTGGCTGCGGCTGAGCCTTAGAGGTATTGATCTGGTTGCTGGCCTTGGTTGAACTCTCAAGTCCGGTCTCAACTGTCTTTTTTACGCTTTTATCCGCATCTTCGACTTCGGTTTCAATAAAATTGACCTGCTCCGAAACGCTCTCCTGTATTTCAGTGGCGGTTTCCTTCATCGACTTCTGCATAGCCTTAAGTTCTTCTAATTGCATTTCCTTACTGATATCAGATTTAACGTCCGACACATAGCGCTGCATCCGGCTAAACATGTGCCCCAACGTTCGGGCTACCTTCGGCAGACGCTCTGGACCAATGACCACGAGGCCAATGACCGCGATCACCATAATTTCCGTGATACCAAAATTAAACATTCAGGAACTCGTTCATACGCTCAACAAAATAGTTAAGTGTTTGACTTGTCTTTAGACTCCGCCTCTACAACGGTACTCGTATCCTGTTTATCGTCGAGCTCAGTTTTTTGGGCGCCCTCTTCTCCCTCGTTAACCTTCACTCCATCCTTAAACCCTTTAACGGCTTTCCCAAGGTCTGAACCCAAGTTACCTAACTTCTTGGTCCCGAATACCAAAATAACCACAACCAGAACGATAACCCAATGCCATATACTGAAAGACCCCATCATCATACTAACTCCTCACTCTATTCTTTTAACTTAACTATTTCGATAAACCATAGGGGGTAGCGGTGCATCCCCACCAAGCACATGAATATGCAGGTGGTATACATCTTGTCGACCCACTTCGCCCGTGTTCACAATCGTTCTAAATCCATTGATCGAACCCGCCTTCGTCGCGAATAAATGAGCCCTTCCCATCATTCTACCCAATAAACCATAATCCTCTTCGGTTATATCCGCAAGCGAACTGATATGCTTCTTAGGAATGACAAGTAAGTGCACGGGCGTTTGAGGATGAATGTCTTTAAAAACAAGTATTTCATCATCTTCATGGACTTTATCACTCGGAACCTCGCCCGACACGATTTTACAAAAAATACAATCTTGCGTCATTACCGCCTGCTCCATTTACTCTTTTCGACTAGCCTTCTCTTCAAGCCCAGAGACGCCCTCACGGCGCTCCAGCTCAAGAGCTACATCGCCGATTGAAACGTTATGGTACGCCATCACAACCAAGGAGTGAAACCATAAATCCGCTAGCTCGCGAATAATATGCTCTCGATCATTATCCTTTGATGCCATCACGACCTCATATGACTCCTCACCCAATTTCTTTAGGATGTGGTCCTGACCTTTTTGAAATAAACCTGACGTGTACGACTCCTCCACTGAAGAGTTTTTGCGCGTTTGTATTAAAGTCTGTAGCCGATTGAGAACCTCTAAATCATCCATGTTTTCCGTAAATGTCCTCTTCATTTTTAATCACGGGTTCATTGTTAACCCACTCGCCTTTATCTAAACGTTTAAAAAAACAACTGTTTCGACCCGTGTGACAAGCGATACCGCCAACCTGCTCGACCTTAAAGACTAGAGTGTCACCGTCGCAATCCAAATAAATATCTTTAATCAATTGATAGTGACCCGAGGACTCACCTTTCAACCAAAGTGCACTTCTCGATCGAGACCAGAAACAAGCCCGCCCGTCCTCGATGGATTTAATAATCGCCGCTTCATTTGCCCAAGCAACCATCAAAATTTTGGCAGATTTGTAATCCTGAACCACTACCGTTACAAGACCTCGATCATCCCACTGAATATCCGATATAAGACTCTTTATCACAACCGAACCTCTATACCAGCCTTCGACATCGCTTGTTTCACCTCATTAACAGACATTTCTCCATAATGAAAAACACTTGCTGCTAATAATGCATCAGCTCCCCCATGTAGCGCGCCGTCAACAAAATGATTAACCGCACCGACCCCGCCGCTCGCAATAATGGGAATTTCGAGCGCGTCTGACATGGCTTTAGTCAACTCAATATCGAAACCTCTCTTAGTGCCATCTTGATCCATGCTCGTCAATAGAATTTCACCGGCCCCCGCTTCCTGCATCCTTAACCCCCATTCTAGCGCGTCCAACCCCGTTTCGTTGCGTCCGCCGTGGGTGAACACTTCCCAGCCGGAATGAGTGCCAGACCGTGCTTTCGCATCTATTGCAACGACTATGCATTGTGCTCCAAAGAATTCGCTTGCCTTTTTCACTAAAGCTGGATTCAACACTGCTGCAGTGTTGATACTCACCTTATCTGCACCGGCTTTTAATAATCTTTGAATGTCAGCAATTTCCCGCACACCCCCACCTACGGTTAAAGGTATGAAAACCTGCTCTGCCACATCCTCAATAACTTTCAGTATCAAGCCTCGTTCATCACTGCTCGCAGTAATATCCAGAAAACATAGCTCATCTGCGCCCTGCTCATCGTATCTTTGAGCTACCTCTACGGGATCACCAGCATCTCTAAGACTTACAAAATTTATTCCCTTTACGACCCGTCCGTTGTGGACATCAAGACAAGGAATAATCCGTTTCGTTAACGCCATTAATATCGCCCTTCAACGACAATCTTTGTAAATGGTTCAGCCATACTTTGCAACTCGGTTAGCCTCTTTGAAGTCGAACGCCAATTCGTAGATTGCTCGACCAGTAATTGCTGCCGTTACACCGTGCGCCTCCAACTCTTTCAGTCTGAGAATATCGTCGATTGAGCTTATACCGCCACTCGCTATGACAGGTATATCCAAAGAGGATGCCAATTCTTGGGTTGATTCGATATTTGCACCAGTCATCATTCCATCACGCCCGATATCCGTGTATATCACACCCTCCACCCCATAGTCTTGAAATTTTTGTGCTAAATCAATAACTCTATCCTCGGTCACCGCTGCCCAGCCATCAACTGCCACCTTTCCCTCTTTCCCATCAAGCCCCACAATGATGTGTCCTGGGAACGCAGAACAAGCCTCCTTGAGGAATTGTGGTTTACGTACTGCAGCAGTTCCGATTATCACAAATGCAACTCCACGTTTTATATACCGCTCAATTGTTACTAGATCTCGAATACCCCCACCTACTTGTACTGGAACATTCTCACCAATTGCATCTACAATTTGACTAATAGCTACCTCGTTTTCTGGCTTCCCCTCGAAGGCACCATTTAAATCCACCAGATGCAGTCTTTCAGCGCCTAGATTTTGCCAATGTCTTCCCATAGCCAGCGGATCCTCAGAAAATATCGTGGCATCCTCCATCAAACCTTGCCTGAGACGAACGCAATGTCCATCCTTTAAATCAATCGCTGGAATCAAAATCATAGAATTATTTTAGAGTAAAAAATTATATACACCGCTCAAAATTACCGAGCGATCCGAAAAAGGCTAACCAGACCAGCAGCCATCCCAACCCAAGAAATTTGCCAGTATTTTAAGTCCAGCCTGTTGACTTTTCTCCGGATGAAACTGAACAGCCACGATATTTTTGTGCGCGACTGCGCTCGTAAAATTATTAATGTAGCCAGTCTTTCCAACAATAATTTGAGAGTTGACTGGTTCGACAAAATAACTATGCACGAAATAAAAATACTCGTCGCTATCTATTCCCTCAAAAATTGGGTGTGCCTGACGGATATCCACCGTATTCCAACCCATATGCGGGACTTTGAACTTAGCGCCTCGATCATCTAATTTATTCGAGGAAAACTTTCGGACCTCTCCAGGCAATAGGCCAAGACCGTCCACACAACCTTCCTCACTGCGCTCAAATAGGAGTTGAAGTCCTATACAAATGCCCAGAAACGGCTTCTCGGTAGAGGCTGCACGTATAGGTTCTATTAATCTTCTGGATGCTAATTCCTTCATGCAATCTGGCATTGCACCCTGACCTGGAAAAACTATCTTATCCGCTTTTTCGATATCTTCAGGATGCCCTGACACTTTAACAATGTCAGCCATTCCAACGTGAGCGAGTGCCTTCTCAACCGACCGAAGATTCCCCATCCCATAATCGACTACTACGACCAGAGCCATTCTAGACAGTCAACCGACTAGAGTTGCCCCTTAGTTGAAGGGAGGGCGCCACCACTGCGCTTGTCATATGCCACTGCCATACGTAACGCCCGACCAAATGCCTTAAATACGGTCTCAGATTGATGGTGCGCATTGATCCCCTTCAGGTTATCGATATGCAAAGTAATACCGGCGTGATTAACAAAACCTTGAAAAAACTCACGAATCACATCAACATCAAAGTCACCAATACGGCCGCGAACGTAATTAACCGAATACTCCAAGCCTGGTCGTCCGGATAAATCAACCACCACTCTGGATAGAGCCTCATCAAGAGGCACATAGGCAGAGCCATACCTAAAAATTCCATTCTTATCAGTCAGTGCTTTGGCAAATGCTTGACCCAGAGTGATACCAATATCCTCTACGGTATGATGGGTATCAATGTGTAAATCTCCCTCCGCCTTAATGGAAAGGTCAAATAACCCATGGCGTGCGATTTGATCAAGCATGTGATCAAAAAAACCAATACCCGTATCAATATCAGATTTACCAGCGCCGTCCAAGTTAACCTCTACATCAATTTGAGTCTCGAAGGTGCGCCTTTCAACTTTTGCGATTCTGTCCATTTAGATTTTTTGATTTTCACATATAAATATAAACGACGCTATTTTATACGAATAACGTAGTTTATTAACGCCTGAGGATCAATTTTAAATTTTTAAGTAACTTATCCACCATAGCTTCTGTACCAACTGTAATTCGGAGAAAATCCTCGATTCGAGCTGGACGAGTAAAGTGCCGCACAAGAATATCTACTTTTCTAAGTTCTTGGTTCAAACTGTTTGCGCTCATTTGTTCATGCTGAACAAACACAAAATTCGTCGCTGAGGGCAAAACAAGAAAACCCAATTCCGATAATCCAGATATCAGTTGTTCCCGATTACTGACGATCTTACGCCTCGTAGTGTCGAGGTAATCTCGATCCTGAATGGCCGCTATCGCACCAGCAGAGGCAAGGCGATCAACCGGGTAGGAATTAAAACTATCCTTGACCCTATGTAACCCTTCAATTAACTCAGCTTGACCCAAAGCGTATCCCACGCGTAAGCCTGCCAAAGCGTAAGACTTTGAAAAAGACCGAGTCACCAAGAGATTAGGGAATTCCCCTAATAAGGTGGCAGCGGATTCTGCTCCAAAATCAACATAAGCCTCATCAATAACAACGACCTGTTCAGATTGATTTTCTAATAACTTCCGAATAGCTGCAAGTCCCAGGTCAATACCCGTCGGTGCGTTTGGATTAGGCAAAATGACACCGCCATTCTGTTTTGAATAGCTCTCTACACTGACAAGAAAGTCGTCGTTTAGCGGAATCTGCTCATAAGACAAGCCAAATAGTCGACAGTAACTCGGATAAAAACTGTAGGTAATATCGGGGAATAAGATTGGTCTGCTCGAACTAAAAAATGCCTGAAAGGCATGAGCTAAGACCTCATCTGACCCGTTACCGACAAAGACATTATCGCTATTAACCCCTTCGACTGAGGCAATTGCATCTCTTAGCGCTAGGCTACGCGGGTCAGGGTACAACCTTAAATCTTCGCCAACGCATCTCGAAATTGCTTGAATCACCTCCTTACTTGGACCAAAGGGGCTTTCATTCGTGTTTAGTTTCGTAACAGACTTTGACTCAGTTTGCTCTCCGGGAACGTACGGATCTAACCTGCTCACACGATCACTCCAATAGCGACTCATGATTTAAATCGCTTTTCAGCTGAACGAGCATGAGCTTCAAGCCCCTCCTCTCGCGCAAGCTTAGCCGCTATTAATCCTAAGCCCCTCGCACCTGATTCACTGACCTCGATTAAGCTTGTCCGTTTTTGAAAATCATAAACCCCCAAAGGAGACGAAAAGCGAGACGTCCCTGATGTTGGCAAGACATGGTTGGGGCCAGC